>QIAL01000216.1 GCA_003225535.1 Acidobacteriota bacterium | reverse complement strand
CAAGATCGACCGTGAGGACGCGACCCGTTTTGAAGTGCGCCATCTGGTCAGCCGATTTTTCGGAAACTCCCACGAGCGCCTGCTGCTGAACATTCTGGAAGAGAGCAGCATCGATGCCGAGGAACTGGCGCGTGTACGTGAATTGCTGGAAAGGGCCAAATAGCGACATCTATGAGCGCAAGCCTCAACACAATGGCTGAAATCTTCGCGCTTCGATCGCTCGACTCCCTGATTGAGGGGGGTGTTATCTGCCTGTGCGCCGCGCTGATCTTGCGTCTCGTCGCACGGCAGAACGCGACCACTCGATTTGCAGTGTGGTTCTCGGCCTTGGTGGCCGTTGCGTTTTTGCCATGGGTCAACGGAGCATGGCTGCACACAGGCGTTGCGAATGATGCCACGGGACACGCGGCCATTACCTTTCCGAAATCCTGGGCAATCTACTTCCTGGCGGCGTGGGGTATTCTTGCACTCTGGTTCTCTCTCAGACTAGGACGGGCGATCTGGCATTTGAATGCATTACGAAAAAGCTGCACCCCTGTTGATCCTTCTGTACTCGATGCGGTCTTGCAAAGCACCCTTCAACGTCATGGTGGAAGGCGACGGATCGCTCTTTGTACTTCAGAGCAAGTGCGAGTTCCTACAGCTGTCGGGCTAGTGAAGCCGGCGATCCTGATTCCGCATTCGCTGATGTGCGAGCTCTCGCCGAATGAGCTGAATCAGATTGTCTTGCACGAACTCGCGCACTTCCGGCGATGGGACGACTGGACCAATCTGATCCAGCAAGCTCTGACAGCGCTTCTGTTCTTTCATCCAGCCGTCTGGTGGATCGAGAAGAAACTCGGTCTCGAGAGGGAGATGGCGTGTGATGACGCGGTTCTTGCGGAGACCGCCAGTCCGCGAGCGTACGCCGAATGCCTGGCGCGTTTGGCGGAGAAGAGTTTTGTGACCCGTGGCATCGCGCTTGCACAGTCGGTTTTGGGCAAGGTCCATCAAACATCAGCTCGAGTCGCTCGAATTTTGGACGTGAACAGGCCAGCGCCGACTCAGTATAAGTCGTGGCTCGCAGTGTCACTGGTAGCAGTTCTCGCAATGGGGTGCGCCGTTGTCTACTCGAGAAGCCCCAAGCTGGTGGGTTTTGAGAGATCTCCACGGGCAAAGGGGTACGAAATCGCACGCTCTTCGGTGACTCCTTCCGTGCGAATCACTGAGCGGATTCCGGGGTTGGCTGTAACTCCCGTGAAGCTGACCCAGAGATCGATCACGCACAGGACCAGAACGAAAACTGCGAATGCAGTGAGAACCGCTGCTTTGCATTCCGAGTCTCCCAAAGCGGTGGAGAAATCGCTGGTCCATCTGACCGGGTCCGCGACCACTGCGGTTCCATATACGGAGACTTTCTGGATCGTGGTCGAGAGCAGCGGCTCGAATCGCGAGCAACAGCAGGTTCAACAAATTCAGATGTGGCGTGTGACGGTTCTTAGAAGTGTGACCAGCACACCCTCTAATCCAATCCCCCACAAGGAAACGTAAATCAGGCAGGTTGGGTTCACGGGGTGTTCGGCTTCAATTAGTAACTAATGAATTAGTTGTAAAACATTTGGAGGATGAAAGTCATGGATGTTCGAAAGTGGAAGGAAAACGCAAGGACCTGGATGCGGCAATTGGTGGCGCCTGTGCTGGCGCTCGCTCTCGTCGCGTCGTTCGTAACTTATGAATTCGTCAAGCCCGCCGCGGCAAGTGCTCCCAAAGCCGCTCCGGCAGCAGCGCCGCTTGATGTAGACAGTGTCGGCGCGCTCCTGGCTCTGGACAAAGCCATGGAAACGTTGGCGGCACGCGTGACGCCAGCGGTCGTCAATGTGACGGTCACGTCGAAGGCCACGGCTGAAAATGCCAATGGGCAAATGCCAGAAGATATGCAACAGTTCTTCGGGCAATCGAACCCTTTCGGACAGTTCTTTGGACCGCGTGGGCGCCGTCAGCCGCAAATCGAACACGGAATGGGCAGCGGCGTCGTGATCTCTCCCGACGGATACATCGTCACGAATAATCACGTGGTCGATGGAGCCGTAGATATTCGCGTTACCACGAGCAATCGCCGAGTCCTCAAGGCCAAGCTCATCGGAAGCGATCCGCTGACTGACCTCGCCGTCCTTAAGGTCAATGCGCCGGACCTGGCGAGCGCGCCCTGGGGAGACTCCAAGGAAGTTCGGCCCGGTCAGACGGTGCTTGCGTTCGGTAATCCCTACGGATTCCGCTTCACCGTGACACGCGGCATTGTCAGTGCTGTGAACCGCGCGAACCCTGATCCCTCGAACCCGAGCAAGCCCGGAGAATTCATCCAGACCGACGCTGCGATCAATCCGGGCAACTCCGGCGGACCGCTAGTCAATGCCCGGGGCGAAGTTGTGGGCATCAACACGTTCCTGATTTCGCCATCGGGCACATTCTCAGGAATGGGCTTCGCGATTCCGAGCCAAATCGTCAGACCGACAGTGGAAACTCTGATTCGTGATGGCAAAGTCCGCCATGGGCGCATGGGCATCGGTATCGCCGATGTCACGCCGGAAAACGCCAAGTTCTTCGGCGATAAAGCTGCCATGGGAGGCGTGGTCACCCAGGTGGAAGCCGACTCGCCAGCCGCCAAGGCCGGTCTGCAGATTGGAGACGTGATCACCGAGGTCGACGGTCACAGAGTGACTGATGCTGGAGAACTCCAAGTCGTGGTGGGACAGAAGCAGCCCGGCACGAAAATCGAGCTCACCATTCTCCGCGACAGCAAGACGATGACGATCCCGGTCACGCTGGAGGAACTGGGTAGCCGAAATGCCGAAGAAAAGGGCACTGCCGGCGAAAGCAGCGGCAAGATGCGCTGGGGAGTCCGACTCGGCAACCTCACGCCGGATCTGCGCGATCAGCTTCAGGCGCCGACTGACATTCACGGCGCTGTGATCGAGCAAGTCCAGCCAGGTAGCCCCGCCGATATCGCTGGATTGCAGCAGGGCGACATCATTCTCGAAGTGAACCGTCATAAGGTTCAGTCGGCGAGTGATGTCCAGCAGGCCCTTTCGAACGTGGGCAAAGGGGAAGATGCTCTCGTCCTGGTGTGGTCCAACGGTGGCAACTTGTTCCGAGTATTGCATTCCGGGGAAGGCGCCTAAAAGAAAAGCGCTTTACAGTTGCGAGCGCAAAAAAGAAGTCCCGGCATCAACTGCCGGGACTTCTCATCTCTTTCTTGTCCAAGTCAAGCTAGGATGCACGGCGCTGGCGATTCAAACTCTCGTTCTCGTCTTCTTCCGTGCCCTCTCCGCCCTTCTTCTGGCTAGTCTGTCCGCTCTGCTGTCCGCCCGTCTGACCTTGTCCATGCTGACCAGACTGGCTGCCCTGTTGACCAGACTGTCCGCTTTGACCTGTTTGTCCACCTTGCTGACGGTTCTTCTCCATGTCGTCTGCCATTCGTACCCTCCTATGCATGCGCGTCGTGGCGCACTCAATGATTTGAATACACTGCTCCTTAGTTGCTAACCGACGGCCGGGGGTTGGGAATCGTCGGGCCTTCATAGAGACAGGCAGAATAGTCAGGGAATTTCGGTGATCTGAATCGCGGGAGCTTCGGAAGGAGTCACTGACTTAAGCCGTTCCAACTCCTCGCGGGTCTTTTCCCACGCGGATGCCTTCCTTTTGGTAGCAACGGGCGCATTCTCGTCACGGTAATACGCAAGGATGTTCTCCCGCAGTTCCGGTGTGAGCCCCAGAAAGTCACCGCGAACCAGATAGTCGAGCAAACGCGCATATGCTTCGTCGGAGAGTGGGTATTCACCAGCATGCGTCAGGCGCCCCGTGTCAAAGTCCGTGTTGGGCAGGTGAACATCCTTCTTTCTCACCTCGACCAGTAAGGTGCGATAGTTGTCGAGAGTCCGATTCACGCTGGCAATATACAAGTCCTCCGTCTTGCGAGTCGGGATTGTGAAGTCTAGCGCTTTGAAAGGCCCTATCTTCGGAACAAACTTTAAGAAGAATGCCAGTACACGGGTGCCCGTTCCCGGCCGCCGGTATCCCTTTCCCCATTCGCGCTGGTAGCTCGCGCGAGACAGATTGTACCGAAACTTCCGCGAATTAAAGTTGGGGGTTTCCGCAACCAGCTCCTTCTTTCGCGCAACCAGGGCAACTCTGGTCATCTCCGGGATTATCTTGCTGATCGCGCGCCGGAAAGTTCCAATTGCCAGGTCTTCATTCGAGATCACCGTACTCAGAGGAACACCGTATGTGTCCAGAAAAGCACGCTCGAGCACGGGCTTTGAAATTTCAAAGCCAATGAAGTCGTGGTATCGATCTGACGTGTAGTTATTTTTGGCCACTTGCGTCATGTCGAATCCGAACTCCGTTCGGATGTGCGCTTTAGGATTATCCGCATACGTAACTGTATTGCCATATTTTGAGCGCAGCTTTGGAAACAGCAGGGCAACCGATTCGTTGATGGCCGGATGGCCCATGTTGTCGGAAGAGTAGTGGGCAAGAGCGCCCAGGGCGAACGCGTACTCATTTAGGTTACTCGATTCGCTGACGAGGTTGAAGATGAAATCACCGCTGCGGACGTAATGCGTGAGATCGCTGAAGAACTTATTCCCAAAAGGATAGTAACCCATGTCTTGGACTAACGATCCCCCGTAGGCGAATGCGTGTGCTTTTCTAAGATCATCGGAGTTCGCGGTAGGGAATCGCTTCGTCAGCAGCGGTTCAATATCGTCCTTCCAAAGCAGGTCGACCACTTGTTCATGAGTGAGAACGGAGTAGGCGCCGCAACCAGCCGGGAGTCCGACCAGCAGTGCAAGAGCGACGGCTGTCCTCAACCCACGCTGCGACAAATTTGTCATAAAGATCGATTCAACGCCTCGAATTGGAAACTGTGACCGGGGCGACCACAATCACAAAATAAGTATTAATAATGATCTCCTTCTCCCGCTAGAAGAGCCAAATGGGTTTCTGTTAGTTGCAAACAGGAACCCAAGGTTGGCCAAGTTGTTGGAAATGCGGAATCGCCGACAGCTCTTGGTCAGGTTTGTCCAACGCGCCGATACAGACACAATTCCCCGCAGATACCAATTTCTCGTTACTGACAGGCGTCAAGCAGGGGGGTAGCGTAAACGATAGAGTTCGATGGCTTCGCGGCAGACCTCCCGTCGCGCCGTTGAGCCTGTAACGTCATGAGGTGAAGGAGAGAATCATGAGTATTTGGACTGTGTTATTCATCATTTTGCTGATCGCGTGGCTGGGTGGTTTCACGGTGTTTCACGTCGCTTCGGGACTGATTCACTTGCTATTGGTGTTCGCGATCATCTCCCTTATTTTGCATTTCGTTATGGGCAGAAGTGCCGCTTGATGCCATATCCCTGGAGTGCGTCTGATTCCGCGTGTCGACGCACTCATATACAGGAATTACCTTAGGGATTCCCGTCCCTGAACATGGTCCAATCGCCCTTGAGTGCGCAAAACACTGCGCGCTTGATTGCGCATTAGGACCCAATTTTCCCCATATCCGTCGAATTCTTCCGTTTGGGCGAGGACCCGTTAATGGCCGGGCTTTGTTCCGACCGAGTGGGAATGAGGTCGCTGCGCGTCCTTATAGGCCTGGGGAGATTCGATGATGAAGAGGTCAACCCTCAACGGAACTGCACCTGCCCCCAACGAGGCAATTGCATCACTCCCGAAAAACAATGGAAAGCCCAAGTCCCCCGATGATTCTCTTGATCTCAATGTGATTCTCGCTGCGCTGCAGAATATGCGCAATGGCGACTTCACCGTTCGCCTTCCGGGCACGTGGGTCGGACTGCCGGGCAAGATCGCCGATACCTTCAACGACATCGTTGCAGCGAACCAGCACATGGCCCAAGACCTGAAGCGCGTGGGCCATGTGGTCGGAAAGCAGGGCAAGACTCGCGAAAGAACCCGTTTTCACGAATCCAGGGGCGCCTGGGGTGAGATGGAGGTCTCGGTCAACACACTGGTCGAGGATCTGCTGCGCCCAACAGCAGAAGTCACCCGCGCCATCGCAGCCGTGGCCCAGGGCGACTTGACTCAGACTGTTCGCCTGGACGTGGATGGCCGTCCGCTGGAAGGCGAGTTTTTGCGTTCTGCCAACCTTGTCAACACAATGATTCAGCAGCTCGGCGTGTTCACCGCCGAGGTGACGCGCGTCGCCCGCGAAGTGGGAACGGAAGGCAAACTCGGCGGACAGGCGCAGGTTCCCGACGTTGCCGGTACTTGGAAAGACCTCACCGACAATGTGAACCTGATGGCCAGCAACCTTACCGGTCAGGTTCGTAACATCGCTGAAGTCGCCACGGCTGTGGCGAGCGGTGACTTGTCCCGCAAGATTACGGTCGACGTTCGCGGCGAGATTCTGCAGCTCAAAGAGGCCATCAATACGATGGTGGATCAGCTGCGCTCGTTCGCATCGGAAGTAACGCGTGTGGCGCGCGAAGTCGGAACTGACGGGAAACTCGGCGGACAGGCAGTGGTCCCGGGCGTAGCCGGTACGTGGAAAGATTTGACGGACTCGGTGAACGCGATGGCCGGAAACCTCACTGCTCAAGTCCGAAACATCGCTGAGGTGACGACGGCCGTAGCTCGCGGCGACTTGTCGCGAAAGATCACGGTCGATGTGAAAGGAGAAATTCTCGAACTGAAGGACACCATCAACACGATGGTGGATCAGCTCAACGCGTTTGCCGGTGAAGTGACGCGTGTCGCCCGCGAAGTCGGTACGGAAGGAAAACTCGGCGGTCAGGCACAGGTATTCGGCGTTGGCGGTACCTGGAAAGACCTTACGGACAACGTAAACTTCATGGCCAGCAACCTTACGGGCCAGGTTCGTAACATCGCGGAAGTGGCGACAGCCATCGCCAGCGGAGACTTGTCTCGCAAGATCACGGTCGACGTGCGCGGCGAGATCCTGCAACTCAAAGAAACACTCAACACGATGGTGGATCAGCTCAACCGGTTCGCTGGCGAAGTAACGCGCGTGGCGCGCGAAGTCGGTACGGAAGGCCGCTTGGGCGGTCAGGCGAATGTTCCCGGAGTCGCTGGTACGTGGAAAGATCTGACTGACTCGGTGAACTCGATGGCCGGCAACCTCACCGGCCAGGTACGAAACATCGCTGAAGTGACGACCGCCGTTGCTCGCGGGGATCTGTCGCGCAAGATCACGGTCGACGTAAAAGGCGAAATTCTTGAATTGAAGAACACCATCAACACCATGGTGGACCAGCTCAACGCGTTCGCTGGTGAAGTGACGCGTGTGGCCCGCGAAGTCGGTACGGAAGGAAAGCTCGGGGGGCAGGCTCAGGTGCCCGGAGTGGCGGGTACGTGGAAGGATCTTACCGACAACGTCAACTTTATGGCCAGCAACCTGACTGGCCAGGTGCGAAACATCCTCGAACTCAAAGACACCATCAACACCATGGTGGACCAGCTCCGTTCGTTCGCGTCGGAAGTGACGCGCGTGGCCCGCGAAGTCGGAACCGACGGAAAGCTCGGCGGGCAGGCGCTCGTGCCAGGCGTAGGCGGAACGTGGAAAGATCTAACCGATTCCGTAAACTCGATGGCCAGCAACTTGACTGGCCAGGTGCGAAATATCGCCGAGGTCTCGACGGCCATTGCCAGCGGTGACCTGTCGAAGAAGATCACGGTGAACGTCAGCGGCGAAATCCTGCTACTGAAAGAAACTATCAACACGATGGTGGACCAGCTGAACGCGTTTGCCGCGGAAGTGACGCGCGTGGCTCGCGAAGTCGGCACGGAAGGAAAGCTTGGCGGCCAGGCGCAGGTGCCCGGCGTGGCCGGAACGTGGAAAGACCTCACCGACTCGGTGAACTCGATGGCCGGCAACTTGACGGGCCAGGTTCGAAACATCGCCGAAGTCACGACGGCCGTGGCCCGCGGCGACCTGTCGCGCAAAATCACGGTCGACGTGAAGGGTGAAATTCTCGAGCTGAAGAACACCATCAACACGATGGTGGATCAACTGAATGCATTCGCCGCTGAAGTGACGCGCGTGGCCCGCGAAGTGGGAACAGAAGGCAAACTCGGTGGACAGGCTCAGGTACCCGGAGTCGCTGGCACGTGGAAGGATCTAACCGACAACGTGAACGTCATGGCGGTCAACCTCACTGAGCAGGTCCGCGGAATTGTTAAAGTCGTAACTGCCGTGGCCAATGGGGATCTAACCCAGAAGCTCGCAGTGAATGCAAAGGGCGAAGTCGCGGCCCTCGCGGAAACCATCAACAACATGACCGGTACTCTCGCCACGTTTGCCGATCAGGTGACCACCGTCGCCCGCGAAGTCGGAGTGGAAGGAAGACTCGGCGGTCAGGCCAACGTCCCTGGCGCCGCAGGCACGTGGAAGGATCTCACCGGTAACGTGAACCTGTTGGCTGATAACCTGACGAACCAGGTCCGAGCCATTGCGGAAGTCGCAACGGCCGTCACCAAGGGCGATTTGACCCGTTCCATTCAGGTCGAAGCCAGCGGCGAAGTCGCAGAGTTGAAAGACAACATCAACACGATGATCGACAACTTGCGACTGACGACGGATCGCAACACCGAGCAAGACTGGCTGAAGACGAACCTGGCTCGCTTCACGGGCATGCTTCAGGGGCAGCGTGATCTGGCTACCGTGGGCCGCATGTTGCTCTCCGAGCTTGCACCACTGGTGAACGCGCAACAAGGCGTGATCTATCAAATGGAGACAGAGGAATCGGCTGGCCTGGTGTTGTTGTCAGCGTTCGCCGACGATGGCGAAAACGGCCATCTTCGCCAATTGAAGATTGGCGACGGGCTAGTCGGACAAGTTGCATCAGAAAAACGGCGGATGTTGATCACAGATCTGCCCGATAAGACCGTTCCGATTCGTTCAGGTCTTTTTGCATCGGTTCCAAGAAACGTCATCGTACTGCCGGTGTTGTTCGAAGATCGCGTCAAGGCAGTCATCGAACTGGCGTCTCTAAGCTCCTTCACCGCCTCACACCTCGCGTTTCTGGAGCAATTGACGGCCAGCATCGGCATCGTGTTGAACAGTATCGAAGCCACGATGCAGACCGAAGGCCTTCTCAAACAGTCCCAGCAGCTGGCGGCGGAGCTGCAAACTCAACAAAAGGAATTGCAGCAGACCAACGAGCAACTCGCGCAAAAGGCGCAACAGCTTGCCGAACAGAACGTAGAAGTCGAACGCAAGAATCAGGAAATCGAACAGGCTCGACGGGCTTTGGAAGAGAAAGCAAAAGAACTTGCCCTGACTTCCAAATACAAATCTGAGTTCCTTGCCAACATGTCACACGAGTTGCGGACACCATTGAACTCGATCCTGGTACTGGGGCAGCAACTCAGTGAGAACCCAGATCACAATCTGACGCCAAAACAGGTGGAGTTCGCCCGCACGATCCACGCTGCCGGAACGGACTTGCTCAATCTCATCAGCGATATTCTCGATCTATCCAAGATCGAGTCCGGAACGGTGTCTGTTGACGCCGAGGAAGTCTTCTTCACTAACTTGCTGGAGATGGTGGCTCGACCATTCCGGCACGAGGCGGAAAATCGCAAACTTGCCTTTGAGGTGAATGCGGATTCGCATCTTCCACGCAGTCTGGTAACGGACTCAAAGCGGCTACAGCAGGTGCTTAAGAACCTGTTGTCCAATGCATTCAAATTTACGGAGCACGGTTCTGTCCGGCTCTCTGTCTCCGTCGCTGACAAGCGGTGGAGCAAAGATCATCCGATTCTGAGCGGCGCCGCATCCGTGGTGGCGTTTGAAGTGACGGACTCTGGCATAGGAATCGCTCCCGATAAGCAGCGCATCATCTTCGAAGCCTTCCAACAGGCGGACGCTGGCACCAGCCGCAAGTACGGCGGAACCGGGCTTGGCCTGGCCATCAGCCGTGAGTTGGCTAGCCTTCTGGGTGGTGAAATCCAGCTTCGCAGCACCCCGGGCGAGGGCAGCACTTTCACCCTCTATCTACCACTCGCCTACGTCGGACCGTTGGCCTCGAAGCTAACGCCCGGCGACTGGAAGGCACCAGCCGTGCCCCTCAAATTGTCGAATATGGTCGTGACTGAGCACCCAGTGGAAGAAATCGATGACGACCGCGACAACTTGCAGCCCGATGATGCCGTGCTTCTGATCGTGGAGGACGATCCACACTATGCTCGTGTACTGTGCGACCTCGCACGGGACAAGGGTTTCAAAGTACTAGTAGCTCTGCGTGGCGCGCAGGCCCTTACGCTTGCCCGCGAATTTCACCCCAGTGCCGTATCGTTGGACGTTTTCCTTCCCGACATGCTTGGCTGGACCGTGCTGAACCATCTCAAACAGGATCCGGCGACGCGTCACATACCAGTGCAGATGCTCACCTTGGACGAAGATCGGCAGCATGGTCTCGCCCGCGGGGCATTCGCGTTTGTAACCAAGCCGACAGATGCGAACGAACTTGAATCGGCATTAGCGCGGATCAAGGAATATGCCGCTCCTCGGCGGAAGCGCTTGTTGATTGTCGAAGACAATCCTGCCGAGCAGCTCAGTATCCGGGAACTTCTAGGTTACGAGGACATCGATGTGGTTGTCACTGCCACTGGAGCTGAGGCGCTGAAGCTGGTGACGGAAGAGTCTTTCGACTGCGCAGTACTCGACTTGCGACTGCCTGATATGACCGGCTTCGACATCCTGGAGCGCATGAGGGACATGCCCAGTGTTCGGGATCTGCCCGTCGTAGTCTTCACCGGCAAAGAGTTATCGCCTGATGAGGACGCGCGCCTGCACACCCTTGCCCGCAGCGTAGTGGTAAAAGGAGTGGAATCTCCAGAGAGGCTGCTTGATGAGACCGCACTCTTCTTGCATCGTGTGGTTGCTGATCTTCCGCAGGACAAGCAGAAGACGCTCGATCGACTCCATCAATCGGATGAGGCGCTCGTTGGCAAGAAGGTCCTTGTGGTCGATGATGATATGCGAAACATTTTCGCCCTCAGCAGCGTGCTCGAGCGTCGCGGTATGGCAGTGCTGACCGCAGGAACAGGTAGGGAAGCTATCTCGATGCTGGAGTCGACTCCGGATGTCGCGATCGTTCTCATGGACATCATGATGCCTGAAATGGATGGGTACGCGACCATGCAGGTAATCCGTCAGAACCCTTCATTCCGCCGGCTGCCAATCGTCGCATTGACGGCCAAGGCCATGAAGGGTGACCGCGAGAAATGCCTGGAAGCGGGCGCTTCAGAGTATTTGGCTAAGCCCGTAAACACGGAACAATTACTCTCTGCCTTGCGCATGTGGCTGCATCGATGAGTATGGGTTCGAGCACGGAAATTACATCAAACCCGGTTCCAGAGCCGTCCGAGACCGCGACCTCCGACGATCGCGTGAATATCCTCATGGTTGACGATCAGCCGGGTAAGTTATTGACCTATGAGGCGATCCTTTCCGACTTGGGCGAGAATCTCATCAAGGCTTCGTCCGCCAAAGACGCCCTCGAAAAACTACTCAAGACCGACGTGGCAGTTGTGCTGATGGACGTGAGCATGCCTGAGATCGATGGTTTTGAGCTCGCAGAGATCATCCGTCAGCATCCGCGCTTCCAAAAGACGGCAATCATCTTCATCTCGGCCGTGCACCTCACCGATCTTGATCGCCTCAAAGGCTACCAGCATGGAGCGGTCGATTATCTATCCGTGCCCATCGTTCCGGAAGTTCTGCGCGCGAAGGTAAAGGTTTTCACCGAGTTGCACCGCAAGAATCGGCAACTCGAGCGGCTTAATAGCCAGCTTGAACAACGGGTTGCCGAACGCACTGCCGAGCTGGAACAAAAAGCCGTCGCGTTGCACAAATTGAATAGAGAGTTGGCCCAGCGGAATCAAGAACTGGATGCCATCGTGCAGACTGCTCCCGACATCATCTTCAGCCGGAATCCTGACGGTAGCCGAGATTACATCAGTGGTCGCTTTTACGAATACACCGGAGCCCCACCTAATACCGGGAAAGGATTCGGTTGGCTGGACTACGTACATCCCGACGACAGCGAACAGAGTCACCAAAAGTGGCTGCATAGCGTGCTGTCCGGCGATGTCTACGACTGCGACTACCGGCTGCGCGGGGTCGACTCACAGTATCGCTGGTTTCGTGCCCGAGCCGTGCCTCTGCGTGATTCCCACGGAACCATCCGTGAAAACGCGATCGAACTGGAGCGAATGGTCGAGAGCAGGACTGCCGCGCTCAGGCGTCTCTCGAATCGCATGATGACCATGCAAGACGAAGAGCGGCGCCGGATTGCGCGTGAAATCCACGATGGCCTCGGCCAGGAACTGGCTGCTGCAAAGATGATTCTGGACGGCATTCTGGCCAAGGATTCTTCGCCCACAATGCGACAAGCTTCGGTGGAAGCAAGCCAGTTGATTGACCGGGCAATCCAACAGGTTCGCACTATCTCTCACTTATTGCATCCGCCCCTGCTCGACGAAGTTGGGCTAGTATCAGCGCTTCGTTGGTTTCTGGAAGGTCTATCGGAACGCAGCGGCATCCGTATGGCGTTGGAAGTTGACCCGCCGGATCTCGGCCGTCTCAGGTCGGAACTGGAAACTGCGATTTTCCGCATTGTCCAAGAGGCGCTCACAAACATGTTCCGTCACTCCGGAGCCCGCAACGGAAGCGTGACCCTGATCAGAAAGGACGGGATTATAGTGGTTACGGTTCGTGATGACGGGAAAGGCATAGAGGAACAGGTAATCCAGTTGCGTCCAGAGAGTGTCGGTGTTGGTATTGGGGGGATGCGACAGCGCGTAACCGAACTCGGAGGCAGTCTGCGTCTGGCGAACGCCAATCCGGGTACCATCGTTGAAGTGATCATTCCTGCCGTTCGTCAAGATTCGCATGGCGTTGCGGTCACTGCCTAGCTTGCGTGAGCTAAGCCGCCTTGCGTTGCTCTGTTCGCTCTTCGGCTTTTATCTCCACCTGCTCGTGCTTGATATCGAGGCGCAGTCGGTTGTAGATGCTGATGTACTGGTTCGCCACCCAGACTAATGCAAAGAACGAAAGGATGTAGCCGCGCCAATCCTGAAACAGGAGTCTGAAGCGGGTGAGCAGCAAGAATCCTGCGGTGACGTAGTGGCTGAAGCAGTACTCACAGGTGAAAAGGTAGAAGAACTTGCGAACGAGAATGCTTCGGGCGCGATCACATTCCCGCTGACAATACTGGCGCGGTTCCCGAAATACTTCCTCATGGGTCACCGTCCACGCCACGCAGGCGATCGGTACACCCAAGATCAGAAGCCAAGCGACTTGAAGCCCCAAAGTCACAACTTGCGTGTGTAGTCCTAAGACAGAGTCCAGTCTTGCAGCAAAAGCCTGACTATCCCAGACCTGCCCATAATTCAACAGGCTGATGATGAATAGGCCACCGCGTATATTCCTCGACGTTGATAGACTTCAGTTGGTACTCCGTGACTTCAAGAGCAGCGGTCTCATGGGTATCCGGAACGCGGCCATTACGAGTGTAAAGATACAGGGCGGCTCTGACGCCGCCCTATAATGGTCTACCCAGAATTCTAAACGCGTCCTCTAGCCAAATGCGAGATCAGCGAAACCAAGAACAGTACCAGGAAGATGATAAATAGCACCTTCGCGATACCCGCCGACGCGACGGCCACTCCAGTGAAGCCTAAGACCCCTGCTATCAGCGCGATAACGAGGAACACCAAAGCCCAATAAAGCATATCTTCGCCTCCGTATGAGACTTCTCACGGAGAATAAAGAGCCTGCTGTTGTCACTCCATCCCCGTAACGCCGTATTCAGCCGGTCCGCGGGCTGTAGGTCTAAAATCAATCTTTGGAAGGAGCAGGTGCCGGTCCGTCCCAGAGGACCGGCACCCGCTTGGGGGGCGTTGTGTCGAGTAGAGATTGCAGGTTATTTCGACGGGGTAATACCCACAATAGGGTGAAACCTGTACTTCGCCCCGGCTCAGCACGTCCTATCCCGATGTGCTCTTTCTGCGGAAACTTCTGACCGTCTTTACTGCCTCCCCCGGATAGAACGCGCTCCCGTCGCAAGATAGCTTATCCTCGCAGTCCATTGATGGGTGCTCAGCTCGAGCACAGAAGAGGACAAAATGAAACGAGTTTTTTCCACAGTGCCGAAATGTCTTCTGGTACTGGGCATTTTGGCCGGTGTGAGCTGGTCCGCCGACGACAAGGAACAATCCGACATTGCCAAACGAATCGATGCGTCCGCTAAAGTTCTGGACGAGATCATGGCCGTGAAAGACAAGGCCATTCCCGACAAAGTGATGAAAAATGCGAAGTGCATTGCAGTAATTCCGTCGATGATTAAAATTGCTGTCGGTTTTGGCGGGAACCACGGCAAGGGTGTAGCGACCTGTCGCACGGAAAACGGGTCCTGGAGCGCCCCGGCACCGATCTCAATCACCGGGGGCAGTTGGGGTTTGCAGCTGGGAGGGCAAGCCATTGATTTAGTGATGGTCGTGACGAATCAGCAAGGGATGGAGCATCTACTTTCCAGCAAATTCAAGCTGGGTGCCGATGCCTCCGCAGCAGCAGGTCCGGTCGGCCGTGACGCGGGAGCCGATACGGACATCAAGATGAAAGCGGAGGTACTGACGTATTCGCGTGCGCGTGGGCTCTTTGCGGGCATCGACCTGAATGGTGCCGTAGTTACTCAAGACAAGGACGAGACGCACCTCCTTTATAGCAAGTTCGTTCCCTTTTCCGAGATTTTGAGCGGAAAAGTGCGACCTCCGGATGTTGCTCGACCCTTCCTGGCGGCGGTGAGAAAGTACTCGGAACAGACTAGTGAATCCGGGCAGAACAAAACGGTGAACGCAACAGAAACAGCTGCGAAGTAAGCGATGCGCTTACGCGAGACATTTAGCTATCCTTCTCAGCTTGTGATTGTGTGCAAGCCGAAAACGTTGGAGGTGAAATGTACACCATTCTTCTTGTGGTCCTGATTCTCTTGCTGCTTGGTGCATTGCCCACGTGGCCTTACAGTCGATCCTGGGGGTATTACCCAAGTGGAGGATTGGGTCTAATCGTTATCGTGGTGATTGTTCTTCTTCTCGCTGGGCGTTTGTGATCGAGGCTAAGTTTTGCAAATTAAGGTCTGGCTGAAAACAGATGGCGGGAGGCTGCATCCCACCATTTTGTTTGATACAAGGGAGGGAATCAACAGCCACATCCGCTGTCGGCATCAACCCGCCCGCCTCCAAATGCATCTATTAGAAACCTGCGGTGGTGTACGTATTGAGGAGCAATCATGTCGAGTCATCACAATTCTGCCTACAACAGCGAACAATGGTTGCGGGTGCCGGCGCGAACTTTGACTAACCGGCGCTATCCCGGGCCGGCACGCCCGGCCCTGAGGGCCTCGCGTCCACCCGATCAGATCTGGGGCCAGTACAACAATTATCGAACGAGCGGTGTGACGGTGTCCGCTATCGTGCACGTGGTGCTCATTGGATTGCTCCTGAGTGGCGTGTTTGTGAGCCATCAGATTACGCAGCGCGAAACGCATCAGACCGTAACACTGATTGCGCCCTCACCCGAGTCTTACGCCCTTCCTGTTGCCAAGAAGGTGATCAGCGGAGGAGGTGGTGGTGGTGATCGCGATCCCATTCCTGCTCCGAAAGGGCGCCCTCCCAAGGCGGCGTTGCAACAAATCACTCCACCTGCGATCGTGATGCGCAATGAGAAACCCAAACTGGCAGTGCAACCGACAGTGGTTGCGCCACCCCAAGTGCACCTGGCGGAAAACCACATGCCGAATCTCGGAGTCCCCGCTGCCGCGCCGGCAATGCCTGCCGCGCCACCCTCCAATGGCACAGGTTCTGGGGGCGGAATTGGTTCGGGCTCTGGAGGCGGCGTTGGAGTTGGCCACGGACCGGGTGTAGGCGCCGGTAGTGGTGGCGGTTTCGGCGGTGGCGTTTACAAAGTAGGCGGAGGGATTTCCGCTCCTACTGCGATTTCGTCCCCGGATCCTGACTACACCGAAGAAGCACGAAGAGCGAAGAAGCAGGGAACATGTATTTTGTGGTTAATTGTCGACTCGGCCGGACATCCGCGTGACATTCGAGTCATTCGCGGTCTGGGATTTGGGCTCGACGCCAAAGCTCTCGAAGCTGTGAAGCAATGGCGGTTTCAACCGGCGCTTAAAGATGGAAGGCCTGTTGATGTACAGATTAGCGTAGAGGTGGAATTCCACTTGTACTGAGCCTCGATTGTCAATCCGTTTGTTGCCCTACAACTGAATCTTTTGTTCCACAATCCGCGCCTCGCGCGGATTTTTTCTTATCTTTCCGATCAGGGTTCTCCAAAAAATCGATAGCCTTACAGACTCTCCGGCAACCCTTTACAGATGTGACCCGATAGAAGGAAAAGCCCTCGTTCCCTACTCTCAGACCATGTTCGCGGGGTTTGGTGCGGACAAATTTCATGCAGGTGTAAGGAGGCCAAACGTGGCAACTTGTGCGATTTCCGCTACAGAAGCGAATGTGATCCCCTCGACCAGCGCCAAAGGCCGTGACGACTCCCAGATTAATCTGGTAAAGCGTGCGCAGGCTGGCGACGAACAGGCATTTGCCACGCTCTTTCAGCAACACAAGAACCGGGTGTATTCGGTCTGCCTTCTGATGACCAAAGACGTTGCGGAAGCCGAGGATCTGACCCAGGAAGCTTTTCTGCAGGTTTTTCGCACAGTCGGATCGTTCCGCGGCGATGCTGCGTTCTCGACTTGGTTGTATCGCGTTGCGGTCAATACCGTGTTGATGAAACTGCGCCGCCGCAAATCGCCGCCAACAATATCTCTGGATGAGCCGGTACACTCCGAATCTCCATCACTGCATCGTGATTTCGGAAAGAACGATCCGGACTTGAGCGGCGTGGTTGATCGCATCGCGTTACGCCGGGCCCTTCAGGAATTGCCGGAAGGCTGCCGCCGCATTTTCGCACTGCATGAAGTTGAAGGCTACCAGCACCATGAAATTGCCCAACTCCTCGATTGCTCGATCGGGAACTCGAAGTCTCAACTGCACAAAGCGAAACTGAAGATGCGCTCGCTTCTGTTCCCCAAGACGAAAATTCGCCGCCGGCACGCGAAACCCGTAGCCAGCGTCGGAGACGAATTCGCTACGGTGCTCAAGTCAGCAAAGCAGTCGCGTTGAAACTTTGATTGTCGCGTGCAGCGTCACGGGAAAGGAATGAAATTAGTGGTCGGGGCAATAATCATCGGTGATCAGACTGGCGCGATGGAGAACAAACAGTCTCCTTCACGTTTTAGTTCGTACCAGGCGCCATGGGCCAGCATGGAAGTGCTGGGAGCGACCCCAATCGCTAGACTTGCCGAAGACCTCCAGAAAGATTGCGACACTGTATCTGTGATATCGAAAGATCGAGACAGCCAACATGCAAAAGCGACCCACCAAGCCTCGATGGCTGATCTCGCGGGTGACTGTTTTGCGAACTACAAGCGAGAAGGGCTCGGCACGGTCTTGATCATACGATGCGGCTCTTATGTGGAACTTGAAATTGCAGAAATGTTAAACTTCCACCACGAACAAGGTGTGGGCGTTACGCGCGCATTTAGTGATGATGCGCCGCTCGACGTTTGGATGGTCGATCTCTCGGGATTACCGGAGCACGTAGCGACTCTTGCTACTCTGCTCTCTACTCTGCTCTGCGCTAGGCCGGCAATGTATCGCTCGCAAGGATACGTAAATCAGTTGCGCACTGCGCGGGAATTCCGGCGGCTTGTGCTCGACAGCTTTTATTCACGTTGCCGTCTCCGTCCCCAAGGCTCTGAAATTAAGCCCGGGATCTGGAGCAGCGAGGGAGCGGAAATCGAGCGTTCCGCTCGAGTTGTGGCACCAGCTTTTATCGGACGTGACGTCTACATTTCGGCCGAGTGTCTCATCACACGAGGAAGCAATGTGGAAAGCAACTCTCGGGTGGACTTCGGAACCGCCGTGGAAGACAGTACGATCCTGCCAAATAGTTACGTGGGAATCGGCCTAGATCTTTCTCATTCCATCGTGGATGGACGTAATCTGCTGAACCTTCAACACAACGTAAACCTTGAGATTACTGATCCTGTAGTAATGCGGCAAAACACCGTAGGTGGAGGACATCGTCAATCGTGGGCGAGCATTGAGACTAGCTCAATGTCACTTTCCTCTGCCGAATAGACCTGGCCGAAAGGCTTGAAAAGAAAGAACTTTACAAAAAGTTAAAACAAAAAGGGGTACTAGAGATGCTGACCAGTGGGCCCGTGGTGGTAATGCAAGTACCGGAGATCTTAAACGTAAAAGAAGTCCGTAATTTTATGGAGGAGTTGGGACCACTGCTCGAGTCCAATCGTCCGCGTATTGTCCTCGACTGTTCGCAGGTACGTTCGATGGAAAGCGCTGGGGTAGAGATGCTGCTGCGTTGTCTCGAAGAGGTATTGAAGCGTGACGGCGATTTGAAGCTTGCCACTCTTTCCCCCGAAGCTGAGGTGATCTTGGAGCTGATGCGTGTTGCTCGTGTATTCGAGGCATTTCAAACCTGTGAGGATGCCGTGCGGAGTTTCAACGCCATTCCAGCCGACGCGGTGCCCCAGAACACTCCTTGGTACGCTGACGTGTTCGGTGAGCTGGGGGTGCTCAAGCAAGCGAGCTAGCTTCACTGGCCGGGTTTCCGCTACTGAAACTGCAAAAAAGGAGATTCAGATGCCACCGCTTCATCCAGGTCTTCTTCTCGGTGCACTGTGTGCGGTCGCTTTTAGCTGTCCCGCAAACATGGTTGCGCAGACCGCAACATCCGGCACTTCGGCTCAAATGAGCAGTCCTGATCCTTCGATTGCGCTCGCGCCGGCGGCAGAACTGCCAGACAGTCCGGGGGCGATATGGGCGAAATCACAAAGTGCTCCCCAGCAGAGTCCGCCGACAGAATCGACCAGTTCGCAATCCGATTCGCGCGCGACGGAGAAGCAGGATTCGCAGGCGACGGCCAACCACGATGAGAAGCTGCAAAGACCGGTCGGAACCGCCGCCGCGGAGGGCCCAAGAGTCACAGGAGTGACCGCCGCCCAACCCGCAGGAGCAGCGATCGCTCCAGCGAAGCAGAGGCGGGTTCGTACAATCGTCCTAAAAGTTGGGGCGATCCTGGGAGCAGGCGCGGCTATTGGGACAGTAGTCGCCTTGAGCGCCGCTACGCCGAGCAAACCGCCTGGTGCTCACTAACCGTGGCCATAGTTTTGAAGCGGCGAAGAGCATCCAAAATGAAATCACAAAAGCTCAAACTTCTGAGCTTTTCCGGAATCGATGGAGCTGGCAAAAGCACACAGATCGACGCTCTTTTGCGCTACTTGGATGAACGTGGGCACCGCTTCAATCTATATACGTTTTGGGACGATGTCGTTGCATTCTCAAAATACCGCGAACACCTAACCCTCCGTTTATTCAAAGGCGAAAAAGGCGTCGGAAGTCCAGATCGGCCGATCGCACGCCGCGATAAGAATGTCACCTCCTGGTACATGGTCTTGCTTCGGCTCTTTCTTTACATCTTTGACGCATTTCGATTGTCCGCAGTGGTGTCCAGACAAGCCGCTAAAGATGCTGAGTTCGTGATTTTTGACCGTTACATTTATGATGAGTTGGCCAACCTACCTCATCAGCATTGGCCGGTGCGACTCTACATCCGGCTGCTCCTGCGCATCGTTCCGAGACCAGATTTGGCTTTTCTTCTGGATGCCGATCCCGAAAATGCCGTTTTGCGCAAGCCCGAGTATCCACTGGAATTCGCCCACCGCAACCGGAACGCCTATCTCGCCATTGCCAATATCGCAGGATTAACTCTTTTGGCGCCGTCTTCCATATCGGAAACGACTGAAGCCATCAGAAACTCCCTCGCGAGCCTTAAGCCCGGTGCGAGCACCACGGTTCTTCCCGGGCATGCTTTCCCGGTGAGCAGCGCCAAAACGCCCAGCAGTTAAAAGTCCTTTCTCGTCTACAACATCTTTCCCCTGGAGCACATCGAATCTGCTGCTGCTGAGCGACTCAGGAGACTAATGAAGATTTGTCTGGTCACAACCTTCCCTCCCAGTACTGGAGGTTTGAGCGAATACGGATTCCACATCGCGCAAGAATTGCAGCGAAATCCTTTTCTGAGCCTTACGGTGCTTGCGGATGAACTTCCAACAGCTCTTGAGGAGCGGGAGGGCTTCACGGTACTGAGGTGCTGGTCGTTCGACGACCCCACTACGATCTATCGGCTGATCAGAGCCATTCGGCGCCTGAAGCCCGATGTGGTCTGGTTTAATCTGCTGTTCAGCACCTTTGGCAGGAACCCACTCGTCGCTTTCACCGGCCTCATGTCTCCTCTGCTTGCGCGCTTGGGTGGACGATATACGCATGTGACCCTGCATCACCTCATGGATACGGTCGAACTGAAGGACGCAGGAGTGCGCCATGAACGTCTGTATCGATTCGCTGGCGCGGTGGCCACGAGGATGCTTCTGCTTTCGAACTCCGTGTCCGTTCTCATGCCCGGATATCGCAAGATCCTGAATGATAAGTATGGTCGTGACAATGTTCATCTTCGCGCCCACGGACTGCTAGCTCGCCGCCCCGAATTCCCCGACTTTTCGCGTCGTGGAACTCCCACCCACCGTATTCTGGCCTTTGGGAAATGGGGCACGTATAAGCGTCTCGAACTCATGATCGAGGCTTTCAATTTGCTCGCTCCAAAGTTCCCGCAGGCCCGACTCGTGGTTGCCGGGGGAGATCATCCGCAGGCGGCAGGTTATGTGGAGTCCGTCAAGAAGGAGAATGCAGGGAATCCCCAGATTGAATTCAGAGGGTACGTTCCGGAAGACGAACTGGCGGACTTATTCCAGGGATCTAGCGTCGCGGTGATGCCGTATTCGTCCTCAACCGGCTGCAGCGGTGTGGCGCATCTGGCGTGTGCCTTTAGCGTGCCAATGGTCAGTGCTGATCTTCCGGACTTCCGCCAAATGGCACAAAGTGAAGAATTGGCGATAGAGTTCTATCCGCCCGGGGGTGCTGAAGGACTGGCGGATTGCCTGTATCGCCTGCTGAAAGATCCTGAAAAACAATACGCCATGGCGACGCAGAACTTCTCCGCCGCATTACGCATGACCATGCCCAACGTAGTGCAGAAATATCTGAGGCACTTCGAACTTCAGCAACGAGTTCAAACGCTCAAACATATTGCCCGTGTCCGCCGATTGCCCCGCTGGATCCCGTCAAAAGCTCTCCTTCTGCGGTTACTCACACGTAACTCACTGAGCTGGGCAAGGCGGTCGGTCGTTCTACATACGTCATGGAGCAATATACCGACCGTAACGCTACTTCACGATAACGGTAACGTTGGTGGAAAGCTGAATGGATCCAGCATTCCCGCTAACGGTAACGGTATAGCTGCTCGGGATGGAAGAACTCTGGGCCGCGCCCGTACTTCCGCCGCAGGAGACGGAACCGACAATGACAGTGCTCAGCAGGCCGGCTACTATAAGTTTGAAACCGCGCCCACGGTCGATATTTCCAGCGATCACAATTCCGAACAGGCCAAACCCGAGCAGGCAATCGGCGAGAAAGAAAGTGCGACCTTCACGGCGATTCGCAGCAGCAGCCCCACTGGAAGTAACGGTCATGACGGAACTGGCCGTATTCCCTCCTGGAACGACGGAAGCGGGGGCAAATGAGCACTTCAAGTTGCTGGGAAGTCCCGAACAAGTGAGCGCGACGGCGCTGTTGAATGAACCTCCTTGCGGCGTCACGTTTACGGTTGAGGTGCCGGAGTTTCCTGAGGCGACGGTCATCGTTGTGGGATTAACCGCAAGAGCCAAACTCTGATTGTTTCCGCTCCCGCAGCTTAGTTTCGCTTGCACCGCTGATGACATGTAGTTCGTGATGCCAGGTTTTCCAATCGCCTGCACGTAGAAGGTATAAGTCCCATCCAGAATCGAATAACTGCAGAGGTTCAAGGGGCCTGCGCCCGGATAAGCTTGACCGAGAGACATCAGGTTTTTACCGTCTGTACTCACGAATGCGACGTAGTGATCGACTGTATTCTCCTGCCCTTTAACCGTCCACCGTAATGAATTGCTCGCAGTAGAAGCCGAAACGCTCAGGCAATTGGAAACCCCTGACTCGATCTCGGTGCCCTCTTCGTAATCATTCCAGGTGACCAGTTGCAATGCCGGCAGCTGCCTCCCCGAATTGTAGAGAGTATTGATTTCGGAAAACGTCTGTAACCACGTCTGTCCGCACTGCTGGCCCATGATGCGACTCGAGCCCCAAGCCGCAAGCGTATCGTTGAATCCCTTGTAAGACGCACCCACGCTCTGTTCGTTCCCCAGCATTCCCGTGTCGTAAAAGCTCGTTAGATAGCCGATACCATAGTCAGAAGTCGTCGGCATGACCCAGGAATAGCTGCCCTCACTCAAGGGATGCCTGAATCCGCTATTGTTCTGAAATAAAAAAGCGGGTTGTGTCGACAGGGAAGCGCTGACATCATCCCAATTGATCGAGTAGGAGAGATCAATATTGAAATTGGTCACAACCGGTCTTCCAGCCAGGGTCATGTAAGCCGATGACGGAAAGTAGGTTTGCTCCACGTATTGCAGTTGGCTGATAAGGGCCTGTTGCGGCGAACAACCGGAACAGGAATTCCATTTGATCGCACCCTGGTCGACCATGATTGCGAATGTAAAGCCCGGATGAGCTTCGGCCTCAGTCATCACCAGTTTCGTGGCCTGGTCGATGCTATTGTTCGGGCCGTACCAGTCGACAATCACTCCATCAATTCCCCGGCTGATCATGTCTGTGATCTGCCGGTGGATCTGTTTTGCGTCCGTGGAACTGTAACCGACATTCATGTGGTTCGAACCTCCGAACCAGAGCAAGAGATGGGCGTACACCTTGGTAGTCGCGCCAGGGTAGAGCAAACTATGAATGTCGACCTTACTCACATTGCCTGCAGCGGCGTTCCCATTGCTTTGGGCCAAAAAGCTGTTGGCTGCACTTGTGTTGTTTGCCGTCTGTGCGGCCAATGTGGTTGTGGGTACAACGGAATTTGCTGCCTCACATACACCTGTCCAAGACAGGAGCAGTACTAAAGCACACCAATTTTTAAGACACATCTGCCCTCAGGAGCGGAGTTGCCGAGGTCTTGCGCTTGCCTTTTCTGGTTTCGGAGGGAGGACGCCACCCCGTGGATTCCTCAGAACCAGCCTTGAACTTTCTGGGACGGAGGGAGTTTATGGCGAAATCACTATTAGAACAAGTATCTTTCGTACGCCAACCTTTGGGGCGGTGCCAAACTGGGAGTTGGTGCCCGTCGGCCGAAGTCAGGTGATCTCCAGGGGAAACTAGGCGGTCCTATTCACCGAACTACGGTTTCGCAACTTCACTCACGAACCAACATCCCAGCAGCTGAATTCATCCAAGACGAGTTCCGGTTGGTTCCCGAAAAGACTCTCATCAGGTGGTGCGAATGGCCTGTGTGGAAAAGTTCCGCTATTTGTCTACTCTTTGGATCATCGTCGTCATTTCTGTGTTCTCAGGCTGTCAGGGACTCACGGGCAACCAATCGAATCCCGCCCTCAACGCCTCCATCAATCACATTGTTGTCATGGTGCAGGAAAACCGCTCGCTGGATTCTTATTTTGGACAGCTTCCTGCCTATTGGGCGGCGAATGGATATCCCGCGCAGCAATTCGACGGCCTTCCTGCGAACGCCTCCAATCCCAGCTTCGATGGCTCCACGACCGTCTCTGCCTTCCACCTTGCCACCGAATGCGTTGAGAATCTAAGCCCTTCGTGGAACGAGAGCCATCTCGACTGGAACCTGCACGACCCGGGCTCCAGCACGGCGACGCTGGATGGTTTTGTTTGGAATGCAGCGAACTTCGCGAGGAACGAGAATACCAATGGCGCAAACCCACAATTCACAGATACGGCTGGGATTCGGGCCATGGGCTATTACGACTGGACTGATCTGCCGTATCACTACTTCATGGCCTCAAATTTTGGCACGTCAGACCGGTGGTTTGCCCCAGCATTAGACCGCACGCAGATCAATCGCATGTATCTCTATGCGGCGACTTCCCAGGGATATGCGTACCCGCCCGGAACCACCGCTGCTGACAATGCTCCGCTAACGGCGCCCACGATTTTCGATGCGATGACCCAGGCCGGAATCAACTGGAAGGTGTACTACTCCGACGATACCTGTTCCACTACACCTCCGGGAGATTCTAAGGCGGGTCCGACAGGAGCGATCACGCCGAGTGCCCCGTCACCCAACGCGGGCGCATGCACCTACCTCACGCAGTTTGCCCCTTATGCTCCTCCGAATGCGTTGCCCGACAACGTCGTCCCGGTTTCACAGTATCTCAGCGATGTGCAGGCTGGAACACTTCCCTCGGTGGCGTTCATCGAGACTGGATTTCTGTCGCACCGCGACGAGCATCCTAGTTCTGACACGAACGTGCAAGTCGGTGCCGCTTACGTGGCCAGTCTGGTGAACGCACTGATGTCCAGCCCATCGTGGAAGGATTCGGCTTTTATCTTGACGTACGATGAGGGGGGCGGCTTATACGATCACGTCGCTCCGGTGCAGGCTGTGAAGCCCGATGGCATCGCGCCGATCGATCTGCAGCCAGGTGATGAATGCACGATGGGACGTGATCCGAATGGACCCAACTGCAATTTCAACTTCACCGGCTATCGCCTTCCGCTGATCGTCATTTCCCCCTTTGCCAAGAAAAACTATGTGTCCCACACCCCGGCTGACTACACTGCCATTTTGAAATTTATCGAGACTCGGTTTGACATCCCGTCTCTCACCAAACGAGACGCGGCGCAAATGGACATGACCGAGTTCTTCGACTTCCAGAACGTACCTTGGGCAACGCCTCCGACGCCCCCTGCGCAGGCAACCGGAGGAATCTGCAATTACCAGAACCTCGGATATCCAGGCCCTTAATACATTTATCTCCAATCGGCGCTCGGTTGGAAATCCTGCGCACTTCCAATGGCTTTTAGGCCAGCCCGAAATTCCGCCCAGGAGAATGCTTCAATGCGAATTGAAGGTTACATTGTGGACGACGTAGTGCTCACCGTCGAAGTCGGCGACGACTTTTACCGACGCGCCCGGCAGCAGACCCTCATCAGGATTGGTTGAGGGTGGCAGGTAGACCTCGTAAGTCTTGTGGTCAGTCGAGGAATTGAGTACGAGCAATCCGGTACGCAAATCGATATGAACCACCTGTCCGGAGAACGTGTATTGGGTGCCAGGCTGAGCTAGGATCAAGATCTCTGTCGCGGTGTTACGCCCTCCTCCCTCTGCGCTGAAACTAACTGAGATCAGAGTTCCAGGAACAAGGGCGTTGATGGGTACTGCTCTGTCTCCTTGCATAACCCTCGTGGAAGGATTCACGCGAACATCGACTGGGTTCGGGGACAGTGCATCGCGGAGAACAAGTTCGCCTCTGTTATTCCGGAATTTGAGCACCACGCCCTGGCTCGTTCCAGTCGCATGGGCCCCCGTGAGGCGTATAGTCCGGGCAAATACCGTGCTACCGTCGAGGATCGTATCCAGATATATCCTCTCTCCCTCATGCAAGTCGGCGACGGTGACGGCCTTGCCGCTGCGATAAACCTGCGTCCGGGGATCAAACAAAAAACTCTCTTTCCCCCCTCCGAACAAACGAACGGTAACTCTGTCGCGAACCATATCGATCCTGTCGAGCGTTCCCCCTATCAGCGTTGCGTTCGCCTTGGGAACCGGTGGCAACTCCGGAAGAAGCGCAGAGGGATCGACTGCAATAGAGCCGTCGTCGGAATCCTCTATGATTGATGGTTTTCGGGGTTCAATAGCGGCATCCCCTTTAGCCTCTGACTTCGGCGAGATTATTGCCGATGAGGACGGTTCATTAGCGCTTTGCGCGACTGCAGAACTGGTGAAAAGCGAGCAGCCCACAGCCATAGTGGCGCAAGAAAGTCCGACGCGAGTTCTTAGTGCAGGTTTCACGCTGCAATTAGATGCCGATCCAGGCTCTTAGGTGGTCGAGATTGAAAGCGAGTTGCCGTATCCCACGGCAAACAAATCTGCTTGTTCAGCATCAAACCGTCGTCTGGTAGTACCACAGACCACATTATTCGCACTCACGAGGAAAACGTCTGCATGCTTCCCAAACGGTGGCTACTAGGGCTAACTCTGATCGCAGCAGCCGAATTGACTTCTCAATACGCCCGTGCGGGAGATCTCAAGATTACGATTCCGGGGCGTAGCAAACTCACCCCCGTTCAACGGCTCAACCGCGAAGGTGTAGAAGCAGTTCGAAAGCATGACTATCGAAAAGCGGAAGGACTCTTCTACAAGGCGTACTTGTTTGATCCGGACGACGCTTTTACGCTGAACAATCTCGGATACATCGCGGAATTGCAGGGGCAGATTGAGCGGGCGCAGCAGTTCTACTCATTGGCGGCCGAGCAATCCAGCGATGCCGTGGTTGATCTGTCGAGCAGAAGCCAGTTGCGCGGTCAACCTATGAAAGCCGCACTATCGGTAACAAACGAGCCTCTTCAAGTCAACCATGCTAATGTCGAAGCAGTGCGTCTTCTGCAACAGGGACGGGCGCCCGAAGCCGACTTGCTTCTCCAGGACGTGCTCAAGAACGATCCCAAGAACGTATTTACTCTGAACAACATGGGCGCCGCCAAGGAAATGGAGGGCGAAGCGCAGGACGCCTTGCGTTATTTCGACGAAGCTTCCAGAGCGAGCTCTGAGGCAACGGCGGTGGTGACCACCAATCCCAGCTGGAGAGGACGTCAAGTCAGCCACCTGGCACAACAGAATGCGAAGGCCTTACGTGAACACTTGTCGCACGAGCAAGACCTGCCCGAGCAGGTTGCGGAATTGAATCTGCGCGGTGTCTCCGCAGTCAATCGCAACGATTTGCGGACAGCCGACGCGGACTTTCGAAAAGCTTACTCTCTCGATCCTGGCAACGCCTTTACGCTGAACAATATCGGCTACGTCGCGGAACTCGAAGGAGACCGCGAAACTGCGGAATTCTTTTATGAGCAGGCGCGACAAGCCGGTGGAGCTGATGTTACGGTAGGTGTCGCCACTAGTCGTGTCGCCGAAGGCAGAAAGCTTTTTGCAGTTGCAGAAGACAACAACGCGCGAGTTCAGACCAAGGTAACCCAGGAACGCGATACGTTACGACGTCAACCAGGACCGGTAGCGCTGCGTCGCCGCGACAACAGCATTGTAGAGGACTCAGTTCCATCTGCGACCCCAGGCTCAATTCAACAAAAGCCCTAGGTTCACTCAAGAGCCGCTTTCCAGGAAGCGCCCCAGGTCCGTCTCCGGATCGGAAAAGACGTGCCGCACAAGGTTGGTCAGATACCGCGAAAGCGTGTTTACATTCGTCCGGTACCAGCAGCAGCGTGTCATCGCAGGCGACAATCCGCAAATGAACCGAAAGGTTTCCAGCGCCGCAGGAGGCTGGGCGAGCATGGCTGCTGCCATCCGGTGATTGCCATCGAGAATCGTTAAGGGGCTGTGAGCGTCCACTCCGATGAGCAATACAGTGCGGCTCACCAGTCCTTCCTGGACGGGATTGCTGATGCGGCGTAGCTTTCGAAAAAACTCATCGTCGGGTGGCTCTTGCCACTTCTCACGTAGGCACGTTACTACGTCGGTAATGTAGAAGCTTCCTTCGGCGACTCGTCGCCACTGCGCGCGGGGAAAGAATCGCACCCGAGTCAGCTCTTCGCGAGTGAGTGTTACCTCGAACCATTGCGTGTCATCCGGAAGCTCCCGCCACATCGCTCCGCGCCGAAGAAACAGCAGGGCGCGCCGGAGCGCATTCTCGCGGTCGCTTTGCAGATCTGGTGCTTCCACCAATCGAGCGAACTCCCGACGATACTCTTCAAATTCTGGGTGGTGAAACTCGCTGCGGAGAAACTCAGCGATCACGACTTGCTCGCTCAACGGTCGAACCAGGCCTAATGGAGGGTGAATTTCCAGGCTCTCTGCTGGCGTGATCTCCCGGCGCAAGAGAGGCAATGCAACGGCGACAAACAGCACTCCCATAAGAAACAGACGCTCGTAGATGACTTGCGCGAGGGAATGGTGCAAGCCCCATATTCCCAGGATCAACGCGCCGCTGAACGCTAACTGAACCCAACTGGTGTTCGCGATTTTGCGCGACATCTCGTAACTGATCAGTACAGAACTGAGAGAGTAGATTCCGGTAGCAACCGCGTAAAGGATTAGGAGTGTAGCGAGTCCTCCGGAGTTGGCGACTTCGAAATGCGCTCCAAACAGAGTCCTCCATAAGAAGCTAGGAATGGCCCAAAGGCCAAGGATCAGGAAAGATAAGATGAGGAAGACCATGGCCAACGACATGAACAACACTGGCCGCGCCTCGCGATCGCTCGAACGAGCGGCGGCGGAGACGGGAAACATTGTGTTCACAACAGACCAGGCAAACATGTTGATCAACCGTCCCACGAGCGAAACGGCGGCATAGATCCCAGCCTGCTCTGGGACGAAAAAGTGGTTCATCAAAACAATGTCGAAATTGTTGATTGCGCCCTGTCCCGCGAAGAACACGATTGCTTGAACGCCCTCGCCCGAAGCGATAGGAATTTTCAGTTTTGAAAACGATGCCAGTCCGGGATGCGGCCTAGCCAGGAGGTACGAAGCGACAACGGCGATTACGCTGGCAAGCACCGCTCCCTTAACCCCAAGGCCGAACTTGATTAAGAAGTAGGCTCCCCCGAGACGCACCAGTCCTTCCACCATGAAGTTCACAGCTAAAGACCTGAAAGCGTGAACACCTTGGATGTAACCGCGGCGGACGCCTAGGGGAATATAAAAAGCCGTTCCAAGTGCGAGCAGCGAAATCAGCACCTGATCCGGCAAATTCAAATACTTCGTGATCACCCGGTTGAAAAGGAACAGGAGCAGGCCGAGTCCGATACTCGCCATCCACGACTTCAAATGCAACGAGGAAAAGATCGCTGCCTTGTCTTCACAGGACTCATGACTGGCAACATACTTTGCGCAGACTGCCTGGAATGCGAGCGTGATCGCAGAAGCAAGCATCAGCAGTGTATAGACTGCCGTCACATGGGCGAAGCCTGTCGGGCCCAGCATTCGCGCCGTAATGACGTTGTAAACCAGATTGGCGACGCCCACCAGGCCCGATCCAGCAAGCAGCGTCAGGCTGCCTCCCAGTAGCTTCTGCCGCAGCGCCTTGGCTTGAGATTGGGTCGCGCTAGGAGGCGTGCTGCGTGATGTATCGCGTATGCGAAACTGTCCGACAAGAGTCATGGAGTGAGCAGAAATTTCAGAACAGAGTGAGATGCACAACCGGAAGCACAGTGTTTCTGCTCGAACCCGGAAAATTGTAAAAGCTCTGCTGCTGCACGCCGATCGAGAAATGTAGCGGGAAAGAAACCGGCGTCTCCATTGAGCCATCTTTCACGCGTCCTCGAAGAGGGCGCACGTACGACACAAGAAATTGGCTCTGGACATTGTCATACGAGTGGAAGCCGGATCCTCGAGAGATCACGGCGGAGCCCTGCACACTCCAGCGTGGAGTCGCCCGAAACTCGAAGCGCCCCGCGGGTAACAGCGCCTGTGCGATCGCGTACTGCGTGCCCTGTACGCGCCAGGAACGCAGATCTTCAGCAAGAACAGCTGCGGTCAGGCGATTGCCGAACTTGTGTTGCAGACCAGCGTAGACCGATGTGTTGAAGTACTCCGAGACTACCGGACGGAATAGCAAGTCTCGAACCGAGTATCCCGTGATCAACGAGGTACGGCCCCACGGCCGCCCGACGGTGAACTCGATGTTGGCAAAGGCGTCACGGGAGTGCAGGTCTCGATCGATGAACGGTCCAGCTTCCCTCTGAGCGCTTCCTGTAAACGAAATCCAGTTGAAAAATGAACTGGTGTACACATACAGGAACTGCCGAAACAGATTTTGACTCATGAACACGGGGGATACGGTATCGCGTCGAACCGTAAATTGAAGTCCTCCGTTGAACGTGATTGAGTTTGCCCCGAAATGCAGGATTGGGTTGACTCCCCCATTGATGATCGTGTCGAACGTATTGCGATCTTGAACTACCCCAACACTAGGAAAGAGCAATCGTCCCGTGGTGAAGCTTTGACCCACAAATCCCGAAATCACCGGGAGATTTCCTAATTGCATTCGATAGTGAGACTCGACCAGATTCTGAAAAGAGTGACGCGGTGGAGGCAATAAGGTGGGGTTGGTTACTTTGAGAATCCTGGCGTCCAAAGTGTAAACATTGATGTCTTCAAAAGCAGGAGCGGACAATGCCTCCGGAACAAAACTCGTTTTGTCGTTGATCTGACGGCCTGCCTGCTCAGCTTCAACATATTGCGAGCTCTCTGCCACGCCGTGATCTTCCGGCCCGGCGATCGTGCTGGCCTGCGCAAATGATGCGAGCGAATGCAGCGGGTCTTGACGTTGGCGATAGAGGTTTGCCGACGCCATCATGTAGTCGTAGTCGTCCCGGAAGTCGCTCGCCGGCCCGAGCGCGGCTAGAGTCGAAGCTGCTTTCTGGGTATTGCCCTCGGCAAGGTAAGTATTGGTGAGACCAATGGCGACAGCACGGTTGTTCGCTCCCGCCATTTTAGCTCGGCCGAAATATTGCTCGGCCAGATCAAAATCGTGCATCGCGAGAAATAGGTTCCCGGCATCGGCGAAATCCTGCCCGCTGACAAGGGAGTCCGGCAACATCCGGGCTTCGGCAAAACCAAGTGCGATTTGCCGGCGAGCTTCATCCGTATGCCCCTGGCGCAGGAAAATCTGGGCCAATGCAAGCCGGATCCCGATTCGGTTTCCTCCCGGGACTTCCAGCGCCCTCGAGAATCGCTGCATCGCAGCGTCGCGATCACCCAAAGTCAGCAGCGCATCGCCAGTGGCGNGCAGCTTGAATGTCCCGAAGAGTCTGATCCCGGTCTCCCTGTTTTGCATGGACCTGTGCCATTAAGGCGTAGATCACGGGTTCAGATGGCGCGAGTTTCAGAGCGTCATTCAATGCAGCAATCGCCTCACTGTACTGCCCCATGCGAAACAGAACATCGGCGTACGCCAGTTGGGTGGTCACATCGTTGGCGTCCTCAGCCAACGCAGTGCGGTACTCTGCCGCAGCATGCGGATAGTCCACTTCCTGGCGGAATGCTTCGGCTCGCGCCAGATGCCACGGCCGCGACTTGCCCAAGGTTTTCTGCGCAGCCTCGAGTTGCTTTAGGGCAGGCTTGGGCCGATGCAACTGCAGGTTAGCGTAAGCCAATCCAAGATGAGCTTCGCCATAGTCCGGCTGTAGCTTCAATGCCGTTTGAAAATCCTTGGATGCCTTCGCCGCTTGCTTAAGATCGTTCCATACGAAGCCGCGATTCACATATCCAGTGGCCATCTTTGGATCTAGTTCCACCGCCCGCGTGAAGTTTTGCAGCGCGGCCTGTAAATCGTGATTCCGAACGTAGACATTGCCTGCAATCAGAGGAAGATCCTTATCATTCGGCAGCGTCAGCTCATGTTTCTTTGCTAACGAGAGGGCTTCGTCGTAGCGACCCAGGTAATAAAGGTCATATGCAAGATAATCAACACCCTCGCGATCGTTCGGAAGTTTGGCAATGACACTTTGGCCGAGCTGAGCAGATTCCGCGTATTGTCCGCGGAACGTGAGATAGCGCTCGCGTTCGCGCTGTACTTGCACGTTTGCGCTCATCTTCTCGTTCGCCCGCTCAAGCCAGTGTTGAGCCAAGTCAATGTTGTGCGATTCCAATGCGGCATTTGCGCCGCCGGCCACCGCCAGGGGATTGTTTGGCATGCGCTCATGAGCGCTCTCGTACTCGGTTTCAGCCGCGCGGAAATTTCGCTCGGCTGTGTAGAGATCACCCAGGGCGAGATGTGGAGCGTAGTCTTTCGGGTGCGCCGCAACCGCACGAGAGAAGTACGACTCGGCCAGCTTCGTATCTCCAGCATCGCGCGCCAGATATCCCAGACCCGACAATGCCTGCCGATTATTCTTGTCCAGTTCCAGAACTTTCAGGAATGTCTCGCGGGCAGCGCCTTTTTGGCCCATCTTCCACTGCAGCGTTCCGAAGTTCATCAGAGAGTTCACATTGCCGGGGGTGAGACTCAGCGCCTCTTTCAAATCACGGTTTGCAGCATCCAGGTTCCCCGACGCAGATTCCACAGCCGCTCGCAGGCGCAGCATCTCCGGTCGAGCCGAATCCTGTACCTTAACTTGCTGAATGGCAGCCGCAGCGGCCTGCAACTGCTGTTTTGCGTTGGTGTCATCGTCTTGCCGTACGTAGATCTCATACAGATTGAGCCGCAACTCGATCGGATAAAGAGGTCCTTCCTGCACGCGCGTCGGCAAGTTGCTCAATGCGGTTTTATATTCCTGCTCCGCTTCGGGAAGACGATCTTCAGATTCCGCAAGAGCTGCGAGGATGGCATGGAGACGATAGTTGTTGCCATCGATCGAGCCTGCGGCGTCTAGGAAGGCCGCTGCTTCCTCTGGTTTCCCAGCATTGACGAACGCTTGCGCAGCGCTCAATTGAAATCCAATGTTTCCCGTCGACGCTTTGGCGACGCGCGCATACAGCGCAGCAGCCTCTTGGGGGTTGCCGGCAAGTTCATAGGTGTACGCCATTTCCGCTTGTACGTCAGCGTTCTTGCTCGGAATCGCCTGTAAAGTTGAGATGGCCTCGTCGTATTTTCCCTGATTTCTGAATTGCTCGGCTACTGCACGCAGAACGTCGGGATCATGCGGCCCCCGGCTTTTGGCTTGGTTGATATAACGTGTTGCTTCATCCGGTTGCCCCAGCCTCTGGTAGGCATGAGCAATCAGCAAGTCTCCGTGGGCAGACGGTTGGGCGGCATCGGCTCGCTCGAGAAGAGTTAACGCGGTTTTCGGATCCGTGCTGAGCAGCAATTCGCCCGCAAGCTGTAGACTGTTAGCGTCTTTCGGATTGGCTTCGATGACTTTGCGTAGCAGTAGTTCCGCTTCATTGTCTCGGCCCATCCTCGCGTAGGTCTGAGCCAACCCGGCCAGCCCACGGACGGAGCTCGGCTTTTGCTTGAGTCCGCGATTGTAGGCGTCCACCGACAGCCCATACTGGGCGTTCAAGCGAGCCGCATATCCCAGCAAGAACCATAGCTCCGCATCTTGGGGAGCTTCGTTCACAGCCTGCTGGGCATGAGCTACAGCCCCTGCGAAGTCGTTGCGTTTTAGTGCCTCATCGGCAGCACGCGCTTGCCGCGCGACTCCAATACCCGCACCCCAGCTTAAGTCGTTGCCGTTTGAACTCTGTTGGTCCGTTTTCTTGCCCGAACCGAGATCGTACGTCTGCCCTGCTCCTCTTCCCAAGAGCATCAAGGCCGTAACAAGGCAAAAGCAAGTGAGCGGAAACCGGCTTTTCACAGAGTCACCACGTTTACGATGAAGTCTGGAACAATCGCCGCAAAGTGTTCCCCAAGGAAGTTTTGCGGCCCTGTTCAGATGCGATAGCAACAGTTAGGTTTGCCTCAAGGTGGGGCTGTAGAGAATCGGGAGCGAGAAATGGCACAAACCCTACAGACTTCTTTCGAATCCAATTTGGCTGCCTAGCGCAGGAGTGTGTGCTGAATGACGCAGAACGAAAGCTACTCCCGTCCGATTCCACTTTTAGCGATCGTCCTGGTGTCATTCGACGCGAACTTCCATATTTTTCTCGCTTCGCATTATGCGCATCACTGGTTCAATCCTTGGAACGAGAAGTGGTTCGCAGGCTTTTCACAGACGACCTACCCTCCGTTGACGCACCAGTGGATCGCGCTCGTCTCGAATGTCGCCGGCCTAAAAATGGGTTACATGCTCGTCCAATTGGTTGGCGTTCTTCTGCTGCCCGTCGGCGTATTCCGTTTTGCCCGGATTTGGGTCGATGATCGTGCCTCGTCGTATGCGGCGTTGGGCAGTATTTTTCTCGGCGCGCTCGCCTTCCTGATCTACCAGGCGGGCCAATTGGCAACCATCACCTCAGCTGCACTCTACTTGAACGCATTGCCGTATTTTTACGACTGGTCGGCTCAAGGCTCGGGACGCGCATTGGTCAAGGGCGTCGCCGTGAGTTGGGCTGCCGCGGCAGCGCACCACGTGACTTTGATTTTCGGTACGGTCCTGTTTGCGGGCCCGGTGCTCTGGGTAATCTGCAAGGATGCGTTGGACGGCCGCACAAAAGGATCGGTGGCCGCTTCGGTTTCACGCGCAGTGCTATTCGCAGTGCTCGTCGGTGTCGGGGTTGGAGTTGTTCTGTTCCCGTATTGGATGACTTTGATCCAACATCCCATCCATCAGATCCCTATTCCTCACGACAGTCGCGCGAACTTCCTGCTGAACTCAATTACGGCGATCAACTATTTTGTGATCCCGTACGGGGCTCTAATTCTGGCCTTGCCATTCATCGTCATCCGTGGCGCCTCGGTACGGAGGCTCAGACCGCTTCTCTTCGGCTTCTGGCTCACCCTCATCTTTGGGCTCGGAGGCACGACCCCGTTGCCCAGATGGCTGCTTGGCCGCGCGTTTGAAGTCCTCACTTTCGAGCGTTTCACGTTCTGGGCGACACTGATGGCTATGCCGATTGTGGGTCTGTTAGCCGTCGAATTACTTGATCGTTTTCGGGCGAAAGCTGCCGTCGCGTTGTCGTTGGCTGCAGTGGCGACGGTCGGCGCGGCTCTCGCCTGGCTGACCGCCAATCCCTACCGCCCGGCTGCGACTGTAAACGTGAATCCCGTGATCGCATTTCTCAACCGTGATGGCCACGATGCTTATCGCTACCTCACTCTTGGCTTCGGCAGCGAACTGGCGCAAGTCTCTACCTATACCAACGCCAGCAGCGTCGATGGCGACTATAACTCTGCCCGACTTCTGCCTGAGATGACGCACTACGGTTCGGCTCAACTCACGAATGCCAAGTTCTATGGCTCTGCGGGCATGGCTTCACTCCGCGCCATGCTCGAGCACGCGAATCGCTATGGACTGAAGTATGTGTTTGTGCACGACTCCTACTACGAACCGCTGCTTACCTTTGTCGGTTGGCGCAAGACTGAGACCTTCGGCAACGGTGAAATCACCGCATGGTCGAAGGATGATGTTCCCCCTGCTCATCGCATCGACTCTGACGCCATTCCGACCGCCTGGATGGGCTTGCTGTGGGGCACACTTCCCATCGGAGTCAGCGTGTTGGCGATCTTCCTTGTGATCTTATTGCCCGCAAGACAGCCTGCGCGAAAGGCGATCGAATCGCAAAGAGAGATTTCGGAACCTGCGCGTGATTACGTAGCCTGAGGAAATGGAATGAAGCGAACTCTGCCAATTGTTATTCTCATTGTTGCGGTCTCGGTTGTTCTCATGTTTCTTGGACTGTCCACGGGGCGGTCTGCGGGAACCGTGGGAATAGCTTCGGGAGTTGCTCTGCCTGGATTCAGCACCAGTGCTCCAAACCCCGAACAGGCTCTCAATAATTTCCTCCTCGACGTTCAACGACGGAACTGGGATCGGGCATTTTCCAGTGTCGAACGCACCAGTGACACTCTGAATGAGCAAGCGTTCATCCAGGAATGGGTTGGTTCCAACGGCGGGTTACGCTCGTTCTCCAGCCTGGAGCGGTTCGATACGCGTCCGCTTCATGCCACGAACTCCGAAGCTCAAATGCGGGCACGCTTGCACTGGAGTACTCCAGTAGGGCCAGTCGAAGACGTTCGCGATTTTCATCTCGCCCATCGCGGCGATACCTGGAAAGTAATTTGGGACGAGACACCAAAACCAAATGTTCCTGCCCAAATCGTCCCGGTGAACTACCTGCGCTGGGATCTCGTTACCGGGACCGCTGGGGAGGACTGGGGCGCACATAACGTCGATGCTCCAAATGTACGCATCGTCTCCATGAATGCCGTCGATTCCGCTGAAGGCGCCGTCGTTATGGGTGAAGTCGTGAATGAAGACACGATTCCCGCATTCGTAAATGTAAATGCGACGCTGGTCGACGGTTCCGGCAGCGCCATCGACGATGAAAGCAGTTTCGACAAGATTCTTCACGTATTGCTGCCTAAGCAAGTTACGCCGTATCGCATCGATTTCCCGCATGTCAGCCTGAGTAAGGTAAAAAATGTCCGTATGGATGTGAAGGCCACGCTTGTGCCGGCATCATCGGACCCCGTTATCGGAGTGATGAACCAGAAACTCGAAACAGATGCGCAAGGTCACTCGGTACTGCATGGAGAATTGCTGAACGAAAGTGGGCAGACGGTCAACATCCCGCACGTCATCGCGAGTTTCTACGATAACAGTGGCAAGGTCGTCTGGGTCTCCGACGGATACGTAGAGCAAGCGTTGGTTCCGCAGTCGACGGAGTCATTTGCGGTTGAGATTCCACAATCCGTGGCCGGAAAGGTTCAGAACTTTCATGTCGTCGTCAATCAATACAGCCTGCAAAAGTCATAACGTGCATGGCGCTCTGGTCACGGGTGTTTTCATCTGCCTGGCGATGGTTGCTGTGGCGCAGGACGCACCACTCCGTGTCCCTTCCAATGCCGTTGCCGGGCAGGCCGCGTCGATCGCAACCACGGGGAGTGGCTCCGCCACCTTCTATCTTAGAGGTCCATCCATCTCCTTGAAGCGAGATGTGGAGCTAGGACAGAACATCGACTTGAGCGCAAAAGAGCTTCAAACCTCCGGCGACTATGTGGCCATTCTGTGCGCCGGCTCTTGCAGTAGCGCCCGATTTTTTGTCGCGCCCGGGAAACCAGCCACGCTTACGTTTCTCGTGCACCCCTCGCGAGCCCCGGTCGGATTGAATGACGGGATCAATGGGGTAGCTTTGACCTTCGACCAATTTCACAACCTGGTTCTGGCACCTGCCACGGTTCAGTTTGAATTGACCGCCAAGGGCTCTACTCCCACCTCACGAAATGTACAGACCCATGACGGCATCGCCTGGTTCCGCACCAGCTCGGGGAAGTCCGCTGGTGCGTTGCAGATTTCAGCTTCGCTCAACGATGTAGTCGCGCGCAGGGTCGTGCAGCAAGTCGCCTCCGATCCATGCAATCTGCGAATCAAGGGACAGCGAACTGCCAAGGGCATTCTCGTCGAGACTGAACCGGTGCGCGACTGCTCCGGTAATCCGGTGCCGGACGGAACCATCGTGACGTTTACTGCAAAAGATGGCCATGAGGTCAGCTTCGTGGATGCTCCGGTCAAGCAGGATATCGCTCGCGCTACGATGGTCGCCAAAGGCTCTGTCGTAGTCTCGGCTGCGTCTGGAGTCGCGACAGGAAACGAACTCCGACTCGGAGGCCAGGAGTGAAATGAAGCAAGATTATAGCTATATGAAGCACCATGTCCGCATGAGAGTCAGCGCTATGATTTTGCTGGCATTGCTGTCATCGCCTACTCTTTTCGCGGCAGACAATGCTCCCCAGGTCACACTAGATGCGAGCAAAACGAGCCCGCGGTCTGTGGAGGCCTTGACGCAGCGTGCCATCGTGCGCGACTACAAGTTCGCTTGGACCAATCTCGATGCAGCAATGGAATCGAACTCAGCTGGCCTGCTGAACAGCCTTTTTGCCGGCACCGCAAATGACTCGCTGAGAGGGACAGTAAGCAGCCAGCAGCGAACCGGTATGACTTCGCGATACCTCAACCAGCGGCATAAACTCGAGGCCGTTTTCTATGCCCCGGTCGGTGACGTGATCGAACTGCACGACACAGCCGAGTACGACTTTGAAATCCACGACGGCGACAAGACCATCCACAATGAGCATGCAATTGTGCATTATGTCGTCCTGATGACCCCTGGTGCAGACCGTTGGGTAATCCGCCAGCTCCAGGCCGTCCCTCAGTTCTGAAGAAGCGCCATCCCGCCAACCCAGGCTCTGGGCGCGGCATCCAAAGCTCATCGCAAGGTGGAGTCCTTCTTGTCTAACAAACTGCTGGCACTGGCGATCGTGTGTTTTATGGTAGGAACGGGGTGCACCACGCCCGGCATGCGTCGCGCGGCGGACCGCAATCTGCAGGCTCCTAACGCCGGGCCCAAGCTTCTCGCCGTTTACATGCCGTGGTTCGGCGATCGGCAACACCTGGACGTCGGCTACGTCAGTTACGATCCCGCAGTGCTTCGAAAACAAATTCAACAAGCGCGGCACATGGGCATCTCGGCCTTCGTCGTCGATTGGTACGGAGAGGGTGCCCCATTTTCAGATCACAACTTTGCACTCCTGCAGGAGGCTGCAGAGGAGAACCGCTTTCAGGTGGCTCTCCTCTACAACGAGCCTGCGGATGATGACGCCCAGGCCACTGACGGCGCAATTTCGGCCTTCGATAAGGCTTATAGGTCCTATATCGGTCCCAGTGCGCCTCATCGCAGTTCCTATCTGACCTATAACGGACACCCGATGATTTTCATTTTTCCGAAGCGGGGCCGTGTCGACTGGAATCGGGTGGTTGAGCACTGCCAGTCATGGGAGTCGTCTCCGATCCTGATTTACAAAGACGAACCTCCCGCACAGTACGCTGCCAACTTCGCCGGTATGTATGCCTGGGTACAGCCTGGACAAAAAGGCTGGATTCCAGACGGCAGCAATTGGGGTGAACAGTACTTGGACGATTTTTACAAGAACATGCGCAACAAGCATCCCGACAAGATCATTGTCGGCGCAGCATGGCCTGGGTTCGATGACTCATCTGCAACTTGGGGACTCAACCGTCACATGCAGAGCCGCTGCGGCCAGACCTTCGAAGACACTCTTCACCTGTACACTCGTTACTTTGACGAGGCTCATCCGCTTCCCTTCGTTATGATTGAAACTTGGAACGACTACGAGGAAGGCACGGCAGTCGAACGGCTAAATTTTGCCAAGTGTGGGCAGAACAGTTCTTCTTCTGTTTCCGCAGGAAAGTGATCCGAAGCTCGCTCAAGCGCCAACCTAAGCTCCGGCGAACCGCATCAAAAGGCCTCGGCAACTCACCCTAGCCCCAATGGAGCCTCTCGCTGATGGAGACGTCGCGCCAACCTGAAATCGACTTTCACTTTTTATCTGAACTTGTGCTGACTGATCCCGCTTCGTCCGTGCCCACGAATCGGATCGCTGAAACTGTCCTCGATTTGAATCGAAGCAAATTCGAGTCTATCGCGGAGCTCGCCGCGAAAAACCACGTCATTATTCGCGCGTTCTCTGCAATGAGCCAGTTCTACAAAATAGATGAAAGAACTGACGTCGCACATTGGGTGTTGCTCGCCATTGAAGAAGAAAATTCTCGTATTCGTCATGCCCTCGGCTTCCTCAATCGTATCTGCACGACTCTTGAAGAAAATGGATGCCCGGTAACCGTGATCAAGTCGCTGGATCACTGGCCGGATCTGGGAAGCGATCTTGATTTGTACACGGATGCCGAACCAGCTCACGTAGTGAACGCAATGGTTGCGAACTTCGGGGCCAAGGTCGACCAGCGAAGCTGGGGCGATCGCCTGGCCAACAAATGGAACTTCATCGTGCCTGGGTTACCCCAGCTCGTCGAGATACACATCGGGCGACTCGGTCAGACCGGGGAGCAAACCGCTGTGTCCGAATCGCTATTGCGCCGTACTCGCGTGATCAACATCGGGCAGTATTCGTTTCGCGTGCTGGCACCTGAAGATCGCATCATCATCAGCACGCTGCAAAGAATGTATCGGCATTTCTACATTCGTCTCTGTGACGTGATCGACAATGCCACCTTGTTGGAATCCGAGTGCGTCGACTTTGCGTATCTCCGCAGTTTGGGATCGGCTGCAGGGATTTGGGAGGGAATTGCGACTTATCTCACAGTCATCTCTGGTTATATCGAATCGTTTCGAGGCCAGGGCATCGCTTTACCGGCGGTTGTGACAGGATCTGCAAAGTTCGGAGTGAAGAAGGTTCACTATCGCCGAGACTTTCTGCGTGTACCCATTTTGCCGGATTCATTGAACCTCTATGCTAGTGAGCTGAAGACACTTCTATTGCGGGGCCAAGTTCGAAACTCGCTGCGTCTGAGCTTGCTGCCGGGCCTGGCCACTGCGGCCGCACTCGAGCTGAAGATCACCGGCAGCGACAAAGGCATTTGGTAGACACAACGTCGAACAAAAGCCCATGATTTCTGTGCAACTCTACTGTTTTCACTGGATTGTGGTTCATCTACCCCTGCCATAGGTTGGGTGAAGCGATTCTGAGAAAAGGCGGCAAAAGGTAATCAGCCGGGAGCAGTGGTCGATGCAAGTCGATCGACGTGGTCTCTAAAGCCGCGTTCTGGTGTTTCCGGAAAGCCATTCTCATTACCCGCGCGGAATTTGTGCTTTTCTAGCGGGGGGAGGCTCTCGGTTGATCCGTATCCTAGTTGTTGACGATAATCCCGCAGTCCGACGGTATCTGAGAGCCATCCTCGAGCAGCAGGAAGGATGGCAAGTTTGTGGAGAAGCGCGCACCGGGGGTGAGGCGTTGCAGCAGGTCCTAGAATCACCTCCTGATTTGGTCGTTCTCGACTATCAGATGCCCGATCTCAATGGGGTCGACGTTGCCAAGCAGATCTCGGCCATGTTCCCGAAAATGCCGATTCTGATGGTTACTCTACATCTTTCCAGACAGCTTGCGGACGCCGCACGCGAAGCCGGTGTGCGCGGGGCTTGTGCGAAGCAGGATATTGGAGCTGTCGTGGAAGCAGTTGACTTGTTACTGCATGACCGGACCTATTTCCCACTCACTCCCAGCGGACTTTGAGCGGTGCTCGAGGCTTCGGGACGCTTATCGGCGAAATACAGGATTCCCTGTATTGGTCCTACGGAACTCGAACGTTAGCCTCTGCTGTGGACATTTAGGGTAGGGGCTTCCTCTCTGCCGAGTTTGTGGCGTGGAAACTGGTCATGGGTCAGGCTGTCACATCCATTCAGGGATAAAATGTGGCGAATCGTCTGGTCGGTCTCCCCCGAGGAACTGAATTCGAATGACAATTCGCATTCTTGTCGTCGACGATCATCCGATTGTGAGACAGGGACTGAAGACCCTTCTGGAAGGGCATTCGGGATGGGCAGTAATTGGGGAAGCGTCTGATGGAGCCGAGGCCCTGGAAAAAGCCAGGGAATTGAATCCCGATGTGATGGTGCTGGACGTCACCATGCCGCGGATGAACGGCTTGGAGGCGTGTCGCTTGTTGCGAAGGCAATTTCCTGAGTTGGAGATTCTCTTCGTGACCCAGCATGACTCGCCCCAGATGATGCGTGAGGCATTGGAGGCGGGTGCTCGCGGTTACGTTGTGAAATCCAACGCAGCTCGAGACTTGCTGGCAGCCGTAGAAGCCGTGAGTCAGCATCGCGTGTTTACCGCTCTCAATGAACGAACTTATCCGCAAGTAAGCTAGGCCTCATGGCCTGCTTTGACCGGACTCTGGGGAAAGGGCACATTTATGGCGCTGAGAATCCTTCTGGCAGATGATCATGAAATTGTGCGCAGAGGTTTGCGCGCTCTCCTTGAAAAGCACGAAGGCTGGGAGGTTTGTGGCGAAGCGAGCGACGGTCGCGAAGCCGTGGACAAGGCTTTGCAGCTGAAACCCGACGTCGTCATCGTCGACATCGGCATGCCCAACTTGAATGGCTTGGATACTACACGGCAGCTCCTGCAGCATGATCCGCACTTCAAGGTCATCGTCCTTACCATCACCGACTCGGATCAAGTGATCCGCGAAGCCTTGGATGCGGGTGCTCGTGGTTTTGTCCTTAAATCGGACGCCGCGCGGGATCTGGTCTCAGCCGTGGAGGCTCTACAGAACAAACGTATGTTCTTCACTCCACGCGTCAATGACCTGGTGCTGGCGGGCTTCCTGGAAAAGGGCCAGAAGGTCTCGAGAAACGAAGCCCCGAAGCTGCCGACCTTAACGGCCCGCGAACGAGAGATCACTCAACTGCTTGCCGAAGGGAACAGCTCCAAGGAGGTCGCCTCACTCCTGAACCTAAGCACCAAAACTGTGGAGACCCATCGCAGCAATATCATGCGGAAGTTAAGTTTCCACTCGATTCGCGATCTGGTCGTCTATGCGATCAAGAACAACCTGATCCAGATTGAATTGCCGCCGCCGCCGAAGTCACCAACAGGACCAACCGCGGCCTGACCGTTCTGCTTCTTACTTTACGGCTTCTCCGGGATAATACCCGGATCGAGTACGAACGATGAGGTGGCTGTGGGCTGGACCCCTCGCTTCCACCCGGATCTTCTGGTATCCGTTCCCAATATTGCTTCCGGGATTGTATGCCAGCGTGTACTGGCTGCGAATGTCGTGTGCGATTGATCGAGTGATCGAATCCACCTCGTCCAGATTCTGCGGGAAAAATGCTGTACCGCCGGTACTGGCTGCAAGGTTCTGTAATGCTTCCCGGCCAGAGCGCGTCATTCCTGGGTTCGTCAACCCGATCGCATAGAGCGTTGCCCCTTTATTCGACTGCAGTTTCCGTAACGCATCCTGCAAGGTGTCCCGGCTCATGTTGTCCTGCCCATCGGTGATCACGAGCAGCACCTTCTTATCCAGGTGGGGGTTGTTGCGAAGGTGGAAATCCGATGCCACCACCGCATCGTAGAGAGCCGTGCTTCCGCGACTCGAAACCTGGTGCAATGCGGTCTGGAGCAGATTCACGTCGGAGGTGAAGTCTTGATCCAGATAAGGTGTTTGACTGAAGTTCACCACGAACACTTGATCTTCGGGATTGCTCGCGTGGACCAGGTTTAACACCGCTTGATTTACCTTTGCTCGCTTGTCGCGCATCGAACCGGAGTTATCGATCACAATTCCGATTGCAACCGGTACATCCTCTTTGCGAAAAGACGTAATTGTTTCGGGTTGTCCATTCTGATAGATCGAAAAGGCTGTGCGATCCAGCGACGTGGCCAGTCTCCCATATTCATCTACAACGGTTGCGTGCAGCACGACCTCCTGTACTTGCTTCCTGAAAACGAATCGGCCTTGATCTTCGGAGCTCTGGATCGGAGAAATCGACGGCTGGCCCGATTGCTGGTCGGTGGGCTGCGCTGGGTTGGACTCCTGCTGCGCCGACGCGGGCGGCTGCGAGGTTCGCGGCGGTAACGCCATCGGGTCGTCCTGAGAGGCTGCCCAGCCACAGGAAATTACCGCGAACGCTGCTAAAGGAAAACTGCGCCGTAGAAATGAGTGGAGATGAGATGTGAAATTTGCACACATGCGCCGCGCCTCCGGTGAACGTTTCAGATGCAATACCTAGGCCCTCGGTTAACGCATTTGTGTCCAAGAGTTTTCGAAGAATCCAGCGGCTTCGAGGAACTACAGTCTTCGCTGTAGGGCGGGACCACAGCCCTGCCTCGAACAGGACCCTCTCCTCATTTTGGCAAAACTTACACAGAGTCACTGACGCGAATTCGGTGTTGTTATTCGGTAGCAAGAGGATAGGCGTTTGGCAGCAGATGTGCTACTAAAGCCAGAGAGTAAATGCTTCTAAGCGGCTGAATGACTGATTCCGAATAACTTACAGCACGGACCCGCACGGGCTCCGTTCGGTTTCTCGGAGGTGGAAAAATGCTCCGCATTCTTATCGCAGATGATCACGAACTTGCCCGCCGCGGCATTCGCTCTCTTCTGGAAAGTCACCCGGGTTGGGAGGTGTGCGCCGAGGCTAAGGATGGACGTGACGCAGTCGAACTGGCGACGAGCCTGAAGCCTGACTTGGTTCTGCTTGATATCGGGATGCCAAATCTAAATGGGTTGGAAGCCGCCCGACAAATTCTGGCAACCAGTCCGAATGCAGCGATCCTGATTTTAACCATGCACGATTCGGACAACGTCATCCGCGAGGTGTTGCGCGCCGGCGCTCGCGGATTCCTTCTTAAATCCGATGCCGGACGTGATTTGGTCGCCGCGGTCGAGGCTCTCGAGACCCAGAAGACATTTTTTACGCCGCGCGTCAGCCAGATGGTGTTGGATGGGTTTCTGAACCGCGAAAAGAAACGCTCCGAAATCGAAGATGTTACTAATCCTTCCGGTGACCTCCTCACCGCGCGCGAACGTGAGGTAATCCAATTGCTAGCCGAAGGGCGGACAAGTAAAGAAGTAGCCGTGACCTTGAACCTCAGTGTCAAGACCGCTGAGACACACCGCACCAACCTCATGCGCAAACTGGGTCTCCACTCCGTTGCGGATCTGACGCGCTATGCCGTGCGGAATGGTATTGTGCACGTTTTTTGAGCTCGTGCAGAATTGTCGGCCTCGCGATACCGCGAACACTCTATGGACCCCCCCGCGGGGCGACGCGTAAAACGCTCTTTGACGATGTCTGGCTGGGCCGTGCGCTACCCAGAGCACCAACGGGTCGAAATATACCGAACCATAGCTTCGTCTTTCGGAGATGTACTCATGGGTCGAATGACGACGCTTATCGCATTCTTGTTGCTGCTTGCGCCAGGAGCCTTTCCTCAACAATCGAAGCCCCAGACTCCGGAGGATGCGTACACTAGTCGCGATTTGATTGCGTGGTCTCAGCTGCAAACACCGCAACCGACGCCCCAACCATTGCCACCCCGGGACCGTTCAGTACCGCAACCGGAGCAACCTCCAGACCAACAAGCCAAGTTGCCCGCCGACCCGCAAAGCCAGCAGGAACCCGCTCAGTCTTATGCGGGGGAGATCATCAGAGATGGGAATCGGTTTGTTCTCCAAATGCAGGACAGGAGGATCTATCAACTTGAAGCCGATGAAGCCCTTGAAGCCTATGAAAATCACAGCGTCAAAGTCGTAGGGAACATACATACCCAGCTTAAGTCCATCCGGGTCCTTAAAATCGAGCCTTCCTCATAGCAAAAGAGGCCTACCCCGCTCCGAAGCCTTACATGATTCACCCTAGTGCCTCGAATCAATAATCTCTGTATGTTTTACAAACTTGCCTGCGCCGTCGAAGGATTTAGACCGCCTTCCGCATAGCCCGGCTTCGGAGTTCAGTTATGATCAGTAGCGGAACCGCAGCTTACGGAATGTATTCGCGCAATGTGGCCCTGCCCGAGGTTGTTTCTGCACTCAATCGGGCCGGATACCACAATGAGAACATCTGCATGGTCCTTTCGCCCGCTCATCCCGATGCGGGAATCTTCCATGACTCTACGAATTGTGTTGCAGGAGCCGAGACTGCAACGACCGCACGCATGATTCGCTGGTTCTCAAGGTTCGGGGCCGTCGTGATCCCCACTGTTGGTGTATTCGTTCGTTCCCAAGCGTTCTTGAATGCTCTGTTCACAGAGAAGAATTCATCTTCACTTTCTCGCGGTTCTCGAACGCTGGTAGATCTCGGATTCTCTCCAGATGATGCGAAAAGACTTGGACACCAGCTCTCCGATGTAGGTGCATTGGTGTATGTTACTTGCGCTGAGAAGGCAAAGGCGACCAGTGCGATTGAGCTCCTTCGCCGCGCCGGCGCCCAGGAAGCAGCAAGTCTCGGCGCGACCCAAGCCGCGGCGGCGGCCTAACCCACCAACTGGGGATTTGACCGGAATCTGCACTCTTGCAAGAAATTTCTACCTTGCTCCTTTCCTAACGCCGCAACGCTGTTGCGCTTGCGTCGTGGTTTGCACTTCCATTTGAAAGGAAAGCGGAGAGCCGGTATTCGTTGGGAATGGCAAGCCATGTGCTACCCCTATGGTGCCAACTATCCGATCGAACCGTGCATCCATGACTGTCGCACTACCGGGAGGTTCTCATGAAGACCAAACACGTGTGCGAGATCATCTTGCTCGGAACTGCCGTTGCCCTTGCCTTGGCCCTGCTCCTGGCTAGCCTGGGGGCAGCTGCGGGGGTTGCCGTCGGTCAAACGGCCCGCGTGAGCCCGCCGGAAGCTGCTCGGTCGTTCGAAGGTATGATTACTTGCTCTCACTGCGGCGCAAGACATCAGCCCGGTCTTGACCGCTCAGCAAGTACTTGCGTCCGCGTCTGTGTTCATGGAGGCTCAACTTTCGCGCTCATTGATAACGAATCTGTTTACCTCCTCGAAGGTAATCTCGGCTCAATTAAAAAGCTCGCGGGCCAGCGCGCTCGCGTCGTCGGCACCCGCACTGGGAACACCATCAAAGTTACTTCCATAACTTCCGAGAGTTGAGCGCAACTGTCGACCCCCTGGAAGATCCCTTGAATGTGAATAGAGGTGCGACGAAATGAAAGATATCTTTTTTCGACTGCTGGTAGCCGCGGCTCTGACCTTGGCGGCATTCGCTCTTTCCTCGTCGGCACATGGTCAACAGGCAGACGAAGATGCGACACCGACGAACGGAACGCCGCCAGGAAGAGTACAACGATCTCCCGATTCCGCAGAGAGACAGACTCGACGCTCCGGCGTATCGTCTTCTCCCTCGGATCAGACTCAGGATGAACTTGCATTTACCGGAACAACAAAAAGGAAGTTGAAAGGATCCAGTGACAAGACTCAGCTACCCATTGGACGACCAAGGGAGAGCTAAGAAATTCATCGGCAAGCAGGTAGAAGTCACGGGCAAACTCTAATTGCAGAGCAACACGATCCAGGTGAGCAGTATCCAACTCATCCCTTGATTTTCCCTTCCATATTCACTGCGTTCACAGGATTCAACCCAGACCCCATTTGTGGACCCCTATGCCTCACAACAAGCTTCAGGATAGGAATTACGGCATCCGCCGGATACTGCCCCGACCTGCAGCTCCCCATACTTGGTGAATGAGCCGATTGCCGACGACGCTACTGAAGGATGAAATTCATCGAAAATCAGAATAAGCCTGAACTGAGGTAAATCAAATGTCGATCAAAAAGCTTACGTTGCTGGTCTTTGTCGTCTTGTCCTGTGGGTGCTGGGTCATAGCCCAGAGTTCGCCTTCGGGAGGATCTGCGCCAGCGGGAGGCTCGGGTACAACTGGACAGAGTCCCAACCCCGGGGCCGCAACACCACCAGCCGGGACGGTGACACCGCCAGCCGGGACCACGGCCCCTCCAGGAAGTACAACCAGTCCGCCGGGCGCCACGAATCCCCAAACTAATCCGGGTAATCCGTCGACGCCAGGTGCGTCGCCCAATAGTTCTACTCCAAGCATGAACCCGCCGGCTACCACTTCGCCAAGCTCAAACACGCCGAACGGAACGACTCCGGGAAATACAACTCCGAACAGCTCTACTCCGGGCACCACCAGTCCAAACGGTTCGAACCAGGGAACAGCGCCGTCTGGATCCACTGCACCAGGGACCACGGGGCAACAACCCGCGAATCCCAATGGCAACCCACCACCTACGCCTCCACCGACGGGAAGCAGCACGCCACCGCAGTAACCCGGAGTACGAAGTTTTTGAGGGTGTGAGTTGGCGGGCCCTTGCGGCCCGCCTTCGCATAAATGCGGGTGCAGACCCAGAGGTTCGGAAGCCAATTGGAGAAGGCTAGAAGGCCTCTGTCTATGCTGCCTGATGTCGAATATCCGAAATCAATGGCTGCCGTTGCCGCTTCGCCAGCATCAGACTGCCATGTATTCCGATAAAGATCCTAGATTCCGCTACCACTTGGGCACCCCACCCGAGCCGTATCCATCGCCAATTCAGGATCCCGTCGATCCACCGGAGAACCCGGACACCCCCATCAGGGAGCCAGATCCGGAAGATCCAGGACAAATCTGAAATAGCTCTCAATTCTTCACGACTACAGGGAAGGGCCGATTGCCCGCGAGCCTGCATCAACCCAATACTTTCAGGAGCAGTTTCAGAGCGCGCCACGTTGAGCACAGCAAAATGGAGGGACACATGGCACATTACGGCATGCTAAATGACACGGTGATCGCGGGAAGCGCTGAAGACATTCGCGGAACCCATCTGTATGGCGCTAACGATGAGAAACTCGGCAAGATCAGTGACGTGATTTTCGACCACTCGACAGCGGACATTCGCTACATCGTGGTCGAGACAGGATGGCTACACACAAAGAAGTTTCTGGTTCCCGCAGAGGCACTCCGTGTATCTTCGAGGCACGAGGACGACTTCGAGGCCAACCTCACCAAGCAGCAGATCGAGAACTTCCCGCCATTCGACGAATCAGACCTGAAGTCTGATGCCAAATGGTCCGATTATGAAGGGAAATATCGCGCAAAGTGGGTTGCCGATCCAGTGATGCACCGAGCCGAGACGGATCGCAACGTCACTCCGACCACGAAACAGATGACCGGGAACCTGCAATCTGAGCGGGCGGCCGCTAAAGCACAAGGGCTACCGGTCAGAGAGAGAATGCATCCCGTCTCGACCTCGAGCGAAAGAGCCGACTGGGAAGCCGCCTCTAGGCCGACAGAACGCTTGATACCCGCCGGAAGCGACTCAGTCGTGATCAGCAGCAACGCTGAAGGAATCGGTGATCGGTGGGATACGTTCCAAAGTCACTTGCGCGAGCGCCGCAAAGAGGCCGTTGCTTCGTGTAGAACCTGTTCTGGCGAAGTCGCAAGTCAACGCGAGTCCGAAAGCGTTGAGAACCTGCGGAAAGCTGTTTAGATGGCGTGCTCCGGGGTATTTGCCGGTCCTCTCGCGAACCTTCGGAGCAAGCCCTTTTGCAAATTGTTGCAGTAAAAAAACGACGCGCGCCACCTTGTCGCCAGATCTTAGTGTGGAATGATTGCTGGGAATCCAAATATCGGGAAACGGACCGCAACCGCGGCTGTCGCGCTGCTGTTGATGATAATTCTCGTCACCGCCATCATCTCGTCGCGCAAAAAGACTGCGCCTGCGAAAGAGCCGCCCCTTCACCCTCCCGTGATGATTCTTGTAATCTTCTGAAGGCCCGCTCCCTGAAACATCAGCGACCGGAGTTAGGCGCAACTTTCCACAGTTGTGCTAGAGCCTTGGCGGCGTCAGAGAGCGCCCTCTTTTGTTCATTAGCCGAAGATTCCGAGGGTATGTGCGATCGCTGCACGATGGGCCTGCGATAGTTCGACGCTTTTCCGGTCACTCCGGCCTGATAAATGTCACGCACTGCATTCTCAAACGTGTGCTTCAGATTGATACTCATGGATGGAAGTTGCGCGGATGGAAGTTGCGTTGTCGGTTTGCTCGCCATTAGAGGGAAGCTCGACTTTCTTGGTTTCTTGCACTCTAAGGCTGCCGACGAAAGCCAACAATACAGCGTTGCCCCAACTACAAGCACTGCATTTACTTAGGAAAGGCCGGCTAGAACCGGTGAACCCGGGCTCGGCATTAGAAGGCAACCCTATGCAGCGTTTGCTTCCGACACCACACAGTTCCGCAACGCCCGTAGAGCATACAGTGCGTCGTCCAGAATCTGGTCTTCTTCAATGTGGTCGGAATTAACTCCGAAGAGCTCCTTTACGCGATCGAGAATTGCCTTTTCCGCTTCGGCAATTCTAGCGAGAATTAACTCCCGATCAGTCTCAAATAAGGCAGCTTGATACAAAGAGTGCCAGGAGGCGCTGGAACTTCTAGTGGAATGGGAGTGACTAGAATGCTGCTTTTTCATCTGAAATCCTCACGGCGGACGAAGTGCGTAGGTATTTGCCGTAAGAACATATCCGCAGAAATCCAACTCGGCCCATACCGTAATTACCGTATTTTGCACGTGCAGTATGAGAGTTTGTGGAAGGGCGGGCGCCCTTCCACAGATCTCGGTCAAGCGGCGCGGCGCGATGGACTCTTGCTTCTTCTCTTTCCTTCTCCCGCTTCGCCTTGCTGGTCGGCCCTTCCTTCGCCGGCTTCCAAGGCCTGCGGATTCATCTCCTCCGCCAATTGGGTCAGCCTCTCATCTGTTTGCTTTTCCTCCCCGAGAGTCTGCTCCAGCAGGGAAACGTGTTCGTCTTCTCCGAGCAATCGGGCGAGTTCCCGCGTCGTCCCATAGGCGGCGATCTCATAGTGCTCCACCCTTTGGGCGGCGCCGATTATGGCGGCATCCTTTACCGCGTCCTCGTAGTCTTCTTGGATTGTTTCGGCACCTTCTTTCACCAAACCTTCCATCCCCAGGCACTTCTTGCCCGCCGCCTTCTCTTCCAGCATGTGGAATATCTGTTCAAGACGTGAAACGTGCTCCGATGTCTGCCGGAGATGCTCTTCGAATGCCTGGCGTAATTCACTGTTCGAAGAGGCCTTCGCCATTTTGGGGAGTGCCTTTGTCAATTGGGTCTCAGCGTTATAGAGATCCCTCAATTCATCGATGTAAAGCTCGCGCAGCGTACCCTTTGGCATCTCATTCCTCCTTTTTAGTAGTTTCTGCTTTTCCCAGCGATGAGCGGAGCACTTGAGGCTGGTCTAATACCCCGAAAGTATTTTTCTGGCGCAAGCCGAACAATACCTCAGATGCTGTAGCCGCTGCTATTGGCGAGTAGTTGGCTGGCGAAAACGCTCGTCCCGGCCGTGATCCCGGCCAAAATCGAGGCCGAAATGCGGCTCGGATCGCGTACCCGTAATCTTGAACGGAATCTCGGCCCCGGCCCCGCGTTTATGAAAAAAGGGATCTGCTGCCTTCAGCAGAATTGACTTCCAGCCGGTTGTCATTTGAGAAAGTTTCGCGTCCGTTTTCAGTAGCCCATGAAAGTCAAACGTGGCGCCATCCAGGCTGTACTTCCCGGTCAAATCCGCGTGAGTGCCGGGTATGTGAAAGTTCAGTTGCGAAAACGACAAAATTCCACCCTGCAACAAAAACTTTCCCTCCAGGTCGGTCGCCATGGTTACATCTTCCTTGCCAATCAGCTTCGGTTCTCCCATGCCCCGCAAACTCAGGTTATCGATGCGCGTCTGAAGCCTTTCATTTGTGAAATGGCCAGCCGGAATATGAAAAGTGCCAGCGAGCCGCAGGCGATCCGAAATGTCGCGATCATCGGGCAATATATTCAACTTCGTTTTCAGACGGATCAGCCCCGTCATAATCGGTGGATCGGTCCTAACACCAAGTTTCAGGAGATCCTCTATGGCGCCTTTATCCATCACAACATCGAGATCGATCTCGTGGCCATGGGGCTCTTTCACCCGTACGATCTTTCCGCTGGCAGTAAAGCTCGTGCCCAGGAAACGCGCACGAACGGGGTCCAAGTAGGTATCGCCATCTGTTCCATCGACGATTGCATGAAAGTCTGTATGCAGGTTGACCCGATGGTCGCTGACATCCAAGCGGAAATCGGGAGTATCAGTCTCGCCCACAACCTCGATCCGGCCTAACATCCCGCCATAGTGGCCGGTAGAAGTGAGAATCCCGGCAATGCCCCGGATGGGACCGAGATTGGCATGGGTAAAGGAATAGTCGCCTTCAACTGCCGAATCGCGCGGGCTCAACTCGTTCAGTGGACCAAAGCTTCCCGCGGAATGAATATGGCCGACCGGCTTGGGGTTAATCAGCGTCGCGTCAAATTGCAGCGGCTGTCCTCGTCCGATGTCACTCATTCGCAGGTCACTGATATCAAACTCCAGTGGCGCCTTCCCCGGCTTCTCAGTATTGATAATCAGTTTTGTATCCGAAAGGACAAAGTGGGCGACCGCGATGCTCATCTTGTGGCTTTGGCGGCGCAGGCTGCGTATTTCCGGCCGATCTTTTTTAGGCGGAATATTCATCGTAAGTCCGCTCACGTAGACCGTATCCAACTTCATAGGCTCACGAAACAGGTTGCGCAGAGAAGTATGGAAATGGAATTCCGGAACATTGAGCAGCGGCTGAACGCCTGGCTGTCCGGGATTGGGATCGGTCGCGCCATAGATCTGGAGGCCCTTACCCGCAACGTGAAGCCCATTCGCGATCCAAACGTGAAGCTCCGCAAGTTCCACGCGACTCTTGAAACGAGCCGACAGCGTCTCGATCACTCGATTGCGCAGGATTGGCTGCGCGCGGATGATGAAAATTGGCACGCAGATTGAAACAGTTACAAGAAACGCGAGCAGTATCCCAAGGAACCACCGCGACTTCCGGGACCGGCGTCGCCCCCGCATCGACACCAACATCGATCCAGGAGACCTGGAGGGAATTGTAGAAGGCACACCCAAGTACAGATGAATATCAGCCCGACGCGGTCAATAGAATCGGGTATTTGCTGCAACCGATTGCGCTTCCCTGCCTAGAAGCCGTACTTGGCGACCACCCGCCGCTCCTTCTTTCCGATGACAGCGATTGCGGCGTGTTGTGCCGGCAAGCGAAATGCAAGAGCCGCTCCTGTTGCTTGATCACGAATGTTGATGGCCGCGTCCTCATCGGAATCGGAACTCATGACATACAAAACTGAATCTGACATCACGGTCGGGAACACCAAAACTCCAGCTGGTAGTGGAGCAAGTAGGCTGAATGGCGGCGCAATATCGATTCGCGTCGCGACATAAGAATAGAGTTCAGCGGCGGATTGCAGCTCTTCAGCCAGCTCAACTGGATAGACAGCCCAGTAGATCCGACCCTTGCCATGCGGCATTTCCCTCAGAGTCGAGCCATCGTCGAAGTGGAGTGAGTCGAGCCAACTCTGCTGCTGCTGCCCGAACGCTAGCGAGATCCGGCGTTCACCAAGTTTCAATTCGGCATTGTGATAGACCAGCGGCTCGGCATGTGCTTTGAGCCCGAGCTCGACAGCTCGATGTCTTATCTGCCAATGCTCATCTCGCTCGACGGGGCCGGTTATAAGTAGAGTCCCTCCCGTATCTACGTATTTCACCACCGCTGCCCAGGCCGTGTCGCTGAGTGCCTGCGGCGATGGAAGAATGACCAGCCGTGGATTGCCGAGCCTCTGGATCTGATTCTCAGCGACCAGATAAGCCGGCAGCCGGGCCAGGTATGTCAGCGCACGCACGGCTCGCCGTTGCGCCTCCAGTTGGAAATCGGCCAGTACGGAATATTGCGACGCCTGCGAGGTGACGATGGCGATCGGGGGAAGTTGAGGATCTCGAAGATGCTCCTGCAGCGAAGGAGCAAAGCGGGCAAACTCCCGCAGCAACGTCGCCTCTGGCTTTTCGGTGTAATCAGTACGCACTGCCCCTATCGGCGTCTCGTTGCTCTCTGTCATATCGGAATTCGTATTCCAGAGCCATTCGATCGCCCCTGATCCTTGTATGAACGACGTCGCAACTTTCCTTTCGAGGAGAGCAGCCTCGTTCTCCGGAGTGCGCCGTGCGATCTCGTTGAGGTTTAACTCCCGCTGCAGTCCCGTTTCCTGGATCAGCATGGCTTCACCCGGCTGCTTCGCTGCGAGCGAATCCCAAAGAATGTAGTCGTTCTGCCACCAGGAGTGGTTCGTCGTGAAGTCGACCGACGAACCCCAGAAGGCCGGCGAAAGACGGTCTTGGATCCCGCCCTCATCCTGACCGACAGTGACCAGCTGCTGAGAGCCAGTTACGCGTATGGTCGCCCGCATCGTACGCGCCCATTGGGCAAACGATTCTTGCGCGAAAAGAATGTAGTCGTTCACTCTCAGAGAGTTGACTCCGACGTACATGCCACGCGGAGAAAATTCCATTTCGCTGGGAAGAGAGATCGTTCCCGCAAGGGATTGCGGTGGAACATTCCACATTGCAGCGAGTTTGACCCGATCCGGGTAGCGCTTGTCCAGCCACTCATTCCAGGCCGCCAACTCAATAGGGTCGCCATTGGGGCGCATTGTCCACAGGTGCTGGGAAAAACTGGGCTCATTAATGAGATCCCAAGCCAGAAAAGGCACATCGTGGAAGCGCGAGACCACCGCGGAGATCAAAGTTTGCTGCCTTCGCACCGCTGCTGGGTCCAGAAACGCATTGTTGCCCCCGAGAACATCTGGCAAGAATGCAAAGAAATTGAACTGCACCGGCAAACCGTATTTGCGCGCGGTCATGAGATAGGCTTCCAGCGTGCGCAGTGTCCGCTCATAGGGCTGCCCGTTCTCATCGCAAAACTTGTCCCAGCCAGTCCACCACCCGGTGCGGATCATGTTCAATCCAGCATCGTGAATCTGTCCGAGGTCCTGATTCCACATAAAAACATTCGGATGCTCGAAGAACAGGCGCTGCACCTCGCTCGACATGTATGTCGTGCCCACTACCGCCAGCGGATGACCGTCAGTTTCAAAATAATCGTGATTGACACTCAG
>QIAL01000971.1:2057-3597 GCA_003225535.1 Acidobacteriota bacterium | reverse complement strand
GGGACCGCAACCTTGCAGTAACTGACGATCCGCTGCCACAACTCTCGCCCTCTCACGCGTTCGAACCAAACCACCAGCAGCAGGAAAATTCCGGCCGCCATCACATCGATCCCGGTGGTCACGCGAGTCAGCAGATTCAACCCCAGTGCGGCAGAGCCGATCCACAACGCCCGGCGGCTTCCGCTGCGCAGCCACTCGTACTGATACGAAAGCCCAACCAGTGTCAGCAGCAGGATGTAGTTGTTTTCCTGCATGTTCTGCGTGTAGTGCAGGTGGGTTGTGCAAAACATCAGAGCCAGGACGCCTGCGACGGCTTCGTTCACGGTGAACCGCAACTGACGCAAGAATCGGAATACGATCAGCGCGGTCAGCACATTAATCAGAATGTTCGTGCTGTAGCTGACCAGGATGCTGCGCACGGCCGGGTCGTCCTGATACTGCGAAAACATGTGCCAGTTCGACACCCAGGTCGCTACAAGATCCGCGGGCAACATCAGTAGGGACTGCCCGATGCCGTACCAGCTATAAATTTTGCCGTTCCGCCCAAGCAGGCCGAACTCGGGATACTCGTTGGGAAATACTTGCGGCTGCGACGTCCACAGCCAGTGCGTGGTTTGCAGCCGGTGCATCGTATCGGCGGTGCCCAGTCCGCCGGATTGCACGACGAACGCAAGCAATCCCGCCATAAGGCACAACAGGAACAAAGGGTCTCGCAGCCACCGCTGCAACCGTGAGTTCATCGTTCTGGATGGTAATACAAAGCGGGCGTCGGACCTCAGGCGTCAGACCTCCGACCTCAGGCAGAGCTCAGACCCAAAAACCCAGTCCCAAAATGATGTCGACACCTCGGCCGAGGTCTGACGTCCGAGGTCCGCCGCCTGATGCCCGCCTGAGGTATCCTGTTGCGGGGAATTTCATGCCTTACTGTTCCTTTTGCGGCACCGCGCTGGCCGCAGCCGATGTTCGCTTCTGCTCCGACTGCGGCAAGCCCGTATCCAGCGCAAAGACAACGCCGAGCCCGGACGATCTCGCAACTATCGACTACTCGGCTACTGCGACCTCGCCCCTGCCGCCGCGTCCGCCGTCGTCATCGTCTCAACGGTCTTCCTCCCGGACATCCGCCTCGATCGATTACCTGGTCAGCGAGGGGCGCTTCCTTCCCGGCCGCCTCATCGCCGGACGTTATCGCATCATCGCGCTGCTCGGAAAAGGCGGCATGGGCGAAGTCTATCGCGCCGACGATCTGACCTTAGGCCAGGCGGTGGCCATAAAGTTCCTGCCCGAGGAAGCCACCAGCCACGAAGGAATGCTAGAGCGATTCAAGAACGAAGTCCGCATCGCGCGCCGCGTCTCGCATCCCAACGTCTGCCGCGTCTACGATGTCGGCGATGTCGATGGCGCCACCTTTTTCACCATGGAATACGTTGACGGGGAAGACCTAGCTTCCCTGCTGCGCCGCATCGGCCGCCTGCCATCGGACAAAGCCGTCGAGATTGCCCGCCAGATTTGCGCCGGCCTCGCCGCCGCCCACACCAAAGGC
>QIAL01000971.1:0-1719 GCA_003225535.1 Acidobacteriota bacterium | reverse complement strand
GCTGCCGCGCTGGCTGCCGGGGAAACGCCGTCGCCGCAGATGGTGGCCGCGGCCGGAGAAACTTCGGGACTGCGCCCCGCGATCGCCATAGCCTGTCTTGTTACCGTCCTGATTGGCCTGGCGATCGGCGCTTCTCTCACCATCCACTACGGCGCCCTGGAAAAGATGCATCTGGATCAGACCCCCGAAGTGCTGGCGCACCGAGCGCGTGAGATTGTGGCCGCGGCGGGCTACACGCAAAAACCGGCAGATAGCGCTTTCAGTTTCGATTACGACACCGACTACCGCGATTACGTCGAACGCAACGATCCGAAACCCGTGAATTGGGATCAAGTCATTGCGGCGCGTCCGATGATGCTCCAGTTCTGGTACCGGCAGAGTCCTGACCTGATGACGGCCAGTGACTACCGCGATATCGAGCTAACTCCGGGGATCATTGCAGAGGAAGATCCGCCAACGACCTTGTCGGGTATGGTCAATGTCAAACTCGACGGCCGCGGCAGGCTGGTGTACTTCCAGGCGATTCCGCCGCAGAAGGACGTTGCATCGACGGAGGCCGTCGCGGCGGACTGGAGTCCCCTTTTCGTAGCGGCGGAACTGGATCCGTCCAAGCTGCAAACGGCCCAGCCGGAGTGGACTTCGCTGGGAATGAGCGACACTCGCGCGGCGTGGACAGGTGTGTGGCCCGGGACCAACCGTACATTGCGAGTGGAGGCTGCCGCATGGCGCGGCAAGCCGGTATTTTTCGCGCTGATCGGCGAATGGAACAAGCCGTGGCGCATGATTACTCCAAAGTCCGAGGAGGAAAAAAGAAACCGCGCCGGCAACATCATTTCGCTCCTCGTCCTCATTGCTCTCCTGGTGGCCGGCGCCCTGCTGGCGCGGCGTAACTACCGCCATGGACGCGGCGACCGCGAGGGCGCGGTTCGACTAGCCCTGCTCATGTTCACCCTGGAGATGGTGCTTTTTTTGTGCCGCTCTCACTTCGTGCCCGGCTTCGAAATGTTCGGAACTACGATGCTCGCCATCGCCTCCGGACTGCTGCTCGCCTGCGTGGGATGGGTGTTTTACATGGCGATCGAACCCTGGATTCGTAGGCGCTGGCCGCAGGCCATCATCACCTGGACCCGTCTAATTTCCGGACAGGTTCGGGATGCGCTGTCATGATCATCGAGGGATCCTACATTCCACTGGCGCGGATCGGGGCATCGCCGGCGCTGGGTGCGACGTCTTATTTGGTGGGAGGACGGCAAGCGTTGGGACAAATCCTGATTCAGATGCCGACGTCAATTTTCGCCACTCTGCAGTTTTTCTTTATGCTGCTGGGCTTGAAAGTGCTGCTGGAATTCTTGTTTGGGCTGGTGAAGGTCAAGATTGTGCGTTCCGACTGGATTGCCGGAGTTCTCTTTCTCGTGTTCTGGGTCGGAATGCGGTCTCTGGGAAGCACACACCCAGCCGTCGACATTCCGGAACTTCTTCTGATCTATGCTGTCTTGGTGGTGATCGTCCTGCGATTCGGACTGGTGCCGCTAGCCGTAGGAGCCTTTACCGTGGATATGCTGGCCAATGTGCCCTTCACTGCTGACGTTTCCGAGTGGTACGTGCCGTCGACGCTCCTCGCGCTGCTCAGCGTCGTGGCTGTGGCGGGATGGGGCTTTTACCACTCCCTTGGCGGTCAGGCGGTCTGGAAGGTGGAGATGGAGTGATCTGCTAGCGGGA
>QIAL01000970.1 GCA_003225535.1 Acidobacteriota bacterium | reverse complement strand
GATGGGAATCCCCCTCCTCTCCAATTGGCGTCTCCAGCGAGATCGGTACCTGCATGATCTTGCGCACTTTGCGCAGCTTGTACACGGGAATGTCCATGCGTTTGGCAATCTCTGACGAGGTAGGTTCGCGGCCCAAATCCTGGACCAGTTGCCGCGAGACGCGAATCAGCTTGTTGACAATCTCAATCATGTGTACTGGGAGTCGGATGGTGCGCGCCTGATCGGCAATGCCTCGTGTGACTGCCTGGCGGATCCACCACGTCGCATAGGTGGAAAACTTGTAGCCGCGGCGATAGTCGAACTTGTCCACCGCCTTCATCAGGCCAACGTTTCCCTCCTGGATCAGATCGAGGAACTGCAGTCCGCGGTTGCCGTACTTCTTTGCGATGGAAACCACCAGGCGCAGGTTGGCTTCAATAAGCTCGTGCTTGGCCTGCTCCGCGGCCATCTCGCCCTGGATGATTTCGCGCTGCGTGTGCCGCAACCCGTGGAAGCTCACGTCGGCATCGCTCTCCAGCCTTTCCAGGTCGACGCGATGCTGTCGCTGTGTCTTGCGATAATTCTTCTTGAGTTCTTCGCTGTGCGTGCTCTCAATCTTCTTTTCCAGGTTGCTGACCTGGAGGTCGAGCGAGCGCATCATGTCCACAGTCTTACCGACCTGATCGATCAGGCGTCTGCGCTCGCAGTTCGTAAGACCGAGGCTGCGGATGATGAGCGAAATCCGAACAACCTCGCGTCCCAGCCTGCGGCGGCAGCGACTGTATTGGTGTGCTTTCTCTTGTGCCGGGATGGTCGGTAACCGTACGGCCAGCTGGCCCGCTCGCTTGTAATGCTTTTGCAGCTCTTCGATGCGACGCGTAAGGTCCTTGACGCGGTTCTCCAGAATGTCTTCGGTAACCTCGTCCTCATCGAAAACAACAATGTCCCTGATCGAGCGTGCGCCGCGCCTCAAATCTTTGCCAGTGGTAAGAACCTCTCGGATCACAATAGGCGAGCGAGAAAGCGCCTTCAGAACTTGCAGCTGCCCGCGCTCGATGCGCTTGGCAATGTCCACTTCCCCTTCCCGGGTGAGCAGTGGTATCGTACCCATCGCGCGTAGGTAGATGCGTACCGGATCGTTGGTCTTTTCGAGGGCGTTTGGCGTCAGGTCGAGCTGGACTTCGTCGCCGGCCTCACCTTCGTTTTCCAACCTTTTTTCGAGGGCTGAAGGCAGCTTGGGCTGACCTTCGAGCACGTCAATGCCCTGCTTGCCGATCGTGGCGAGCAGGTCGTCCAGATCCTCCGGGGAATGGACGTCCTGCGGAATCAGGGCATTCACCTCGCCGTAGGTGAGATAGCCCTTTTCCTTTCCTGAATCAATGAGCTTCGCAATGTCGCCAAGAGCCAAGCCGAATCCTTTTCAGCACTGTCCTGCATGGGCAAAGGGTACTCGTGTTGGTCTGCAGCGGCAAATGCGACTGAAAGTGCGGGGAATCCGAGACTTGAAGGGATGCTAACACGGGGTCGGTCGCGCCAGAAGCGGCTAGGGTAACGGGCCAGGAAGCAGGTAGCCGGCTGCTTCGCTCTCTGCAATGCGTCTAGCGCCTCGGCTGTGGGCCACCATCTGGCCGAGTGGGAATAATGTGAACGTGACGGCAAATCCTCTCCCGTCGCCGACGACCTCTACCTGCACAGTGCTCTTTGATCACCGGTCGGGAAGGGGCGGCTGACACCGCCCCGCCGGTCAGAGCGATTGTGAGAACCGAGCCTCCAGGAATTCACCCAGTTTTGCCGTAGCTTTGAACTGTGGAGTGGGATCCAGTTCTTTGAATGCGGACGTAAACGCATTCGAGAGACTCCAAATCGTCCGCGATTTGAATTCCTGGTACTTGGGCTCGAAGTACAGGTCGTGCACGGTCCGGGCAAGGTGTTTAGGTGCTTCGAGTTTGCCTTCGACGAACGCCTCGTAGATAGCTACCTTGGCCGTCACGTCCGTCAACTCACTTCTCTGCCAGGTTTCCACCTGCTTCCGCATGGGCTCGAAGTTCCGCTGCATTCGATCCACGCCAACCGAGATGCAGTCGATGAGCGAGAACGACTTCGA
>QIAL01000969.1 GCA_003225535.1 Acidobacteriota bacterium | reverse complement strand
GGTGAACCGCTCAATACCAATTTCCAATGGGGCCATGGTTCCGCGCGAAGCCATGCCACAGCGTTTAGCAAAACCCTGTCTGGAGTGTAAGTGCGGACCACCATCCTACTTCAGCCGATAGAACTTTCCCGTTCCGATGGGCGCGGTGATGAACGGGCTGGCAACATTCGTCACATCCGTCCATGGACCCATCACCGCGTCGGCAGACTGCAACTGCCCTGACCCGGTCCACTCGATCTTGAGGCTCGTGCCGGTCAGCGCGACGGAGGTAAATCCCGGCAGCGTCGAGGGCGGAATCGGCGCGCCCGGCATGAACAATTTCACGCCCATGGTGATATCTGAACTCGTCGGGGAAGTCTGGTGCGCCTCCACGGCCAGGACGTTATCGCCCGAAACCAAAGCTGCTGAAGGAATGTCAAACGGACCTTCGTAAACCGCGTCGCCGATGCTCCGGGAGGCCGGTGTGGAAGCGGTAAGCATTTTATTTTCAGCTTCGTCCCCCTTGGGTCGGCGGGGAAGTTGAAGTGGGTGCGGAAGTAAAAGGTCGTTTTGTTGGTGGCGACGGTCAGAGTCGTGCGCACGGGTTCGGGCAAGGCGGGCACCGTCCCTTTCTTGCCTTCGAACAGGGCGGCGCCGGATTTCCAGGAACTGTCGTCAAAAACCCTCTCTTTCCACGCGGTGCCTGAGTCCTGGCCGGACTCGTCGTAACGCCACATCTGTTGGTCATCAAGGGCGACCAGGACCGTGATGTCCGGCGCTGTCGTAAAACGGAATTCCCTGATTGTTATGCTTGGCGGCGTGGCGTCATCGTTGAAAACCAGTTTGACCGTGATATTGGTTTGGGCCGGCAGGATTTGAGACGGGCGATAATGAATATATGTCCATGGTTGTTGCACCGCATTCCATGGACTGATGGCCGGCGTCACGGACTGACCGTTGACGAACAGTTGGATCGATTCGGTCTGAACCTTTTGAGTTCCATTACCCAGGGTGATATCGATAGCGGTATCGCGAGGCACATCCACCGCACTCGGGCCGGGGCTGAGGGAAGCGATCGTGGTTCGGGGCAGATTCGAAGTGATGGAAAGCATTGTCGCCGGCAACCAGGCTGCGGACCGGGAGATCCACCGGACCTTCATAGACCGCGTCACCGACGCTTAGCGCGGCGGGCTTGGAAGCGGTGATGGGCCCGTTCGGCATGCCGACACGATAAATTTCCGTGCCGTTCAGATAGAAAACGGCGCCGTCATCTATGATGTAGCGAAGCCGCAATCGGGCGCCGCCGGGATTGCCGGTAAAATTAAAGTGCGTTCGGAAATAATACGTTGTGATGCCGCTGCCGATGGTCAGTGTCGTGCGGACCGGTTCGGGCAAACTCGGCACCGTGCCAGTCTTACCCTCGAACAAAGCCAGACCGGAAGCCCAGGAACTGTCGTCGAACTTCATTTCCTTCCAGGCGGCGCCTAAATCGGACCCGGCTTGATTGTAGCGCCATTGCTGGATTTGATTGACGCCGATCAGAACGTCGATATCCGGGGCGACAATGAAACTGAATTCGTTTGTCGTCACGTTGGGTGGAGAGGCGTTATCGGCATAGACCAACCGAACGGTGTTCGTGGACTCCGGCGCAAGCCGTGTGGGCGGCGTGTAGGTGACAGTGGTTATGCCGCCGACGCTGTTTTTCGTGGGATCGACGTGCTGACCGTTCAGGAAAAGCTGGATGGAACCATCCTGGACCTGCAACGTTCCGTCCGCGAGGACGATACTGATGCTGTTGGTGGCCGGCACGTCCACCGCATTGGGAAGCGGACTGACGGTTTTGACGTAGGCCCGGGTGCTGCCCTCGCGATAAGCTTTTATCGAATCGGGCGAGTTGGTATCGTTAACCAGGATTTTGACGCCGTTGTTGACGGTAAACCACTCGACGTTGGCGCCGCCGCCGCCGCTCTCCCAGAACAGGCGGAACGGATAGATGCCGGCTTGCGGCGCCAGAATCCTGAACTGCGTGTCCAACGGGCCACGAGTGCCGTCGAACTCACCCAGCTTCGTGGAAAACTTATCCAGCGCGTTGGGACCGCTCGTGACCCGGAAGCCATCGTCGCTGTTGACCCCCATCACATAGAGGCCGGGATTGGGAAATTCCAGAAAGGCGAGGACTTCGATGGCCGAATTGCCCATTCCACCGTCCCGTGGTCCGGTGCCCGGCAGACCGGGAAACGGCTCGTCGTCCGGGAAATTGCCAGCGCCTCCCGCGATGTCGAAGTTGATCACCGTCTCGCGAGCGTAATAACCGTTCGTATCCGCCCCGGCCAGATTGGCCAGGTTCGGCCCTTTCAATCCGGCGAGTTGATCCTCTGTCCACGACAGGCTGTCGGGATTATTGGCTTCCGTCTCATACGGCCGGATTTTGAAACCGGGTTTCGTCTTGTCCACTGTCGCCGGAGCGGTCGCGAACGCCGGCGACACCAAAGCATACTCCGGAACGACAAAGTCCAGAGCGTACGATTGTGCCAGGGGCGGCATGGCGGTATCGACAAACTCGAGTTTTGCGGCGTGACTGGAACCAGACGCGAGCAGGGCCGGCGCAACGTATCGAATCGTGGTCACAGCCCCCGTTTTGTTGATGTCGGCTGTCACCATCGCTCCATCAAACGTCAGTTTGATCGAATTCGAATTGACCTGG
>QIAL01000291.1 GCA_003225535.1 Acidobacteriota bacterium | reverse complement strand
ACAGAAGTGAAGAGTGCGGCCAAGACGGCCACGAAGGATACCGAAAAAGGCGCCAAGACCGCGACCAAGGACACAGAGAAGGTGGGTAAGCAGACGGGACACGTCACCAAGACCGTGGCCAAGGACACAGAGAAGGGCGCAAAGACTGTCGCCAAGGACACGGAGAAGGGCACGAAGACGGCTGCGAAAGATACAGAAAAAGGCGCGAAAACGGCAGGAAAGGATACGGAGAAGGGCGCGAGTAAGACGGGTAGCGCGATGAAGAAGGGTGTCAAGGGAGTGGGCCACGACGTCAAGAAAGGGACCGAGAAGACCGCGGACACATTGAAGTAGGACTGAAAACAGTTCACCACAGAGGGCACAGAGGAACACAGGGGAAGCTTGTGATCCGACTCTGTGGTTTCTTTTTGCTCGAAGGCGTGTGCCCAAGAGGCGCTTGCTTCGCTCGCGGGGCGGACGAATGCGTCAGCCCCTACATGTCATTTAGAATTGAAGATTCATGCTGACAGGGTCTGAAATCCGCAGAAAATTCCTGGACTTCTTTGTGCAAAAGGGACACAAGGAAGTGCACTCGTCGTCGCTCGTCCCAGCCAACGATCCTACGCTGCTGTTTACCAATGCTGGGATGAACCAGTTCAAGGATGTCTTTTTGGGGCTCGAGAAGCGCGATTACTCGCGGGCCACGACCTCGCAGAAGTGCGTGCGGGCGGGCGGGAAGCACAACGATCTGGAGAACGTCGGGTTCACGAACCGGCATCATACGTTCTTCGAGATGCTGGGGAATTTTTCCTTTGGCGATTATTTCAAGAAGGATGCGATTGCTTACGCATGGGAGCTGATTACTTCGCCGGCATGGTTTGGGATTTCGAAAGAAAAGCTGTACGTGACCATCTTCAAAGGTGAGGGGGGCGTCGCGCGGGATGCTGAGGCTTATGAACTGTGGGTCGCGCAGGGTGTTCCCAAGAATCGCATCTACGAGATGGGGTTGAAGGACAACTTCTGGCAGATGGGCGACACGGGGCCGTGCGGACCGTGCAGCGAGATTCACTATGACATGGGTGCGATCGCGTCGGATCAGGGACATACGGATTGTGAGTTTGGGTGCGATTGCGGGCGGTATGTGGAGATTTGGAATCTGGTGTTCATGCAGTTCGACCGTGATGCGTCGGGCGAGCTGACGCCGCTGCCGAAGCCGTCGATTGATACTGGGATGGGGCTGGAGCGGGTGACGGCGGTGCTGCAGGGCGTGATTTCGAATTACGAGACGGATTTGTTTACGCCTCTGATCAGGCGGGCGGCGGATTTGACGTTGGGTGCGGGGAATACAGGCGAGCTTCGCTCGCCCGGACAGCCGAGGGCGGCTGTCCCCACAAGAGCAGAGACGGGCAGCGGCCGTGTGGAAAGAGCCCATGTGGAGACGGCCGCCATCGGCCGTCTGGCCGAGCAAAGCTCGGCAGGCTCTTCCACCCACAAGTTAGCTGCTTCTCTTCGGGTGATTGCGGATCACTCACGGGCGGCAACTTTTCTGATTTCGGACGGCTTGCTGCCTTCGAATGAAGGGCGCGGGTATGTGTTGCGGAAGATTATCCGGCGAGCGATCACGCATGGGCGACTGCTGGGGCAGATGAAACCATTTCTTCATCAGATGGTGTTTGCGGTCCGGGATCTGATGCGGGATGCGTATCCGGAGTTGAATGAGACGGCGGATCGGGTGACGAAAGTAGTGCAGGCGGAGGAGACGCGGTTCGCACATACGATGGAAGTCGGCCTCGAGAAACTGGAAACACTGCTCAAGAATTCTCCCGAGAAACTCGCTGGCGAGGATGCATTCAAGCTTTACGACACGTTCGGCATGCCGCTCGATTTCATGCAGGATGCGGCGCGCGATCAGGGGATCGCGTTTGATCGAGCCGGGTTTGATCAAGCCATGGAGAAGCAGCGCCAGTTGGCAAAAGCATCCTGGAAAGGAGCCGCGAAGCAGACGGCCAATCCTGCTTACCAGTCATTGCCCAAGTCGGAGTTTGAGGGTTATCGGCAAACGCGGTCTGACGGCTGCGAGGTTCTGGCAATCATTCACAACGGGCTGGGCGTGAAGGAACTCAAGGCTGGCGAAGCGGGAGAGGTCATTCTTGATCACACGCCGTTTTATGCAGAGGCGGGCGGGCAGGTTGGCGATCGTGGATGGCTTTATTCCGACGATCACAATACCGTCATCGCGGAAGTGAAGGGTTGCTACTACCCGATTCAGGGCGTGCGGGCGCATCAGGTTTTGATGAGGTCCCAACAAAAATCTCCACCCTACGAAAAGCACGTAGGGTGGGCCACCCTCAAAGTTGGGGACAGGGTCGACGCGGTCGTGAATACCGAGATGAGACTCTGGGCAAGCACGTGAAGCAGGCCGGATCGCTGGTTGCGCCCAACCATTTGCGCTTTGACTTCTCCCATTTCACTTCCGTCGCCGATGAAGAACTGCAGGACATCGAAGACCTCATCAACAAAGAAGTGCTGCGCAATCGCAAAGTCGAGACCATTGCCGACGTTCCCATCGATGTCGCCGTGAACGAGTACCACGCCATGGCGCTGTTCGGTGAAAAGTATGGCGACAAGGTGCGTGTCATCAAAATTGGCGATTTCTCCACGGAACTTTGCGGCGGAACGCACACGGGGGCAACGGGTGAGATTGGGTTGATCAAGATTTTGAAGGAAGGCAGTGTGTCGTCGGGTGTGCGGCGCGTTGATGCAATCACCGGGGAGGGATCGCTCAAGCATTTTCGGAAGGATCATCAACTGGAACACGTGGTGTCTGCATTCGTATCTCCCACCCTTGCGCAAAAGACGCGCAAGGGTGGGGCACCCGCTTCTGAGGCGGATTCCGACGGTGAAAAGTCTTTCTCTCCAGCGGAGGCACTGAAGGCAGAGCTTGAAAAGAAGGACGCGGAAATCAAGCGGCTGGCGCGGGAGCTCGATCAGGCGCGAATGAAGTCGGCTTCATCGTCGACGGCGAACATCGGCGAGAAGGTGAAGGAGGTCAAGGGCGTGAAGGTGCTGGCGCATCGCGTCGATAACCTCGAGCGCGCGCAAATGCGGACGCTGGTCGATCAACTTCGCGACAAGATCGGGTCGGGCGTGGTGGTGCTGGGATCGGCTTCGGACGGGAATGTGGCACTGATCGTCGGTGTGACCAAGGATTTGACTTCGCGCGTGCAGGCGGGCAAAGTGATTGGCGCTGTCGCCCAGAAGGTGGGCGGCAAGGGCGGTGGGCGTCCGGATCTGGCCGAGGCGGGAGGAAGAGATGCCGCCCAGTTGGATGCCGCGCTGGACGGCGTTTACGGAGTAGTCGAGACATTACTCGCATGAATCTGGACGACACGGTTGGTGACGGCGCTCCCGAAAGGCTACGCTTCGTAAGCCACAAGGGTCAGTCCATCTTCCTGATCGACTTCAGCCACTGCAAGGGCAAAGAGATATTGTTGCTTCTCGATCAAGTACGGGCTGACATTGCCAGGCACGCACCAGCATCGGTGCTGACTCTGGCAGACTTCAGCGACGCGCAAGTCGACAAGGCCGTGGCCACCAAGATCAAGGAAGTGCTGGTGTTGGATCGTCCTTATGTGAAGAAGTCGGCCTGGGTGGGCACCGAGAGCCTTCCGCACGTGTTCTACGAGAATTTCAAGAGCTTTTCACAGCGGGATATTCCCACATTTGAGAGCCGGGAAGAGGCGATGGACTGGCTGGTGAAGGAGTAGCAGTTCTCAGTTCTCAGTTCTCAGTTCTCAGTTCTCAGTTCTCAGTTCTCAGTTCTCAGCACCCAATCTCAGCGGTGGCTCTCCTTCGAATGCGACTCCAGCAGATGCTTGGTGAGCACCACCATTCCGAAAATTTGCGTCCATTCGGAAACGATGTTGCCCACGACTTGTCCCCACTTGGACAAGGGGTCAGAAGTGGCGAAGAGCCATATCCAGGCTGCGCCAGAGATTAGAAGAAATACCGTCAGCGAATGCTGTTGGAGTAATTTGGCGACCGGGCGAAGCCAACGCTGAGGTGGCCGGCGACTCTCGGCAGATCCGATTTCATAAAAATATTTGGTGGCAAGAACGGTGACCAGAAGGCCGGTCCAATCAGCGATGGCATTACCGAAGAAGGAACCTAGATGGGTCTTGGAATCGGAGTGGCTGTACAGCACGATCCAAGCGGAAAGAATTGCTGCCGTGGCGAAGCTGAGAGAGTGGTGGTGCAGGAAACTCTTCTTGCGTCGGGTGTGCATGGGCCTTGGATGGTGGGACTACCCGCAGGGCTGCCCTCGCGACCGATGAGTGCCCGTTCGAGGCCCGGATTTCTTGACACTTTGAGTCCTCGGCCTTTATTCTAAGTCTTGCTCCTTGCGGTACTTACGCCTCTTTGGCGTGCTCCCGCGGGCTGGTTCGGCGCGATCGCCGCGGAGGTTTCGCCATGTTCCTCGACATCAAAGAATTGGAACTTCGTCCTCTGGATTTTGCGGAGGAGTTTCAGCCGGATGTCATCGACTTAGGCGGCGAGGCTCGGCTGCAAGGGCCCCTGAAGGCCTCGGGGCGCGCGGAGGTAGTTCAGGAGCATCACGGCAAGCATCAGGTAATCAAGGACATACGCCTTCGCGGAGGGCTGTCGGCGGCCTTGGGATTGCAATGCGCCCGGTGCCTCGAGCCGTTACGGCAGGACGTGAAGCGGGATTTCGAACTGCTATATCGCCCGCTGGGCGCCGATGCCGGTCGAGACGAGCTTTCAGTTACGGATGCTGAAGCCGAGATCGGTTACTATCAGGGTGATGGATTGCTGCTCGAAGATGTATTGCGCGAGCAAGTGCTGTTGGCGCTCCCTTTGAAGGTTACGTGCCGCGAAGACTGCAAAGGATTATGTCCCCAGTGCGGCAAAAATTTGAATCAGGAACAGTGTTCCTGCTCCACCGAGGTGGAAGATCCGCGGTGGGCGGCGTTGAAGGATGTACGGAGCCGGTTAGAACACTGAAACCAGCCATTGGCAATTAGCATATAGCACTAGGTCATCACATAGCGGTGCAGCCAAGAGGGCCAAATGCCATTTGCTAACTGCAATTTTCGGGGCGACTTGCCCCTCCAAAGGAAATCTCACTATGCCTAATCCAAAACGGCGACACTCCCAGAAGCGCACCTCGACGCGGCGCGCACACGACGCTCTGAAGGCACACAGCCTCTCGGAGTGTCCCAACTGCCACGAGAAGAAAATGCCACACCGCGCTTGCCCCAAGTGCGGGTACTATAAGGGACGCGAAGTCGTCGACGTCGAAGAAGCCAGCTAACGACAACCATGCCTAGCGTCATCGCGCTGGATGCGATGGGTTCGGACCGTGCGCCCAAGCCGGAGATTGAGGGCGCGATACATGCCGCACGCCAGTACGGCGTGCGCGTGCTTCTGGTCGGGCCCGAAGCTCTGGTCAAGCCAGAGCTGCAGCGGCATCTCACAGCCGCACGGCTGCCCATCGAAGTGGTTCACGCCAGCGAATACATCACCATGGAAGACAAGGTGGAGGCGATCCGCGCCAAGCGGGACAGCTCCATGCGCGTGGGACTGCGACTGGTGCGCGAAGGACAGGCGAACGGATTCGTCACCGCCGGGAACACCGGAGCGGCCATGGCCACCGCGAAGATCGTGCTGGGCGCGGTGCCGGGGCTGGATCGTCCGGCGCTGGCTGCGGTCTTCCCTACTGCGCCGGGGAATCCGGCGATGCTGCTTGATGTCGGCGCGAACGTCGATTGCACTCCACAAAATCTCGAGCAGTTTGCCGTGATGGGCGATGTGTACTTTCGCGCGATGTTCGGCAAACGGGCGGGCACGCACGGACCGCGCGTGGGACTGCTCTCTATCGGCGAAGAAGAAGGCAAGGGCAACGATCTGACCAAAGAAGCTTTTCAGCTGCTTAAGCAGCTTCCCCTGAATTTTGTGGGGAACGTGGAGGGCCGCGATCTCTATAACGGAAAGGTCGACGTGATCGTGGCCGATGGATTTGTCGGCAATGTTGCGCTGAAAATTTCCGAGGGCGTCGCCAACCTGGTGCGCACCGCTTTGAAAGAATCGCTCAAGGCGACGATTACGCGACAAGTTGGCGCGTTGCTGTCGCGCAGCGCCTTTACCGATTTCAAGAAGCGGCTCGATCACACCGAATACGGTGGCGCTCCGTTGTTGGGCGTACGCGGCGTATGCATCATCACCCATGGCTCTTCCAACGCCAATGCCATGAAGAATGCGATCCGCGTCGCGGCGGAGTTTTCACGGCGCGGGATTAACGACTCGATCGAGCGCGGACTGGCGTCGCTGCGTCCGGCGCCGGTTGAGGCTGCAGCGCAATCGAATTAGCACTTCTCTTCCATGATCAACAGCGAAATTGCACTCATCTTCCCGGGACAAGGCTCGCAATTAGTAGGTATGGGCAAAGACCTGGCCGAGAAGTATCCCGTAGCTCGTCAGACGTTTGAGGAAGCTGATGAGGCGCTCGGCTACAAGCTTTCGCAACTCTGCTTCGAAGGGCCCGAGGAGCAGCTACGGCTGACCGAGATCACGCAACCGGCGATTCTGACCGTGTCGATAGCGGCATTGCGCGCAGTGGAGACACAGATTCCGAAGCCTTGCTTCGTGGCCGGGCATAGTCTCGGCGAGTATTCGGCGCACGTCGCGTCGGGGACTTTCAGCTTTGCCGACGCTGTCCGCACGGTGCGAAATCGCGGGAAGTACATGCAGGAGGCGGTCCCGGTAGGTGTGGGAGCCATGGCCGCGATCCTGGGAATGGACCTCGAGAAAGTCGCTGGCGTTTGCCGGGACGCCGCGCAGGGCGAAGTTTGCTCGCCGGCGAACATCAATTCCCCGGAACAAGTGGTGATCTCAGGGAACACGGCTGCGGTAGAGCGTGCCGCGAAATTCGCCGACGAGCGTGGAGCGAAGCGGGCGAAATTGTTGCCCGTGAGCGCGCCGTTCCATTGTTCCCTGATGAAGCCGGCGCAGGATCGGCTCGAGGAAGATCTAAAGAGGATCAAGATGAACAAGCCGGTTTATCCGGTGGCATGCAACGTTGATGCCGAACTTGCAGATGATGATCTGCGCGTACTCGATACACTCGTGCGCCAGGTCACGGGGTCGGTGAAGTGGGATCAGTGCATGCGCTTGCTGGTTGCGCAAGGCGTGGAGACGTTCATTGAAGTTGGCCCCGGAAAGGTTCTGTGCGGGCTGATGCGACAAATTGACCGATCGAAGACGTGCTTGAACGTTGGGGACGAGGGGTCTCTGAAAAAGACCCTGGAGACCCTTTCGCAAAAGGCGTAGAGCCGGCGCTTCGTGATTAGATCTTATCTCTCCCGGTACTCAGTGAAAGATCAACTCGCACGGAGGGTAGCTTAGCGTGCGATCTGATCTCTCCACCCAGACCTGGGCGTGTTCTGTGCGATCGTTCACGATTACGTCGACCAGGACTCCGCTGCTGGGGCCGGGGCAGGTGCTCGCACCGTTCACCTTCACGGTCCTGATCGGTCCCCATTCTCCGCTTGGCCCCCAATCGCGATAGAAGTCGTTAAACGGGTACTTCGCGTGTTCGCCGGGATGTTGCGGCCAGTTGGGATCGTGCATCCAGATGCCGTAGGCGGTTTTGAAATCCTGCTTCTGCAGGGCATCGAAAAACTTGCCGACCTTGTGTTCTTCAGGCCAATAGCGGAACCACCATCCCAAACACAGAATGATCACGATGACCGTGATGATGAGGATGAGGCGCTTCCTCTTTCTCGATTCCTTTTCCGGATCAAATTCTTTCGCGTCCAGGAGCGTCATACCTCTCTAGCATAATGGACACGATGGGAAAGTCCAAAGTTCCCGCCGGGCGTACAATTCTGCTAACGAAATTCCGCGGGAGGTCCCCATGCCCGTCTACGATTATGTTTGCCTCGATTGTCACAAGGCCTTCGAAACGGTCCTAACCCTGAACGAACACGACAAGGAAGTCGCCAAGTGTCCGCACTGTGGCAGCCAGAACGTTGAACAGGAGGCCGCTGCATTTTTTGCGGTGACGTCTAGAAAAAGCTAGCGCAATTCCAGCGCTGGTGACGCCCGCGCTGAGGGTCAGTTGCGGCCGGTGAGTTTGGCCAAGACGGGGAGATTTGTGTCCTGCAAACGAAGGCGTATCTTGATTTCGTGATCGTTGATTCTTAACTGAAATTCCAACTCAACCCCGATTCAGTCAACAATTTAGGCGGTGGGTTTCCACCGCAAAACAGGCTTCCTGGCCGCCCTGCGGATCTTCTTCCACCTCCTCCGCAATCGATTTCATCGCCTCAACAAACAAGTCCAACTCTTCCTTGGATTCGCTCTCCGTAGGCTCAATCATCAGCGCACCCGGCACAATCAGGGGAAACGCCGTCGTGTAAGGATGGAACCCGTAATCGATGAGCCGCTTGGCAATGTCCATAGTCCGCACGCCCTTCTTCGCCTGCAACTTGTCGCTGAAGACGACCTCGTGCATCGTCGGCGTAGAGTACGGCAGGTGGTACGTGCCCTCGAGTCCCTTGCGAATATAGTTGGCATTCAGCACCGCGTCTTCGGTCGTCTGCCGCAACCCGTCCGGGCCATTCGCCTGAATGTAGGCGAGCGCCCGCACGAACATGCCAAAGTTTCCGTAGAATGCGCGCACTCGTCCAACTGATTGCGGACGATCGTAATCGAAACCCAGCGTGCCATCGGTCTTCGTCACAACGACCGGACGCGGCAGAAAAGGCTCCAAAGGTTTCTTGATCGCCACCGGCCCCGAACCCGGCCCACCCCCTCCGTGCGGCGTTGAAAACGTCTTGTGCAGATTCAAGTGCATCACGTCGACGCCGAAATCGCCCGGACGCACCTTGCCCACCAGCGCGTTCATGTTCGCGCCGTCCATGTAGAGGAGGCCGCCCTTGGCGTGAAGAATATCGGCAATCTTGTGAATATTCTGCTCGAAGATTCCCAATGTGTTGGGATTGGTAAGCATCAGCGCGGCGACATCTTCATTCATCTGCGCTTCCAGAGCCCCAATGTCGACCATGCCCCGTGAATCCGATTTCAGATTCTCAACCGCATAGTTCACCATCGCTGCCGTCGCCGGATTGGTGCCATGCGCCGAGTCCGGAATCAGAATCTTCTTTCGCGCATTCCCCTGCGACTGGTGATAGGCCCGCACCATCAGCAGCCCGGTCATCTCGCCGTGCGCGCCCGCCGCGGGCTGCAGCGTAATCGCATCCATGCCCGTGATCTCTAGCAGGCATTCGCTCAACGTCTTCAGGATGAGCAACGCCCCCTGCGAAATCCTCTCGGGCTGATAAGGATGCCCGTTCGCGATTCCCTCCACCCGCGCCACCGCTTCGTTCACCCGCGGGTTGTACTTCATCGTGCATGAGCCCAGCGGATACATCCCCAGATCAATCGCGTAATTCCACGTCGAGAGCCGCGTGAAGTGGCGAATGATCTCGATCTCGCTCACCTCGGGCATGTTCCCCAAATCTTTTCTCTCCACCCCACCGAGCAGCGCGGCCGTGTCCACTTCCGGAACATCCAGCGACGGAAGCTTCCAAGCCGCCTTCCCCGCCGAGGACTTCTCGAAGATCAATCCTTCGTTCTGATTGACGTGGCGCGTGGCTTTGCGCGTCATACGTTTCATCGCGCCACCTCCTCCACGTCAACTTCCTCTTTGCCCGATCGCACCGAACGCTCGCTCTCGGCCACCAACCCCACCGCCGTGTCGATCGCGGTGCGCGTGGTCATCTCCGTGCAACACCACAAAGCCGCATTCCCCAGTTCGGGATAAAACTTCTTCAGAGGCAACCCGCCCACCATCTTGTGTCCCAACAGGCGACCGTTGACCGCGTAGGGATCTTCGCTCGTCTGGACCACGAACTCGCTAAATCGTGGCGCACTGCCGAACAACACCTTCCCGTGCTTGGCAAACTGACCCGCAGCGTAAGCGGTCTTCGCCAAGTTCTGCTTAGCGAGCTCTTTCAAACCAACCTTGCCGTAGACGGTCATAAAGATATTGACCATCAGCGCAATCAGCGCCTGGTTGGTGCAGATATTCGACGTCGCCTTCTCCCGCCGGATGTGCTGCTCGCGCGTAGCCAGGGTCAGCACAAACCCACGCTTGCCATGCTTGTCGGTGGTCTGCCCCACCAACCGGCCCGGCATCTGCCGCACATATTTCTCTCGCGTCGCAATCACACCGCAGTAGGGCCCGCCAAATCCCATCGGAACCCCGAAGGACTGCGCTTCCATCGCGATGACATCAGCCTCTCGCGGCGGCTCAACAATTCCCAGCGATACCGCCTCGGCAATCGACACCACCAGCATTGCCCCGTGCTTATGCGCGATCTCCGCAATCGCCACCACATCTTCAATCGTGCCGAAGAAGTTCGGCGCCTGGACTAAAACCGCCGCAGTCTCCGCCGTAATCGACTTCTCCAGCTCTTTCAAATTGAGCCGCCCATTCTCGCCAAAACCCGCGACCGTCAACGGCATCCCCTGATGCGTCGCGTAAGTCGCCAGCACCTCGCGATACTCCGGATGCAAGCTCCGCGCCACCACTACCGATCGTCGCCCCGTGAGCCGAACCGCCATCATCACGGCCTCAGCCGCCGCGGTCGAGCCGTCATACATGGAAGCGTTCGCCACCTCCATACCCGTCAGCTCGCAGATCATGGTCTGAAATTCGAAGATGGATTGCAATGTCCCCTGCGAAATCTCCGCCTGGTAAGGCGTGTAAGCGGTGAGAAACTCGCCGCGCGAAATCAGCGAATCAATAATGACTGGCCGGTAATGAAAGTAAGCACCCGCACCCAGAAAGCTCGTATAACCGTCGCCATTCTCGCGCGAACGCTGCCGGAAGAAGTCCACAATCTCCGACTCCGCCATCTGCCGAGGAATCTTCAGATCGCGATTCAGCCGGTATTCCGCCGGAATCGGCGCAAACAGGTCGTCCACCGAGCGCAAGCCAATCGCCTTCAGCATGGCCTCGCGGTCGGCAGGAGATTTAGGTAAATAGCGCATATAAAATCTGTTAGATGTACCAACCGTTCGTTGGAATCATGGCAGAGTTGGTCTCAGCCAAACCATGCGGCAGGTCACAGAATTTCGATTGCCCATTTCCAACACTTCGTATGGCGTCCTCCTGAGCGCAGCCGTTCTTCAGGCGGAGCGGAAGGATCTCGCGTGGAGCACATTCGCCCTAAGGTCCAGAAATGTTGGGGCGTAGCCAAGGCTGTTCCTCAGCGTCCCGCCTCTTCCGCCACGAACTTCTCATAGTCCGCAGCCGACATCAGCGCATCCAGTTCCTTCGGATTCTTCAGCGCGATCTTCACCATCCACGCCCCATGCGGATCCTTATTCACCTTCTCCGGCGATGTAGCCAACTCCGCATTCACCTCGATGACGGTTCCAGAAGCAGGAGCATACAAGTCAGAGACCGCCTTCACCGACTCGACAGTGCCAAACGTCTTGCCCGCCGCAAGTTCCGTGCCCACCTTAGGCAACTCGACAAACACAATGTCACCCAGGGACTCCTGCGCGTAATCCGTAATACCGATCACACCAGTCGACCCGCTAG
>QIAL01000290.1 GCA_003225535.1 Acidobacteriota bacterium | reverse complement strand
GCTGTGATGCGGAATCTTGGGCAGTCCCTCGCCGACGAGTTCCACCCGGCGACGGTCAAGAAGCGTCCCGTCCCGCGCCACCGTTACCAGCACCGCCCAGCCGCCATGATCCGATACCCCGATGATGCCGCCGTTCTTCGCCATGATCTTCCCTCACGCTACCTTCAGGGCTGCGAGCCTGTTGATTGGCTCCGGTACAACCACTCAACAACCCCAGTATCCGACTGCGTTTCCCCCAGATTTTCTCCGCGCTCTCTGCGAAACCTCAGCGACCTCTGCGTTTAAGCTTTTTCCATTACGCAGAATTCACAGAATGATCCCCAAAGAGAGCAGAAGTATGTCGTAGACTCAGCCTATGGCTGTTACGGTCGAAATGCAGAATACCGGTGAACCGACGCTGCAACGGGAATTGGAAGCCATCATAGAGCACATCTTCGCCGACCGCACCGGAGACTGGCGCGTCGTGATCATGGGCTCGCAGGCGAATGACCGCTGGGAAATGAAGATCACCGGCCCCAACGCCTTCGAGCGTTCCTACACTCTAGAGGGCGAGCTAGGCCAGCACGAGCCGCCCGTGGTGGCCGCGATTGTTGCGAGGATGTTGCCGACTAAGACCTGATGTCATATTTTCAACAACCACGGCTGCTTTCACGCCTGTTTTCGCCAGCTATCAATTTGACGTATTATCCGTCGTTGATAGGCTGACACAATGATTGTCATCCCGTCCCCAAGATTGCAACTCAGCCAGTTCCAGATGATGGATGCACCGGAGGTTTTTGGATGCATCACGCCCGCCATCGCCAGATTCATGCCATGGGAGCCGCCATCATGGAGCGAGTACGTGACGCGATGCGAGAAGAGAGTGCAGGCTCCGGAACCAAACAAGTTTTCCTTCGTCATCCGGCGGCTCGACAACAGGGAATGCCTTGGCATGGCCTCGTTGGAAGATGCGGATTCTGTTTCGCCCGAACTCGGCCTTTGGCTCAAGGAAAGCGCGCACGGACAGGGTTTTGGCCGGGAAGTCGTGGCCGCACTTGTTGAGTGGGGACATGCAACTCTCGGCAAAGGAAGTTTCATCTATCCGGTGGCCATACAAAACATCGCCAGCAGGCGTATCGCTGAGAATCTTCACGGCGAGATCATAGGCAACCGCACGAATCCAAAATACGACTCCGTCGTTTACAGGATTCCCTTCTACGAATCGCCATATTCTCAGCTCTCCTGACGGCACATCGAGCTTCAGGTTGTGCGACTTCGCGTAGACTTAGATTTCCATTTCTTCGGTAATTATCCGAAGCCCCGCATGACTGAACCAGGCAATCGATTGGCGAAACATCCCGATCACGCTCACAACCGGGTCAGACGTCAATAAGACTGAATTATTACCCGCGCATCGAAACCGGGTTCGCGGAATCGAATAGTCACGATCCTTAACACTCGGGAGTTTCGCATGGCCACGCTAGAGATCGCTTTCCTGCAGAACCAGCTGGAGGACCGCAAGCGCAAACTGGAAGATGCGATTGCGCTGGCGCCCAAGAACGTAGGCTTCGCCGGTCTGCTCCACGAAGTGGATTCGGCACTGGAACGAATGGTGAAAGGCAACTACGGCCTATGCGAGGAATGTCACGCTCCCGTCGAAGAGGACCGTCTGCTCGCCGACCCCCTCGTGCGCTACTGCCTGGACCACCTGACTCAGCCGCAACGGGCCGCCCTGCAGCGCGACCTTGATCTCGCCTCCCAGGTGCAGCGCAATCTGCTGCCACAACCTAATTTGCGCACCGGGAACTGGGAAACCAGCTATCACTACGCGCCCATCGGCCCCGTAAGCGGCGACTACTGCGACTTGATTCCGTGCGATGGACAGCTCTTCTTCGTGCTTGGCGATGTCTCCGGCAAAGGCGTGGCCGCGTGCATGTTGATGACGCAGCTGCACGCCTTGTTCCGTAGTCTGTCTGCAATGGCCATGCCGCTCGGCCAGACGGTTAGCCATGTCAACCGCGTCTTCTGCGACAGCGCGCTCGCCGGACAGTACGTGACCTTGGTCTGCGGGCAAGCCAAGCCCACTGGCGAAGTGGAAATCCACAATGCCGGCCATTGGCCCGCAATCGTCGTCGGACACGGCGGCATCCTGCGCATTGAATCTACCGGTTTGCCCCTGGGATTGTTCCACGAAGCCGAGCTTTCGTCGACACGCGTGCAACTGGATCCCGGCGACACCCTGTTTCTCTACAGCGACGGCCTCTTGGAGGCACGCGGCGAAGGTGACGAATACGGCGTAGAGCGGGTTGTGGGCTTGCTGCGCCAGCAAGCCGGGCGTCCGCCGGCCGAGTTAATCGCCGCCTGCCTCGACGACGTGCGCGCCTTCACCGACGCCGCCGCACTCTTGGACGATTTGACTCTGCTCGCCATCCGCCGCATCAACTGATCAGTGCCTGATTGCGGATCAGCCTGTTTTCCATCGCCCGTGGATGGAAAAGCAAATCGGTCGCACGTACACCCTATCCCGTCAATGAAAGCCATGGAGTTGGCAGTGCCTCAAGAGGTGTTGGCGGAAATCTCGGTTACATTCAAGGCCCCCGGCAGGGGGTTTGAGTGCAATGGCCTGGTTACAACAACTACGGTCCAGAGTCCGTCAGGAACGGAGCAGCAATTTCGCGCAACGTCTGATCATTACTGCGCAGATCATCGTTGTTCATCAGCCAAGAGATGACGACATGATGATCGGGGTAGAGAATCAACCAGGAACTGCTTCCCGTGGAACCGCCGTCATGTTCATATATGCGTTCCGCCCCAACGTGAATAAACCAACCAAGCCCATACTGAGTTCCCTTACCATCATTGGTCTGTTGAGGTGCGAAGATCTCTTTGAGTGTGCTTTCTTTGAGGAAGCCAGGCGAAAGCAAAGCCGAACCAAATCGAACCAGGTCTTCGGCCGTAGAAAGGAAGCCTCCACCAGCCCACTTGTAGCTCAAATCTGCATAGGGGCTGTTCTGATACTTCCCGTCGCTGGTTAAGTCGTACCAACGCGCTCGGTTGCGAACTATTGTGCCATTTTCATCGGGAACGGTTTCTTGCATTCCAAGCGGCAGGAATAGTTTGTCGTGCATAAAAGAGAGAAAGTCTTGCCCAGATGCTTTTTCAATGGCGGCGCTGGCAAGTACGTATCCGTAACTCGAATAACTCCATTTTGTTCCGGGATCTGCGACCAAAGGATCATCTTGAAACCGCTTGAGCGATTCAGCGACCGAATGATAGACGTCCTGATTTTCCTTATTGGCTTCCGCAGCACTGTAGTGGCGAATCCCTGCGAGATGCCCGAGTAGTTGTCGTGTCGTTATCACGTGGCCTTTGTCAGGAAAGACGGGCACATAGCGTTGAATTGGAGCATCCAAACTCAGCTTTCCTTCCTGATACAACAGAGCCGCGGCTGCTGCAGTCAGGGGTTTTGAAACGCTTCCGATCCTGAATTTTGTTTTTGCGGTAGCCGAAACACATTGTTCCAAGTCCGCAAAACCGAACCCTTCCGTCCAAACCAATTGACCATTCACCGCCACCGCAACCGACAGGCCCGGGGGCCTGCCGATCTGGTGAGACGAACTTCCTGCTAACGGCAACCCCTGTTCATATAGTCGGAGAACCGCTTGTCTTGCCATCTGTATCTGCCTAGAGAATTGTTTCGCGGCAACCGTGGTCCCCAATTCTGCCTGTTGAGACACGGCCTGAGCGCAATCGGTGGCAAGTGAGGGATGAGCGCACAGGGACGCACCGAGAACCAGTGGTATAAGAAACCTTTTGCAGAACATTCGGCCAGTCCTCCTACAGCAGAAAAGTAGAGAAGGAAGGATAGCGGCAGGGCGATGATTTTGGCCACTCCTCTAGTTTGCGGGTAGTTGACGCAAAATCCCCATTTCACTCATTAAGCTTGGCCGCAAACATCCTGGCATAATTTGGCCGCCAACCCGACATAGACACCACGGTAATTTGCCCGTACCCGGGGAGCGCATGCACACTTCTGTAGCATGGCTGAAAAGCACCCTCAAAATACCTACACCATCCACCTCTGCAAACACGGGAACGAATTCCAAAAGATTCTAGACTTCGCCGGTTTATTCAGGCCCATAGTTGGGGCGGTAATCGCAGGCAAGTGGAAAATCCTTGGCGTGACAACCTCCGGTCCACGCGAGGCTTTTGTGGACGTGGAGGAAGTGAACAACAAGCTGTAGACAAGCTGTAGATTGGGGTTCGGGCGACAGTTGGCGAAATACCCACTACACTCATCGTTCCAGGCCGTATCCTCAGCGCAACTTTTCCACAGAACAATCTTTCCGGATGTTCACTTAACCTTGACTGAGCAATCTCAGTTCGCGATACTGTTGATGACGCCTTAGGTAGCGATCGCGGACTGTAACTCCTTGCGGCTCAAGATTTTGCCCCTAAGTGATTGCAGCCCAAGATTTTATTTTCGATTTCCCCCTAAGTCGACAATTCCAATAGACCGAGGAGGGGAGGGGGAGTTATCAATCAGTAAACTTCCCAGACTGCTCCGAACTGAGAACTGAGGACTGAGGACTGACAACTGTCCTTTCTGCGAAACCTGTCACGCCCCCGTGTGATTCAAATCACAGCCTTTCTGCAGCCCCGAACTTACCCTAAGACTTGCTTGTGGGTGTTCTTTTCTAGCTAGTCGCCGAAGGGGGTTCGTCATGGCGGTTGTGGCAGGTACTACTCCAAAAATGGGCCATCTGGCTCATGATTTTTCCAAAAATCCACTGCTGGTCTACTGGGAGATGACCCAGGCTTGCGGCTTGGCGTGCAAGCACTGCCGCGCCGAGGCGATGCCCACGGCGAATCCGCTGGAGCTCAATACCGAGCAGAGCAAGCGCTTCCTGAACCAGTTGGTCGAGTTCGGCAATCCCCTTCCCCATCTGATTCTGACAGGAGGCGATCCACTCAGCCGCCGCGATATTTACTCGCTCATCGATTACGCCAACGGCTTGGGCCTCGAAGTCTCGATCACTCCGAGCGCCACTCCTGAGTTGACGAACGAAGCGATCGACAAGCTGAAGGCTCACGGAATTCAGAGCCTCGGCCTGAGCCTCGACGGCTCCTGCGCCGAGAAGCACGATGCGATCCGCGCCGTGCCGGGAACGTTTGACCGCACCATGGAAGCCGCGCGCCATTGCGGACGCCTCGGTCTTCCGATCCAGGTCAACACGCTCGTGGCCGAAGAAACTGCCGATGATCTTCCCGCGATCTACGAACTGCTCTCCCGCGAATTTCCCGTCATGCGCTGGAGCCTGTTCATGCTGATCTCTGTCGGACGCGGCAAGGCACTGAATGAAGTATCGCCCGCAGAAGGCGAACGCATCATGCGCTGGGTGTTCGAGCTCTCGCAGCACTCGCCCTTCCAGGTCAAGACAACCGAAGCGCCGTCCTATCGCCGCATTGCGATTGAGACGATGCGTACTTCAGGAAAGCATGCGCCGGAGATGAAGTCGAGCTCGGTGTACAACGGATTCCAGATTCGCGACGGACACGGCATCGTGTTCGTTTCGAACCTCGGCGAAATTTATCCTTCGGGATTCCTGCCGCTGCGCTGCGGCAACGTGCGTGTCGATTCGCTGGTCAACGTCTATCGCAACTCCGAGATCTTCCGCGGATTGCACTCGCCCGACCAGTTCCACGGCAAGTGCGGAGCCTGCGAGTACAGCCACATCTGCGGCGGATCGCGCGCGCGCGCCTTCGCCTACACAGGCGATGCGCTCGGCACGGATCCGTTCTGCCCGTACGAGCCGACTTCAGCACCGCTTGGCTCGTGAAGAAGAACAACGCTACGCCCAGAAAACTTCTGGATTTTGAG
>QIAL01000289.1 GCA_003225535.1 Acidobacteriota bacterium | reverse complement strand
ATAGGACGCACTGGCGGGGCCGGCGTTCGCACCGCCACCACCGGACGGCTAATCACGGCCGCAGGCGGTCTCACAGCAACCGGACGTCCCGCCCCTATCACACTCGTTCGTACCGGCTCTACAGCGACTGCGCGAGTCACGGGAGCAGCCACGACTTCTCGCGCCTCGACTCGCATGATGTTCTGCGCTACCGGGCGCGCGTTCACAAAGGCGTCATGAGACACCACCGTCACGCCATTCGTGACGTGCTGGTTCGCATACGTAATGTTGTTGATCGTCGTACTCCGGTTGACGATCACGGTGTTATAGACGTTCGTGACTCTCGTGACGTTCACCGTCGTGTTGGTGATGTTCACGTTGTTCACATACGTGCGGCTGACCCGATACCCCGGCACGTACACTTCTCCCGGTGCCAGGGGGAACCATCCCACGCCAACGCCCGCGGAGAAATGGAAGCCCGGGCCGCCGCCGACAAACGCCACCAGAGCCGGCGCCCACACCGGACGCACCACAACCGGACCCGGCACCCAGAACCATCCGCCGCCTACTGACGCCCATCGTCCGTAGTGGAACGGCGCGAATCCCCAAGGCTCGTCTTCGACCCACGTCCAGCCCCAAGGGCCGACGTAGACCCAGTGTCCGAAGCGGTACGGAGCCCATCCGACAACCACCGCGCGCGGATGCCAGCACGGGCCGTATCCCGCGACATAGCTCCAATCGCCGTATTCATCCAGGTCTTCGTACCCCGTCATCTCGCGGGAAACATAATTCGCCGAATCGGCGCGATCTTCCCGATCGTCCCGCTGAAACGCCCAATCATCAAAACCATCACGATCGGGAACCTGGTTCAGGTCGTAGTCGAGATGATCCTGATCGCCCTTAAAACTCGCGGTCTGTCCGGCGACAACGTTGTAAGAGAAGCCTCCACCGGTGACATGTCCGCGCCCGTGCCAGGTCGTGACCTCGGTCCGGCTTCCGTCCTGGCTCACGTCAAGGCGGTATTCGCCCGGCTGTAACAGGGTAAATGCAATGTTGGGCGTATCGATTTCAAAGCTGTCGTCATCGTCCAGATGTCGTACTCTCAGAATCAGTGATCCCTGCGCCAACCGGATCTGCGTATTGTTGTCGTCCAAGGTAAGAAAAGTAATCCCCGTCTGCGATCCCAGCCGGATTGCCGCCGAACCCAGATGGACTTCCGCACGAGCGTTTTCGTCCGCCCACAGGTCGTCGCCGGTCACGATCGGACGATTCGGAACTGCCGTAACCCAATCATCTTCGCCCGCCGGACGAAACGAAACTGATCCCTGCGAATAATTCAGCCGCGCCACCCGGCCCGGAGGATCTTGCGCCTGATCCTGGTCGTCATCTTGTGCTCGAGCAGTGATGGAAAATTGCAGAACGAAAGCAACGCCCGCTAGTAGCGCCATCCACGCCCACAACTTGTGCGTTTTCATATCTCCGCCTTGACGGAACCGAAATCCGTACACGCTGATCTTACCCACTTCCCTATAAACACCATAGGGACGGTTTAGTTTCCGTTCGTCGAAGTGCTTCCCTGCCATGCACTTGTGCAAACGCTTTGGCAGGTCATGCGTAGGTCGCGATTTAGAATGCCCAAGACACAACAAGGCGGGCATCGCTGCCCGCCTAAGGTTTCCTCTGTGTCCTCACTGGTGAATGAACTCTTAAGCCCAGACGATTACTCCTTCATCTTGGGCCGCTGACACGCATCCACAATTTTGGTCGGGTCGATCGCGTCTTTGTCCACCTGCTCTTCCATGATCTTTCCATCTTTCCCGATCAGGAAGTTCACGCGCCGCGGCGCCTGATATTCGTCTTTGTAGACTCCGTACTCCCGGGTGATTTTGCCGCCCCAATCACTGAGCAGCGGGAAGGTAACTCCGATTTGATCGGCGAAGGCTTTATTCGAGAACCAGCTATCCATGCTCACACCCAGGACCTGGGTGTCGGCCGCTTCCAGCTTTTGCAGATTCTGCTGGAAGTTTTTCATTTGCTGCGTTCAACCACCGGTGAAAGCAAACACGTAGAATGCCAGGACAACATTCTTTTTGCCCCGATAGTCGCTGAGTTTTACTTCTTTCAAATCTTTGCCGTCGGAATACTTCAGCGCGAAATCAGGAGCGGTGTCGCCGACTTTGGGCATGCTCGAACCCTCCTTCTTGGTTTGGGCGAATGCAGGGGTCGTCGTTGCGAACGCGCCCGCCAGCAGGAGTCCCGCCAGCAGGCCTGAAAGCCTTCTTTTCATGTAGAACTCCCCCCACGGGAGTCCCGCCTAGCTTAACCCGCCCGCACGGTTGTAGTAAACAGACGGCGACGCCGGTATCCAGACCTCCGTCGCGGGGGCAGTTGCCCCACACGGGTTACCACAAAGCAACTTGGGTAACGATGGTTTGCCTGTTTCACGTTGCCGAAAGCATCCAAAAAACAGTACAGTTCCCACAGATCAGGCGCGCGATTTTGCCGGGCCCCGAACGACGCGATGACCATCGCCACTCTCAACGACATCTTCTTCGCCGCCGTCGAACGCAATCTCGACCGGATCATGCTCTATCGCGAGGCTGGGAAATGGCTGCCCATTTCTTCCCGTGAATTCGGACAGAAAGTTGCCCGCACCGCCCGCGCACTTCACTCGTGGGGCATTCAACCGGGTGATCGCATCGCCCTCCTCAGCGAAAATCGTCCCGAGTGGCCGATCGCCGACGTCTCCAGCCTGCTGCTGGGCGCAGTCACCGTTCCCCTCTATACCACGCTCACCGCTGAACAGACCGCTTTCGTGCTCAACGACGCCGGCTGCCGCGTCATCTTCGTTTCATCCGACCAACAGCTGCACAAGGTCATTTCCATCCTTCCAAAGACCCACATCGAGAAGATCGTGGTCATGGACAACCTCGAGTTCAATGGTGACCTGGCCGCCTTCGCCGGCCGATGTGTGAAGATGCGCGACATCACACAGCAAGGTCCTGAACATCTCGACGCCGAGACCGAAAGGCAAGCCCGCGCGATTACTCCCGACGACCTGGCGACAATCGTCTACACCTCGGGCACTACTGGACAGTCGAAGGGCGCGATGCTGACCCACGGCAACATAGCGTCGAATATTCAGTGTTCGCTGCTGGGTTTCAACATGCGCCCCGGGCTGGTCAGCGTTTCGTTTCTACCGCTCTGCCACATCACAGCTCGGCACGTGGATTTCTCCATGCTGTATCACGGAGTAACGTTGGCGTATTGCCCCTTCATCGAGCGGCTGCCAGAAGCGCTGCTTGAGGTCAAACCATCTCTTTTTGTCGCAGTGCCTCGTGTCTACGAGAAGATTTACGCCCAAGCCCAGCGCCAGGCGCAGGGTTTCCCCAAACGCACGATCTACGATTGGGCACTAGCCCTGGGACACGAGCACAAGCCAGACATTCTCGCGGGAAAGATCCCAAGTTCACGCACTTGGAGACTGGCTTACAAACTTGTGTTCTCCAAAATACGGGCCGGCATGGGCGGCAAAGTTGAGACCTTCATCTCCGGGGGCGCGCCGCTCGGCCGCGAGTTAGCCGAGTGGTACGCCACCGTTGGCATCCGCATCCACGAAGGCTACGGCCTCACCGAAACATCACCGGTCATCGCAGTGAATACACCAGTGAACCACCGCATCGGAACGGTGGGCAAGACTCTTGCGAATCTCGAAGTCCGCATCGCCGACGACGGAGAAATCCTGGTACGCGGACCATCAGTCTTTAAGGGATACTGGAACCGCCCCGAAGAAACGAAAGCCGCGCTCGATAACGGCTGGTTCAAAACTGGCGATATCGGCAATATCGACGCTGATGGTTATCTATCCGTCACCGACCGCAAGAAAGACCTCATCAAAACGTCGGGTGGAAAATTCATCGCACCCCAACCGATCGAGAACGCGCTCAAGCTCAATCCGTATGTAGAAATCGCCGCGATCTTGGGTGACCGCCGAAAGTTTCCGGCGGTGATGATCTCTCCCAATTTTGCGCGCCTCGAAGAATGGGCCCGAGAGAATGGTATCTCTTACTCATCCCGTGCTGAATTGGTTGCGAATCCGAAAGTACAAAGCTTGTATGAAGCCCTGGTCGAGGAACAGAACCAGAATCTGGCCCGGTTCGAGAAGCTGAAACGAGTCATGCTGGTCCCCGATGAATTTACCCTCGACAACGGCGCCCTGACCCCGACGCTAAAACTCCGCCGCCGCGTAATTGAAGACCGCTATAAGAAACAAATCGACGAACTGTACGCCCAAGCAGAAACGGCAGCCGTACCCGTAACTTCGAATTGTCATACTGCGGAGCAGTGAGGCTCGCTTCGCTCACCTCCCGCTGCGTTCAGCATGACAGAATACGTCCTCGGCTGTTCCGTGGGCTCGCTATTCATTACAATATCCCCATGTCGGATTCATTGGTCATCGCCGGACGTTCATTCCGCTCCCGCCTTATTGTTGGCACGGGAAAATACAAATCCTTCCAGGAAACTGCGCGTGCGCTCGAAGCCAGCGGCGCTGAGATGGTCACGGTCGCGGTTCGCCGCGTGAATCTCGACCGCAGCAAGGAATCGCTGCTCGACTACATTGATCCCAAGAAATACTTCCTGCTTCCCAACACCGCCGGGTGCTACACGGCCGACGAAGCCATTCGTGCCGCGCGACTAGGGCGCGAAGTCGGGCTTTCCGACTGGGTTAAGCTCGAGGTCATCGGAGATCAGGCCACGCTCTATCCCGACGTGCAAGCCACGCTCGAAGCCACGCGCGTGCTGGTGAAGGAAGGCTTCACGGTTCTCCCCTATACTTCCGACGATATCGTGTTCGCTAAGCGCCTGATCGATGCCGGGGCAGCCACGATCATGCCGCTAGGCGCGCCTATCGGCAGCGGCATGGGCATCCAGAACGTCGCGCACATTCGCATCCTGCGCGAGATGATCAGCGGAGTGCCACTGATCGTTGATGCGGGCGTCGGCACGGCTTCTGATGCGACTATCGCCATGGAACTCGGCGCAGACGCCGTCCTCATGAATACCGGCATCGCCAATGCGCAAGACCCTGTGCTGATGGCCGAAGCGATGAAGCACGCGGTCATCGCGGGAAGGCAAGCATATCTCGCCGGACGCATGCCGAAGAAGCTCTATGCTACGGCCAGTTCTCCGCTGGAAGGCGTCGTAAAATAGTCGGCGCAAATGGAACGACCCTCACCCTCCGCTGTGTACAGCAGCCTGAAAGGAAAGGTTGTTCTTGTCACTGGAGGGGCTAGCGGAATCGGCGAGGCCATCGTCGAGGCCTTCGTTCTTCAGGAATCCCGCGTACTGTTTCTCGACATTCAGGACGACGACGCCAATTCTCTGGTGCAGAGACTGCGGCAACCCGGCCGTGTACCCCCCGAATACTTCCACTGCGACCTCGCGAACACTTCAGAGCTCCAATCGGTGATCGAGAAAATACTCAGCGCTTCCCCCGCGATCGACGTACTGGTCAACAACGCTGGCAACGATAAGCGCCACAAAATCGAAGAGGTGACCTCGGAATTTTGGGATTGGTGCATTCAGACCAACCTGAAGCACCAGTTCTTCATGGCTCAAGCCGTTCTTCCCGGCATGCGGCGAGCGAAGCGCGGATCCATTATCAACATGAGTTCGATTGGCTGGGTGATTCCATCAACTGGAATTCCAATTTATGTAACGGCGAAAGCCGCAATCGTAGGCATGACCCGCGCACTAGCTCACGAGGTGGGTACCGACAGCGTTCGAGTGAACTGTGTGATGCCGGGAGCCATCTCGACCGATAAGCAACGACGTCTCTGGTTTACGGAAGAGTACAAGAAGGAAATTCTGAGCCGGCAGGCGATCAAGAGGGACATTCAACCGGAGGAAGTTGCGAAACTCGTTCTCTTCCTGGCTTCCGACGAGAGCCTCGCGATCACAAATCAGAGCTTCGTGATCGACGC
>QIAL01000968.1 GCA_003225535.1 Acidobacteriota bacterium | reverse complement strand
GCTCAGGAATTAACCGCTATTTCGAAGCGACTCCGCTATAATTCCGCCAACCCATGGACTTTGATCAACTCATTACGTTCCTGGAAGTCGCCAGACAGGGCAGTTTTTCCCGTGCGGGGGAAAAGGTGTTTCGTTCACAATCGGCGGTCAGCGCGCAGATCCGCCAACTTGAGCAGGAATACGGTGACCGCCTGCTGGACCGGTCCGGCAAAACTGTGAAGCTGACGCCCGCCGGACAGATTTTCTATGAATACGCCGAGCGCCTTAAGAATCTGCGGGATGAGTCGCTCACGGCGGTCGCGGACCACAGCACCACGCCCCGCGGCACCTTGCGCGTTGGAGCGAACGAGGCTACCTGTTTGTATGTGCTGCCGGAGGTTTTTGCGGAATACTGCCGGCGCTATCCTCCGGTGCAGATCAGCATCTATCGAAATTTTAGCTACAAGATCGTGGAAAAGCTGGAAAACGGCGCGGTGGAAGTAGGCATTCTTACGCTGCCGATTCAGTCTCCCAGCCTGAAGATCCAGCCGATTTTCCGCGACAAGCTGATGTTGATGGTGAGCCCGAAGAATCCGCTGGCCAAGCATAAGGTCGTGCCGGTGAGCGAGATCGTGAAGCATCCGCTGCTGTTTCCGAAGACCGGCCACACGCGCAGGCTTCTGGACAAGCTCTTCCGGCCGCACAACGCCGAACTGCAGGTGCGGATGGAGTTGCCTAGTATTGGAATGATCAAGAGCTTTGTAGCAGCCGATCTCGGGGTGTCACTCATCAGCGCGTCGTTTGCTCGCGATGAAGTCGATGCGGGACGGGTCAAATTGATCGACCTTGAAGATGCGGAACTCTATCGCGAACTGGGACTGGCGTACCGTCGCGATCGCACGCTTTCGGTAGCCTCGACTGCGTTCGTGGCACTTTTACGGCAGTTTGCGACCCACATGAAGAAGGTGGATGCGTAGCAGCCGGAACCTGAAATTTCGATACGCAACATCACAATTTTGAATTTAACCTGGACAGCATCCGTCCGATATTCTCTTTGTGCAATTTGCAGTTCTTGATTTCATGAACACCCTCATCCAGAAGGCGAAGCGAATTACATCGACAGGCACAGGCATGTCGACACGAATTACGTGTCTTCTGGAGGACGGGAACGGATGATGAAGTAAAGCAATCTTAAGCAAGATCACCGAAACCCACCGCCAGAAGCGATCTGGCGGTGGGTTTTTTGCTTTTGGGCGATTTTCAAGAATGGAGCTGAAAGAACATGAGCAGTTCACAGCGACAAAGCAGATTTGAGCGTGGCCATCGGTATCGTCGAAGGCAGACTGGGTGCGAAACCGGTGTTAATCATCAGCGCGCTGGCGAAAGTTACCGATCAATTGCTGGAGGCGGGGAACGCGGCTGCCAAAGGTCATCTGGGATCGGCTCTCGCAACGGTTCGAAACATTTACGTGCGCCACGAGGAGCTGGCTGATTCGCTTCTGAGTGCCTCGGCTTATGGCTCGCTGGACCGCGAACTGCGCGGCGAATTTCAGGCTTTGGAATCGTTTTTGCACGATCTGGAAACTTCCCGTTACTTTGACCTTAAGGCACAGGATCGGCTTTTGAGCTTTGGGGAATGCTTCTCGAGCAAGCTGGTCAGCTGGGCGCTCAGTGAGGCCGGGCTGCAGGCGGCGCATGTCGATGCCCGTACGTGCATCGTTACCGATGCGCGCCACGGACAAGCGAGTCCGCTCTGGGATGTAACCGATCAGCGACTTCGAGACGTGTTGAACCCGTTGCTGCAGTCGGGGAGTGTTCCAGTTCTCGGTGGGTTTATTGCCTCGACCATGGATGGAGTTCCCACCACGCTGGGGCGTGGCGGGTCGGACTTCAGCGCTGCCATCGTCGGAGCGGCCGTAGGAGCATCGCGAGTCGAAATCTGGACGGATGTTGACGGAGTCATGACGACGGACCCGAAGATCTGTTCTGATGCGCGCGTCATTCGTATGCTCAGCTTCGACGAAGCGGCCGATCTGGCGCACTTTGGAGCCAAGGTGCTGCATCCGGCAACTCTTGCGCCGGCCATGCGAGAGAACATTCCTGTTTATGTGCTGAACTCGCGGCAACCCGAGGGGCATGGCACTGAAATTAATCCAGTCGCGGCGCGGGGTCGATGCTGCTTTGCTGAATACCGTGTTTGGAGTGCTTGAGCAACACACCTGTGGGGTGGACGTGATGGGAACTTCGATCGACCGAATCTCACTATTGGTGGGGTCAAACGGCGATCTGCCCAAGATTATCGAGGGTCTGCAGCGAGTCGCCGACGTGCGATGGGAAAATCATAAGGCGCTCGTTTGCCTCGTTGGTGAGAATACCCGGCGTCAACCAGAAGTGGCGAGCCAACTGTTCGCGGCCGTTTCTGACATGGATGTACGCGTCCTTTGCCAAGGGGCATCG
>QIAL01000215.1 GCA_003225535.1 Acidobacteriota bacterium | reverse complement strand
AAACCCGCGGTCTTAGGATCGCTGGTATTTGCACCGGGAATCCCAAATGCCGTCATGGGAGCGCCGCCGTCGGGCTTTGCGGTTACTGGGTTGTACTTAAACCAACCGAAGCGAACGTCCGTTAACAACGAGCTACTAACCGTCTTGGTAATGCCGGTTGACAGACTGTAGTTGTGGGTCGTGGAACTGCCCGCCAGACCAGGGGCGATGCTTCCACCTCCGTCGCCCGGTCCTCCCATCTGGCCCAACAGGCCCTTGCCCGAAACTTTGAAGTAATCGAGGCTGTACCGGCCAAACACACTCAAACTCGAACTGGCGGCAAAGTCAACACGGGTGTCAAAGCTGTTTTGGGTATATGGACCAGAACCGGAGCCAGTGAAATTGTTGGTTACACTCGTCAGTTGCGGAGCAGGAAGCGCCGCCAGTACGTTTAACGCGGCCGGTGACGCGATGCTTTGGACTGCACCGCCGGGCCCGACAGGCTCGGCAGCAGCCGCAGCGGCGGTTAAGGGAATCCAATTGGGCTGTGTAGCGCAACCTGCGGGTCCACAAAACCGCGTGCGATTGGCACCGTTTAGATCGCCGGTTGCCGGATCGAAGATTATTCCGCCGCCAGTCGTTATACCCGTGCCAGCATATTCGCTCAGATCGCAGTAGCCGGTGGGGTTGGATGCGGTGCATGTTGACCGCACCAATGCCGTCGGCATCGTGAACACACCGCTAACACCATAGTTTTGCCGCGTGCCCTGATAATCGCCAAAAAAGAACAATTTATTCTTGATCACTGGACCGCCGATGGTTCCACCAAATTGTTGCCATCGCGCCCGTGGAAGCAGACGATGAGTGATGGGATCGGCTTGATTCGGCGATTGCGCGAAAGGATCGCGCGCTTGTTGAGCGTCAGAGCGGCGGAAATAGAATCCGCTGCCGTGAAACTCATTGCTCCCCGACTTGGTCTGGGCCGTCACTACGCTGCCTACGGCCTTTCCGAACTCGGCGTCATAATTCTGCAGCGAGACCTTGGCTTCCGTTACCGCATCCAGATTCGGATTTACCACGATGATCCCAAGGATCGGATCCTGGTTATCGGTTCCGTCCAGCTCAAAGGCAGTACCGCTGAAGTGCTGTCCCTGGGTTACGATCTGCTGGCTGCCCTGTGGATTTTCTGTGGCCGCGTGGCTCCACCCCATTTTCTGGGAACCAGGCGCCATGAGTTGCAAGGTCGTGAAGTTCCGGTTGAGTATCGGCATATCCTCAACCTGTCTCGTGTTGAATTCCATCGCCACGTCGGCGCGATCGGTTTTGAGTTGAGGCGCTTCGGCCGTGACTTCGACAGTCTCCGAGGTCCCGCCGACTTGGAACTGCCCGTCGACTCGGGCGCCGGAGTCTGCGGAGACTTGAATGTCCTTAAACTGCAGCGCCTTGAAGCCGGTGCCTTCGACGCGAATCGAATATACATCTGGGATCAGGTGCGTCACTGAATAGTTGCCGCTCTCGTTGGTCGTTGTATCGGTGGAGACGTTCTTGGTCTGGCTGGTGACAGTGACCTTCGCTCCATTTACAGCGGCCCCTGTTGGATCCGTCACCGTACCGAGGATGCTTCCGTAAACCGCTTGCGCCATCGCGCCGGGCACCCAGAGACCGCATAGAAGACTGATAGTCGCCACAGCGACCCACGCTGATCGTTTCATGAGACTTCCTCCTCAGACTTTCCTGCCGACACGATTGCCCCACAAATGCAGACGGGATACTTGACGAGACAGGGTGCACTCGTAATACAAAACTATTAGCTGGATAAAGTCTCACTACGTTTGATACTGTTACGTGAAGAACATCCAACCGCCACAATAAGATACGGCTACTGGTTACCTTTCGGTTATATGGCTGTAACACACAGTTTCGCGATCGGTCGGGAGCAATGCTTCCAACAAGTAGAGAGACTTACCAAAAGCCATAGCCTTCATTCTTCCGAATCACTCTGCAAGCTCCTGCGTTATTTGGCGGAGCATTCTCTGGATCATCCTGGGGTCGCGCTCAAGGAGTACCAAATCGCGACCGAAGTGCTGGGCCGTCCGGCTGGATTCGATCCGCAGAGCGATTCCACAGTTCGCGTTCAGGCTGGGCGTCTCCGAGTGAAGCTGGCAGAGTATTACTCGCACGAAGGCGCCGACGACCCGATCCTGGTCGAAATCCCAAAGGGCTCTTACGTTCTGGTGTTCCAATTGCGCGGCAAGCCAGGCACAGCACTGACGCCAGCGCCACAGATGGAACTGGCCGAAAAAAAGGACGAGGTTCGACCGTCGAATCGCAGATGGGTAATTGCGATCGTGGTGCTGGCGCTTCTTCTTTTGGCGTCGGTGGTGACAAGCGCCGTCTTACTGTCACGAGATCGGAATCAGTCAGCTGCAGCTCCAGCGGTGCCGGCCGCGTACCGGCTCTTCTGGAGTCATTTCGTGGATGCTCCTCAGCAACCGCTGGTCGTCTTCAGCAACGGGAACTTCGTCGGGCGTCCAGAAACGGGGATGCGCTATTTCAATCCCGCATCGGACGCGCGCTCCTTCATTCTCGACCACTACACTGGCGTCGGAGAAGTGCTGGCGATCCATCAACTCGACCGAGTGTTCTTCCTCCTGAACCGCCCCTTGCGTGTAAAGCGCGGGGCGCTGTTCACACTGGACGACGCAAAGAACAACGATCTGATCTTCGTCGGATCTCCGTCCGAGAATCTAACGCTGCTCGATATTCCTGGAACCCGCGAATTCATTTTCAAACGGCTGGACTCGGGCCCGCGCAGGGGAGATCTGGCAGTCCTTAACGTTCATCCTCAACCGGGCGAACCGGAAAATTTTCTCGCAACCCCGGCGAATCAGCCGACCGTTGAAGACTATGCCGTTATCGCACTCCTCCCCGGTCTGGATCCATCCCGCTCTATTTTGATTCTTGCCGGAAACTCGACTTTCGGAACACAGGCCGCGGTCGAATACGTTTGCAGTGAGGACTCGATTAAAGAACTGCTGCGGCGCTTGAATGTGTCCAAGCCTGCGGAGCTGAAGCCTTTCGAAGCTCTTCTGCGCGTGAAGATCGCGCACGGTGTGCCGGTTGTGGAGGAGTTGGTGGCGCTGCGCAGCCGCAGTAATTAGGCCTCGCTACTTCCCCGGCGCTTTCAACTGCGGGTTCAACTCCGCAGCTTTTTCAAATTCTGTCTTTGCTTCGTCGTTTTTTCCGCTCTGCTGGAGAGCGAGTCCAAGCTCGTAATGTGCCGCCGCATATTTCGGTTCGGAATGAATTGCCGAGCGAAATTGTGCGATGGCGCTATCGAGATCACCGGCAGCCAGGAATCGCTTGCCAGAATTTGTGGAAACGGTCGCGGCCTGAAGATTGTTGGCTCTGCCCGAGATTCTGGCGCCTTCCTTCGCCTCGGCCGCAGCCCCGTCGGCGTCTCCCAACTGCCTTAGAACGCCTGCCAGGGTGGTGTGCGCTCCGGCGAAATCCGGCTGCAGGCGAATCGCTTCCCGCAGTTCTCTTGCCGAATCGGCGAGTTTTCCCTGCTGCTTGTAAACGGTCCCGAGACTGTAGTGCGCTTCCGCATAGTCCGGTTTTGATTCAACCGCTTTCCGCAGCTCGTTGGTGGCATTGTCAAATTCTCCTCGCTGCCAGAACAGGATCCCCAGGGTGTAGTGCGCGTCGGCAAGATCCGACTGCAAGCGTATCGCCTCCTCAAATTCCGGTACTGCTTTGTTCAGTTGATCCTTCAGTTTGTAGGCGAGGCCCAGGTTGTAGTGAAGAGAAGCATCCGCCGGCGCAATTCTGATAGCTGTTTCCAGCTCCGTGATGGCCGCATCAAAATTCGCCAACTGCAGGTAGGCGGCCGCCAGGTTTCCGCGCAGGCTTCCATCTTGCGGGCGCAATTGAACTGCAGTTTTGAAAGTCGGAATCGACGCCTCGGCATCACCTCTCTGCAAGAGGGCTAATCCCAGGTCGTTGTATATCTCGGCGTCATTCGGATGCAGCTTCACTGCCTGATTAAATGCCGCCACGGCTCCATCCGCATCTCCCGCGCGCTCGCTTGCAATCCCTAATTCCACCTGCAACTCGAACCATTCTGGCTTCAGAGCGGCCGTTTTCTTCAACTCTGCCAGAGCTTCGCTACTCTTAGATTGCGCCGTCAGAGTTTTCGCCAGGTAATAATGAGCCGTCGCATCCTGCGGATTCAGTGTCACAGCTTTGTCTAGTTCCTCCACGGCATCATCAAGCCGCTGTTGTAGCAATTGCGCCGCACCGAGATGAAGGTGCGCCGACTCGAGGTTCGGCTGCAGTCGGATCGCTTCCCTGAACTGGCTTTCTGCTTCGGCAAATTGTTTGCGCTGAGCAAGGATGGTCCCCAGTTCATCCCGCAGGTCGGCACGCTCCGACGCCAGTTCAACGGCGCGTTGCATCTCGGTCGACGCCTCGTCAGGTTGAGTCTGGCTGAGGATTCTCGCCAGAGTCCGGTGCGCCTCGGCGTTCCCCGGAGCGGTCTTGATCGCTGCTCGTGCTTCCTGCACGCCCTCCGCCAGGTTTCCTTGCTGTGAAAGAACGCTGGCAAGGGTCAGCTGCGCTTGCACCAGGCCAGGATTGATCTTGAGTGCGGTCCGCAGATGAACAACCGCTGCATCGTTCTCACCTTGCAGCGCCAGCACCCAACCGAACGCGGATTGAGCTGCGGCGTCGTTCGGCGCCAGGCGCACGGCTTTCTCCAACTCGGCGCGAGCCTCCGAAAGGTTTCCGTTCCGCAAGGCCGCCTGCCCTTTCTGCAAGGCCGCTTGCTGGGACGCCGTGCCGGAGGACGAGTGCGATTGCGCGTGGGTTTCTCCGCTCAGGAGTGCGAGAGCGAGAACGATCGACTGACTCAATTGGAACAGAGATCGAAACACCATGAAAAGTTGAACTTTCACCCGATTATATCCAACGCCTCTTCGCTCCCGGTGTGGTAAGAAATAGACCACACCGGTACTGCCTTCGTTCACATCGGGGTGACGGTAAACTCATGACCACTCGCCGAACCTTCCTGCAAGTGTCCAGCGCTGCTGTCGGTTCTCTTTGGAGCCGCGCGCTCCTCGCCAGTAGCGATCCGGGCGATGCCGTCCTGTGCCAGAAACTGGCGTCCGACCCGCTGCGGCCCCAGTACCATCTCTTGCCTTCGCACAACTGGATGAACGATCCGAACGGACCTATCTACTTCAGCGGCCGATACCACATGTTTCACCAGTACAATCCGCGCGGCGCGACCTGGGGAAACATGCATTGGGGACACGCAACAAGCCCCGATATGTTCCATTGGCAGAACGAAGCAATCGCGATCGCGCCCACGCCTGGCGGTCCGGACTCAGACGGAGTCTTCAGCGGCAGCGCGGTCCTCGATCACGGGAAGCCCACGGTGATCTACACAGCAGTGGCCCCACCTTCTTCGACTGGTGATGCAACACTTCGCGATGGCGTCCACACGTGGCGCGAAACACAATGCCTTGCCGTTGCACAGGACAATGCTCTGCGTATCTGGAAAAAACTTTCCGAGCCGGTCATCGCAACGCCGCCCGCCGGCCTCGAAGTCACTGGCTTCCGCGATCCAGCACTCTGGCGCGAAGGGGACAACTGGATGTTGATCCTCGGGTCGGGTGTGCGTGGCAAAGGCGGAATGATCCTCCTCTACACATCGAGAGATTTGCGCCGCTGGACCTATCTGCATCCGCTGATCGAAGGTTCACCGAGCCAGGGCACAAGCGTGAATCCAGTCGACGCGGGGGAGATGTGGGAGTGTCCGGACTTTTTCCCACTGGCCAACAAGCACGTGCTGCTGATCTCCACCATGGGCAAAGTTCGGTGGAAGGTGGGGACTTACGCCCACCAGCGCTTCACCCCGGAGAAAGAAGGAGTGGTTGACTGGGGTTCATACTACGCGGCAAAAACCATGCTCGACGCCGGCGGCAGACGCATTCTCTGGGGATGGATTCCAGAAGCGCGCCCTGACGCTGATCTGATTGCGGCGGGGTGGGCAGGTACAATGTCCCTTCCGCGGGTGCTTTCCTTGAGTTCGCAAAATGAATTGCAAACGGAAGTGGCGCCTGACGTCGCCAAGCTCCGCGCAGATCAAAGCGGGAATATTGACGCAGTTCGCATCAAGGATATTGCCGCAGAAATAGACGTGCATCTTCACCCGAAGGCCGATGAGTTTAAGTTGCGCCTTTACTCGGAAGCTGGAGACTTCGTTACAATCTCGTACTCCCGCCAATCAGGCGGTCGCGAACTTCGCGTAAACACGAGTGCCGCGCCGCTTCCAGTTGCTCCGGGATCCCCCTTTCGGCTGCACATGTTCCTCGACGGCTCAGTTCTGGAAGTTTTCGCGAACGAAACAGTCGCTCTAACCGCGCGCGTTTACAAAATCCCCTCCGGTCCGCTTCGCCTGAAGTTTGATGGCGACGTCAAAATCTCGTCGCTGCATACGTGGCAAATGAAACCAATCTCCAAGGACCGCCTGACCGGTCCCTTATGCTCGTGAAAGTATCTGGAGGAACTTCGTGAAAGTGAAAGCATCAGAAGCGCAGATGATCTTGATTGCTGGCCCGTACCGCTCCGGCACCAACGACGATCCGGCTCTGATCAAGAAAAATGTACAGCAGATGGAGGCTTACGCGCTCCCGATCTTCCGTGCCGGACACATTCCAATCCTCGGCGAATGGCTCGCGCTGCCGCTGGCAGAACTGGGGGGATCGAAAAAGATAGGCGATGAGGTGTTCAATGAGGTTTTCCATCCGATCGCGGCCCGACTCCTCGAAAAGTGCGACGCTGTACTTCGAGTCGGAGGCGCATCAGCCGGAGCCGATGAGATGGTGCGCGTCGGCAGAAGTCTTGGGCTGGTGATTTATGAGAGCGTGGAAGATATTCCAGCAGTGAAATGACCCGGGGTCACGCGACCCTTGTGGTCATAACAAAATTAGTAGACGGCTTGCTTCCGTTGCGTACTCTCAATCTTCCCCGCCCGCACTGACAGTGAATACCACGTGCCGCCATCACCCTTCCACTCGCTCAAATCAAAATGCCCGCCGGTTGTGACACGATAGACCGTGATCCCGAGAAACGTAAGCGGCATCCCCTTCTCGCAAACATCCGGGGCGGATGTGGACTTCAGAAAGTAAGCGCCCTTGCCAGTACCCACAACGTTAGCCTTCCCGTCTGATTCGACCAGCACCGCTGACTTTTCATCAATCGCCACCTCCCTTGGAGAGCGACTCCATCCATCTTTCACAATGCGCGCCAGAAATCCCAGGGAGCGTCCCATACGATCGCGTTTGGCGAAGTGTGAATCTGTGATGAGATTCTCCAGAAGTGGAATTCTCAGGAAGTTTCGTTCCAGCGTTACACGCTCGAAATAGGGGTTCATCAGAACGTCAGGCGAGGCCAGGTCCTTATCATCCGGCTTGTCACCGAGAGCTCCGTAGACGAACTCGCCTTCCACCGCCAATCCGGCGCTGGTCCCGCCAATCGGCTTCCCCGCCGCAATGCCGTCGTTAATGGTCTTCTCGACGGGAGTATCCTTCCAGCCGCGAATGTAGTTCGCCTGATCGCCTCCTGAGATAAACACGACTTCGGCCTTGCGAATGATTTCCGCTACGGCTGGATCTTCGGCTGCCGCGCGATTGGGAAGAATCAGCGTCGCCACGGAGTTTGCTTTGCATAAGCCGTTGACGTACGAGTTGTAGTCGTCGTCTCCCGAGGCTCGCAGAACGAGAAAATCTCCACCATTCCCTTTGTCACAGAGCCAGCGGAACGCCTCGTCCAGATCGCTGCCGCCGCCCATCATGGCGATGCCAAACTTAGCCTTGGTCTGGACGTCGCTTGGATTTCCGAGTCGGAAATATTTGTAGGTTTGTGCTTGCGCGACAGTGAAAGCGCAGACGAGGACTACCAGGGCGAACCGAATACTTGCTATGAACACCGACAAACTATACCGCAGAGAGGAAACGCGGAGGCGGAGAGATGCAGGATTTTGCTTATAGTGAGCGCGGCAAGACTCGACCCTGGGTTTCGCGAAAGAGGCCCGTCGAGTGGGCCCACGTTGTTCACACAGCCGTTCGCGCCCAGATCTCGCCAAGACCAAAAGCGGTTTTAGTAGGGTTCAGAAGTGACTCATGGATCACAAACGGATCAAGAAAACCATCACCTCATGGTGTAATCACTTCACAGCACCGACAACGCCCAGGAACAAAAGAGAGGCTTTTAAAGAGCATTGGCCCATAGTCGAACCACGTTTTCTGCCTATGCATGCTCAACGCCGGCAGATTTCGTACGCTTGCTGTCGCGGATTTGCTCAGTGGTGAACTCGCCTCCACAAACGCTGCAGCGCCAGCTAGGAGGTGCGGCTTGTGCGATTAGTTGCATCGGTTGCTGATCGGCGCGCCTGGCTCTCACCAGTTCGCTATTGCAGTGTGGACACTGTCGTTGAATCATAAACTCCTGCACCAGAAGCGTTGCCTCACGCACTGGAGACCTAGTTGCCAGTGTGAATCGTGCGAGCCTCCTCAACCGTGAGCCGGGAAGGATCGCAATAACCGTACCCTTTCAGACAAGCCGCGTAATTCCGCTTGTGCTCGGCGTCAGACAGAGTCTTGGCTTCAGTGGCAGTCAGTTTGGCATAGTCACAATTCTCGTGCCCGTCCTTGCAAGCGGAGAAGTTGCGCTGGTGTTCTGAGTAGGCCGTCTGTTTCGCCTGCTGCTGAGTTAATTTGGAGTGGTCGCACTGATCCCACCCATTCGCACAATTTTGCGCGTTGCGCTGGAGTTCGGCGGCGGTTGTATCCCTGATTTGCGAAGGAGTCAACTGAGCATGGTCACATAATCCAGCGCCATTCTCACAGTCGGATGCATTGAGTTGGCGCCTGGCGATGTTCACGTCTTCGGTTTCCGACCTGCTCAGTTTAGCGCGATCGCAGGCACCCCATCCTTCCTTACAAGCAGTGAGATTGCGCTGTCGCTCCGCCGCGGCCATCGCATGGGCTTCAGATGAGGTCAGTTTCGAGGGGTTGCACGACTGCATCCCGTCGGTGCAGTCGGAGACATTTCGCTGGTGATCGGCCACGGCCAACGCAATCGTTTCCGGTTCCGTGAGTTTTGAACGGTCACAGGGGTCGTAGCCGTTCCGGCAGTTGACAAGGTTTCGCGAATGCGCAGCGAGAGCGATATCAGTCGCTTCCGAAGGGGTCAATCTAGAGCGATCACAGGTATCGCGACCAGCCTTGCACGCGTCCAGGTTTTCAGCAACATCGGAGGACTGGGCAAATGCCAAGATCGACAACAGGCTCAGACAACCTGCTAGCACGCCAAAACATTTCTTTAAGTTGAATTTCACGTTCTTGCCGCCTTTCCAGCGATAGAAAGATCACGCCACCATTGAAGCGTATTGCACCAACTCTTCAACCCCAGGAAATATACGATCCAAGCTATACAGCCTTCGACGTTCACTTCGGTTAGATCCATTTTCACGGCAATATCACCGTCATTGAAGCCCTCACCCAGCAATCGATAGATCGGGCTCAGGACGTTCATTTGTTCCCGAAAGCCTGAGCATTTCATGCCTCCTCGTGACGCCGATCCACGCCGGCAACAACAGTCTTCTCATCAAAAACCAAGCGGCCGGAACCGAGAGGCGGTTCCGGCCAGCCCGGAAACTACTTTTTATCTTCTCTGGCCTCGGCAATCTTCGCCTGTTGCCCTGCGTCGGACACGGCTTTCAGGAACGCATCTGCACTTCGTGGAGTGCTCGCTTTTCCCGAAAGAATGTCGCGGAACATCATCTGCTTGCCATAGATGGCGCGAGTGGAGTCATTGTCCTGCTCCACAATTGCCCCTTCCAACGTCAGGCCGGCGAAGACACCCTTCGAGCGCGAATAAGTCAGCACTTCAGTGTTCATCTTCCAGTCTGTCCCGGCGGAAGCATGACGGCCAACGGGACCTGCTGCGACTGATCCTTCCCCGGTGAGTTCAAATTTGCTGGAGAGCAGGTGCTGGAAACCCTGGTCGTTCATGACCAGCATGACCAGGTCTACTCCTTCGAGGCCGATCTGCAATCCGGCGCTCCCACCGCCAACTGAGACAAACGCCGGTGCGCTCCAACCGTCAACTGTACGACACGTCGCCACACCCCGGCCGTGCTTGCCCCCAAAGATAAAGCCGCCTTTGATCAAGTTCGGCACCACCAGGATGCACTTTGCATTGCTCAAAACCTCTTCCGGGATCCCTTTGTCTGGAGTCGCCATTATCGCGTGCAGAACTTCGACGGCTGAGTCCAGCCGTGCGACGGAGTCTTGCCGCGCCGAACCCGCCCACGCGTACGTTCCAACCATCCCTACGACGCTTATCAACAGCATTGACATTGTTTTTTTCATGAACTTTTCCTTTAGGTCCTGCGGAACTAAGACGAGACAACTTCAGATAGCTGACTTAGCTCAGAGGACCTGAAAGAGAGAGAGGAAGAGCTCATCTCAAGAACTATGATGGGCGTGACCTGAACGAATAGCTGATCTGAATTGCTCAGTTCTTAAATATCGCAGATAGACCCTCGGCAATGGCTGACTAAAGAAAGAGTGGCGATGTGAGCAATCCTGTACAGAATCGCCGGCCTTGCCATGGCATCGTTACATTGTCGGAGATTGACCAATCAGCGGAACCCGGCAAAGGTGAAATTGATGGAACAGTATCGTCCTTCTCTCCGTCGGCGGCTGGCGTCGGTACGGGAATCCCTTCGAAAGTTGCTGTCGAGACTTAGACCGCAGATCCACGAAGTTCGATTACAAAGGATGTGCCCATTTTGCGGGCTGATCACGCCACGAGCCAAGCGAGTTTGTCTGGAGTGCGGAAAGTCGATCAGCACCGTTTCTCTTGAGAGGAAAGAAGCACAGCAAGGATAGACTGCGGAAGTCGATATGCTCCGGGACGAGTCCCAGTCCAGAATCAGAAAGAGCTCCCGCAGTTCCTGAGACCTCTCCAAAGTCGCGGTGGGAGACGAACACCCTAATCAGACGGTTGATGGGAGGAGTCGGCTCTCTGCTCTTTTCCCTCTTCCCTGGACCTACCCATACGGAGGAGTTGAGCTGCCCTTTGCGCCTTCAGCGTTCCGTCCCTGCGTTGTGTCGGCTTCACATTCAAGACAAAGTGGACGGTAGCCCATAGAAAATGAACCCCGTCGGCCTTGATTACGAGAGCATCAACGGACTTAAGCGCTCCGTCCGGCAAATCCAGATGATCGGCAAGCATTACGATTGGGAGTTGTGGCTTGACCTTTTTGATGTCTGCTGCAACGACTGCACCATCCATCAGACCCAGATGGTACTCAAGCACAATTGCATCGATGGGCCGCGACGTCAAAAGCTGTAGGCCCTCCGAGCCACTGGTCGCTGTAATTAGCTCGTATCCGTTTTCTCGCAGCAGGGCCAATTGACCCGGGTCTCGGTGAATGCAGAGGAGAGTGCTGTTGGCAGCCATTCCTTTCAGGTATAGATGCGGCGGTGCCAAAAGTCTGCCCAGAATTGCTCACATCCCAGTTCACTGAAAACAGAGCAATTGTGACCAGACATCTGGGGAATGGTGAGCTTAGCATCGTGTCGTATCTTTTCTTTTGAAGGACTCCCTATGAGAAGACAGTATCTTCATCTCTCCACTTACCATTGCGACGCGTGCGACGGCCCCGTCGTCGCTGGGTCGCTGGCAGTCCGCGAGAATGAGATATCGAAAGAAACCGATATCCGACAGGTAGGAGCAATCTGCCTATCGTGCGGCCATCGGCAGTATGCAGCGACCGCGCCGGCGCGCGCCCATCATTTGCTGCCTATGGAGTGGGCTGCTACCGATACGATCAAGGTTTCTTCCCTGACCACCGCTTTCGTGGAAGCACTCAATCGTGCCGACCTGCATTAAACAGCTTGTGCAGCATAGTGAGAAGCCGCAGTAACGAAACCGTTTCAGGTTTTGAGTTTATTCTGGGCACCCTCAGATTTTAGAGGGTGCCATTTTTGCTATGAGAGCAGTTCTAGTCGTGCAGAACGACGTTGAGCAGCGAGCTATGGACCTGCAGAGCGCCTTCCGAGCCGCCGGCATAGTGAATGAAGCCCAGCTTCCGGAATCGGTTCATGAAGAAGCTGACACGCGATCGAGTGGTCCCAACCATTTCGGCCAGAGTCTCCTGACTAATCTTCGGGACAACGGTTTCTGGAATACCGTCCTTGCCAAAGTGTGCGAGCAACAGCAGGACGCGCGCCAACCGCTTCTCACTGGAGTTGAACAGTTGGTCGACAAGATCCTCTTCGTAACGGATATTCCGCGCCAGCAAATAGGCCACGAACATTTCAGAAAGCGCGGGTTCACGATGAAGAGCGTCCATCATCGTCTTCTTCTCCACTCGGAGAATCTCGCAATCTGTCATGGCTGCCGCGGAGCCCATTCGTAGCAGTTGGCCTGCCAGCGAACCCTCTCCGAAGAAGTTTCCCTGGTTGACGATCGCAATCGTTGCCTCTTTGCCGATCTTGGATACAACTGTGAGCCTCACTTTGCCTCTTTGCACATAGAAAACAGCATCCGCGTCATCCCCCTGTGCAAATATCGATTGCTTGTTCGGAACTGTCAGGATCTTCCTCCCCTCGCCGATAGTGGCGAGAAAAGTATCAGGGTTGAATCCGCCGTTCTTCTTTGAAACCACTGAAGATCTCATCTCCGACAATTGTAGTCGGATATAACAGCAATCCCGCAAAATAAAGCGCGCCAACATTTATGCGCAGTGAGCGATTCTGAACAGTATTTCAGGAGGGCCTGGGTGACAGTGATCATTTACTTTGGTGTCTCAGTGATTTTCAGTTGCTCGCAGGTGTCCAGTAATTCTTCGCATAACGTCGCGGCAGATCCCAGCAATAGTGGTCACAATTGCACAGCCATCTTCAGGCGACCAGTCCAGTATGGGTACTGCAAACGGACAGAGACCGACGAACTGATTCGTTGCGTGTCACGAAACCGATCTCCCAGTTCTCGTGATTTCTCAGGAGAATCTACGAATGATGAAGAAAGTTTTGTTGCTCACTGCTCTCGTGCTGGTTCTTCCGTTCGCAGCCTTTGCCGGAAGCAGCGTCGACTTTACCAACGGCGGCGGTACTCTCTCAGGCACCAATAGCGGCCTGACCCTGACAGGATCGACGCTGATCGCCGCGAATGGTCTAGGCGGAGGGCTCATCACTGGAAGTAATCTCGGAACGGTCAGTTTTAGCACAGGCGTGCTAAGCGGTGGCACGCTGCAGATGGGCGGCACGTTTGCCGCGGGTGGTGCGTTTACCATCTCGGGAAATGGTACCGGCGGTATTCCTAACGGCGTCATCTTCAACGGCTCGTTCACGGGACCGGTAACCTGGACTCTGATAACTCTGGGGAACGGGACCCACAACTACACGCTGACTGGTTCTCTGACCGGAACCTGGTACGCCGGAGGCACTATCAATGGCGCAACCGTCCAGTTGACCATCAACACAGGTCGTGGTTTTTTCAACGGGAAAACCACCGTTTCGAGCGGTGATACCAACTTCACGACTGTCCCAGAGCCTGGCACTCTTAGCCTTCTGGGCACAGGCTTAATTGCTATTGGCGGGATCGTGCGACGCAAATTGCAGATGTTGCGCAGTTAGCATCCTGCAATTTTCGAGCTTTGACCAAGTTCGCGGGGCGAACACGGCCGCGGGACCTTTAGGGAGAACACGAATGCCATCCACCGTTGAAGTCGGCACGATCCTGATGAGAGAGTGGCCCGGAATGCCGACGCTCATTGGAGTTGAAAGCGAGCCCCTTTTTGAGGGGTGGAGCACGGTTAAAGTGCAGGATACATCCCCTCTTGAGCGCAAGATGCGGGCTGTCGGATGGAACTTCTTTTTTATGGCTACAGAAGTCAAGGCGATGTTCTTCGGATCTCTCAGTGCAACGAAGATCCAGAGCGCGTTGAGGCGGATTTTGGCCAAAGTGAAGCCGCAGCACTTCAACGGTCTTGAGGTCACTGAACTGGTCGCCCGGCATTTCCTCGGTGTGCCTTATGTAACCATGTCCGCGCATTCTCGCCATTTGCAACAGAGCTGCAATCTGGACAGCGCGGAAGCACGCCAGACGTCCCAACACAACGCCGACTGGGCGAGAGGTTGAGTTGCTCTTCAATCACTCGCCAGACCGGTGCGCAGGAGCCTTCGTTTGACTGAACAGATGGATCTGTACATTGGCGTGACCGTGACCTTGATCTTCCTGGTCGGATGTTTCCTCGTGGCCTTAAGCTTACGTCAACGATTCGAGCAGCGCAGACGCCAGCAAGGGTGGAGCGCGGCCCGGACCCAGTCACCAGTAGAAAGCAAGGCACAATGAACCCTGATGGAAATCTCGAGCGACTTCTTGAGTCAGCAGTCGTCAACCACTGGGCTGATTTGACGCGCGGCACTCCCGCTGGCTTGATTCACATTGAATACGGCTTTGCTGATGGGGGAACTCTGGATTATCTCAAGGTCTGGTCATCCCTCAGTCGAGGTCATTGGCTTCTGGCGTGTGAGTATTGGATGTCGGCGAACACGTTTCACGCCGCCGGTATTGGCTTTGAGAATGGATATCAATCCGAAGGTATGGCAGACGTTCTGGAAGTCGCGATGCAACATCAGAGCTCTTTCGTGCTGCCCCCGAACCTCGGACGGCAGGGACTGCTCCAGATCTCAACGCCGACTGCAGAAGAAAGCGCAGCGGCCGCGACACTGATAAGCGAAGTCTTCGACCGCCTCGCATCACCTCTTACGCAGCCCGCAGTCGCCTGAAGGCTTCTCGCATCCACTCACTTTTCCGCGGCCGCTAGACGGCGGTCTCGATGCGGTTCTGTTCGGGGCAGACCCGTGCTGAGTTCGCACTTTTCGCCCCGCTTCGCGCCACAGGTGGGACAACGAACCGCCAGCGCTTCCTTCTCCGTGACTCTCATGCCTACACAATGCGCGGTAATTTGCCAATAAGATGGTCAATTCTGACCATCGCGCGGTCCTATTCGAGGCGCATCATTGATGCGAATACAGCCGCGTCGTAGCTCCATATTTTTAGGAGGGATCCCATGTTCAATCGGTTGACTACGCAAGCAAACAAAGTCCCTGAATCATCGCCGCCTCATGCACAAGCGCCGTCCGATTCGGGTAGCACCGAACAGCCACCGGACCCTGGGACCCCATATAAGCCTTACTCCGAAAAGCCAGCGGTGTCCGAGCCTCCATATGAGCCTTACGGTGAAAAGCCTGCTCTGGATGAACTTCCGTACGAGCCTTACAAACGCATCTAGTTGTGTGGCTGATTATCCGTCGAGGAGGGGCGCGCACCGTCTGAACAATTGGGTGAAAAGGAGAAAACATGAACAACATCAAATTCGTTGTAAAAGTGAACCGAAGTGGTACTCGTGCCCCTGAATATGTGCAGCGTGTTGATCCGACGCCAATCCAGATGACGACCAACCGTAAGCTGGCACTCGTTATGGGGAAATTCACGGCCGAGGATGCGGTTAAATCCCTCCAAACTTCCCAGCGCATCCCGGAGTTAGTGCCCGTGGAGGTCACTGCCGAGCACTCTGGCCTGGCGGTTCAAGATTAGAGCTTCGCGAGCGCTGTGGAAAATAGCACGGCACTTCGATACGCGACTGATCACTTTTGAACAGTCCGCAAGTCCACTCGCAGTGAATACTGATAAAAGGTAATCCACCTGTGGATGCGAATCCCAAGCAAAAGGCGAGAGTGTCTAAACAGCCAGGTTGCTTTCAAAGCCCCAGCATTCGCACGAGAGATCGGGAGAACGGGCCCTTCTGGGCACCGGTTCTCACAAGGTTTAGGAACTGATGTCGCTGCTAAATGCCGCGTTCTCCGAAAAGACTCTGGAATTGGTCGTCCCCCGCCCTGCATTGCGTGACGGGCCGGCAGTCGTACGCGCACGATTGCAAGCGAAGCCATTCCTGCCCAGTCGAATCGCCATAATCGGCAATTATCTTCCGCGACATTGTGGGATCGCTACCTTCACCACGGATCTGTGCGCGGCTATATCGACGGAATGCGGACTAGCTCGATTGTTAGCGCTCCCGGTCAACGACACCGATGAAGGATACGACTATCCCGATCGAGTGAGATGGCCGCTCACGCAAGACGATGTGAAGTCGTATCAGGAAGCCGCCGAATTCCTGAACTTCAACAACATCGACATGGTATGCCTGCAGCACGAGTATGGAATTTTCGGTGGCCCAGCCGGAAGCCATATCTTGCATCTGCTACGCAATCTGAAGATGCCGGTGGTTACCACGCTGCACACCGTTTTGCGTGAGCCAAATCCTGACCAAATGTTGGTCATGCAGGAGCTCGCAGAACTCTCTGACCGACTCATTGTCATGAGCCAGCTGTCGTCCCAGTTCCTGCAGGAAATCTTCAAGGTGCCTGGCAGCAAGATCGACATGGTGCCGCATGGAGTTCCAGACCTGCCTTTCCTGGATCCGAATTTCTACAAGGACCGGTTTGGCGTAGAAGGCAAGGCGGTACTGCTCACGTTCGGCCTGCTCTCACCGAATAAAGGAATCGAAAACGTTATCAAGGCCTTGCCGCAGATTCTGTCCAAACACAAGAACGTTTCCTACATCGTCGCAGGCGCCACTCATCCTCACATCCTCCGTCGCGAGGGGGACAAGTACCGAGCCGGCTTGCATGACTTGGCGAAGGAAATAGGAGTAGAAGCGCAAGTCATCTTCCACAACCGTTTTGTCAGTCCGGAAGAGATGGTCGAATTCATCGGCGCCGCGGACATTTACATTACCCCTTACCAGCACGAAGCGCAGGTGGTATCGGGAACGCTTGCCTATGCGTTAGGTGCGGGGAAAGCGATCATTTCCACACCGTATTGGCATGCGATCGAGTTGTTGGATGACCGCAGGGGCGCGCTGGTCCCATTTCAGAATCCCGATGCGATCGCGCAGAAGACGATTGAACTCCTGGACACTCCTGCGATTCGTCACGCTATGCGCAAACGTGCTTACCTGTTCGCGAGGGAGATGGTATGGAAGCGAGTGGCGCAAGGTTACATGGAGAGTTTTGCGCGGGTTCGCAGCGATCGCACGGAATTTCCAAAAGTCCAGTTCGCCTCCCGAATGATTCCTAAGTGTTTAGATCAGTTGCCGGAGTTGAAGCTGAATCACTTGAATCGGATGACCGACGACACCGGGATGCTACAGCATGCGATCTTTACAATTCCGAACCGTAGTGAGGGATACACCACCGACGACAATGCCCGAGCTCTCATACTCGCCGTACTGCTCGAAGGACTGGACGTGAGGCAACCAGAAAAGAAGCAGCAGTCGCAGGTTGATCCACCCACCGTAGATGTCGCTTCCCTTTATTTGTCGTTTCTAGAGCATGCCTTTAATTCTGCGAAGGGCAGATTCAAGAACTTTCTGCGATATGATCGCCGGTGGAACGAGGCTGTCGGATCCGAAGATTGTCATGGGCGGGCATTATGGGGATTGGGAACAGTTCTTGGCCGAGCCCACGATCATGGAGTGCGGGGTGCTGCCGGCCGTTTGTTCGAGTTCTCCCTCCCTGTGGCGGTCGAATTCAGCAGTCCGCGAGCATGGGCGTACACGCTGCTGGGAATTCAGGAATACCTCAATTCGTATCCCGGCGATCGCGATGCGCAGAAAGTAAGATCTGCCCTCAGTCGGCGACTCCTTGAAATGTATGAGTCGATACGACGGCCGGATTGGAAGTGGTTCGAGAACGTTCTAGCCTACGGAAACGCGAGATTGCCCCAAGCCCTGCTTCTAGTAGGTTCAGCATGCTCGGATGACCGAATGGTTTCCGCTGGCCTCGAATCGCTGGATTGGCTGTCACAAACTCAGCACTGCGAAACCAACGGCCACTTTGTGCCGATTGGTTCGCAAGGTTTCTATCGCCAGGATGGTGAAAAGGCTCGCTTCGATCAGCAACCGCTTGAAGCCGCGGGCGCGGTCTCTGCTTGTTTGCAAGCGTACCGCGTAACTGGTGACAGCCGCTGGCGCCACGAAGCCTGGTCGGCTTTCAACTGGTTCCTCGGCGACAACGATCTGCAACTTCCTCTTTATGATTCCGCCACCGGCGGCTGCCGGGACGGCCTGCATCCCGACCGCGCGAATGAAAACCAGGGAGCAGAATCAACGCTATCGTTCATGATGGCACTCCTCGAAATGCGATCTCTGCAAGAGCCTAAACAAGAGGAAATCTTTTCATGACCGTACCCGTAGAAAAGCAAGTAAGCCTTCCGGGCACTCGCTTCGAGCCGCTGCTTCATCGCCATCCCACAAACCCGATCCTGACGAGCAAGGATTGGCCATATCCGATCAATAGCGTGTTCAATGCTGGCGCGACCATGCTCGCGGATGGCGTGACTCTACTGCTTTGTCGTGTGGAAGACCGCCGCGGCCTGTCGCATCTTTGCGCTGCGCGCTCTCGCAACGGCGTCGATGGATGGCAGATCGATCCCGAGCCCACATTGATGTCCGACCCGAAGAACCATCCGGAAGAAATCTGGGGAATCGAAGATCCTCGCATCACCTTCGTCCCCGAATTGCAGCAATACGTGATCACGTACACGTCCTATTCGCGCGGCGGTCCCGGCGTATCGCTGGCACTCACCAAAGACTTCCGCACCTTCGAGCGGTACGGGGTAATAATGCCGCCGGACGACAAAGACTCAGCGCTTCTGCCTCGGAGAATCGACGGATGCTGGGCGCTAATTCATCGTCCCATGACGACGCTCGGATCTCACATGTGGATCTCCTACTCGCCCGACTTGCGCTATTGGGGGCGGCACAGGCTCATGCTGGAAGCTCGCCGCGGCGCCTGGTGGGATGCGAACAAAATCGGATTGTCTCCGCCGCCCATCGAGACTTCCAGAGGATGGCTAGTGTTTTACCACGGCGTACGGCACACGCCCTCCGGTTGCTTGTACCGATTGGGCTTAGCGCTCTTCGATCTGGAGAACCCGGCGAAGTGCTTGCTCCGAGGAGATTCGTGGATCTTTGGACCAGAAGCGTCGTACGAGCGCCACGGAGACGTTGATGATGTCGTGTTTCCGTGCGGGTACACGATGGACACCGATGGCGACACGCTCAACATTTATTACGGAGCCGCGGATTGTGCGATCGCCCTGGCTCGGGCGAGCGTTCGCTCTCTACTCGACTGGCTGGACGCCAATGGAAGTTGCGAACGCCGCCAGCGCGCGCAGGATTTATGAAATTCTTGCTGAACGTTTTCCAGTTTATGTTTGGATGCCGTCACCGACACCTCAGCCGTGTGTTCACGATCAAACACCGGACGTACAAGGTTTGTTTCGACTGTGGACGCGAATTCGATTTGCCGCGTTCACACATGCCTGTACGGTCCGCTGGCTCTCGGACGGCTGCTTAGAGGAACGGATCCGGATCCTGCACAGGAAGCGCCCACGCGCCCGCGTTGATCGATCATTATCACTTGTGAGCTACCTTGCTTAGACGCTCCCGGCTAGACCTGTCATTCTTAATTATCTTCTGAGTGTCTTAATTATCTTCTCAGTGTGCAGACGGAGCCGCGATGCTGAATCGCAGTTCCTACCTTTTGGTCGCTTAGGTCGCTGGGGGCGTGTGCTGATCAGGTCACGCGCGGCGACCACATCCAGCGAATCAGTGCTCTTCATCCGTGTGCGCCGCCAAACCTTGCGGCCGAGCACGATTCGACCTTACAGACTCTCGAACATCGCTACCGGCACCCCTTCAGGCGGATCAGAGGGTTAGCCCTGAAACAAAGGAAGGTCAAAGATCATGCCTTTACTTCAAATTCTGGAAGTTCTCATCGTAGTGGGTGTCCTGCTGTGGCTGGTGAATCGCTTGATTCCCATGCAGGGATCCATCAAGTCCATTCTCAACGGCGTGGTGATCATTGCCGTAGTGTTGTGGCTTCTGAACTATTCGGGCTCTTTCACTCGCTGTCCCGGGTCCACGTCGGAACTCTGCTGATCCCGTGCGGATATGGGGTGTGACTGGGGTGCTTTGGGGCAGGTTCGATTGGCGGCGCCTTGATCATGCAAAGGCTACGTGCTCGTTTCTCGACGGAATCCGTGGATCAGAAAGATTAAGGACACGCTCACGCGTACCT
>QIAL01000967.1 GCA_003225535.1 Acidobacteriota bacterium | reverse complement strand
TTGAAAAGTGCGTGCATTGCGGATTTTGTTTGCCGGTGTGCCCCACCTACGTACTGTGGGGACAGGAAATGGATTCGCCACGCGGGCGAATTTACCTGATGAAGGTGGCCAGCGAGGGCACCGCGGAAATGACCTCGAATTGGATAAGCCACTTCGACAGTTGCCTGGGATGCATGGCGTGCATGACCGCCTGCCCGTCGGGAGTGGACTACGGAAAACTGATCGAGGCGACGCGCGCGCAGATCGAACGAAACACGGAACGTTCACGGGGAGAAAGACTCCACCGACGGTTTGTATTTGAAACTTTTACCCGGCCGGATCGCTTGCGGAAAATGCGCTGGCCGCTGCTTGCCTACCAGAAAACCGGATTGCAGGCCATCGTGCGCGGATCGGGGCTGCTGAAGCTGGTGCCGAAGAAGATTCGGGAGATGGAAGCGCTGCTGCCTAAGCTGGGGCCGCGGGAAATGGTTGCCGAATTCACGCCAGCGGTGGGAACGAAGAGGCGGCGCGTTGGGTTGCTGCTCGGTTGTGTGCAGCGGGAATTTTTTCCGCAGGTGAACGCGGCGACGGCGCGAGTTCTGGCGGCGGAAGGATGCGAGGTTGTGGCGCCGCGTGAGCAGCCGTGTTGCGGTGCGCTGCTGGTTCACGCGGGCGAGGAAGCAGCGGCCATCGAATTGGCCAAGAAGACGATTGAGGCGTTCGAACGAGCGGGCGTCGAGACCATCGTCACGAACGCGGCGGGATGCGGATCAAACGTAAAGGAATATGGCCACCTGCTCCGGGACGAGCCCGAATATGCGGAACGGGCCAAAGCGTTTGCGGCCAAGTGCAAAGACACTAGCGAAATACTGGCCGAACTGGAACCGCGCGCGAAGCGAAATGTTCTGAAACTGCGAGTGGCGTTCCATGATTCCTGCCATTTGCAGCATGCGCAGGGAGTACGCTGGCAACCGCGGACTTTGCTCTCGAAGATTCCTGGGCTGGAGCTTGCAGAGATTCCGGAGGCCGCGATCTGCTGCGGGTCCGCGGGAATTTACAACCTGGTGCAGCCGGATGCGGCGAATGCGCTGGGCGACCGTAAGGCAGAGCTCATTGCACCCTTGAAACCGGACGTGGTGGCGACAGGAAATCCCGGTTGTTTGATACAGCTTCAAGCGTCGCTGGCGCGTCACGGCTGGAAGATTCCCGTGGTGCATACGATTCAGATTGTGGATGCATCGATACGGGGCGAATCGATAGAATCCCTCAAACATTAGCCCGTTTCTGCCAACTGCTATTCGAACGGGATGCGGGTCTTCTGAGAAATGTCGCGCAGCTCTTCGACGACCGGCAAGACCAATGGCACGCCGTTTTTGCTGCGCCATTTTTCGGCTTCGCGTTCCGGATCGCCGGGCAAAAGCGGCCCGCTGGTGCCGGGGGCAGGCTTAGTGGCGCGAAAGACACGGATGTAGTCGTCAATCTGGCGCTTGAAGGAATCGGGGTCGATGAAGCCGTCGATTTGCATGGCGCCAAAGAAATGGCCGATGCCGTTGCCGACGCTGCGGCTGGGAATTTCCTGGCGCAGTGCAAATGGCGGCGTACCATGTAGGCGAGACTGTAGCCTTTGTGCCCGCCGCGTTCGCGGTCGGAACCGAGCGGCAAAAGCGCGCCACCGTTGATCATCGCATGCGGATCGGTCGTGTCGCGGCCTTCGCTGTCAACGGCCCATCCTTCGGGAATCGGCTCGCCGCGCCGGCGCGCAATTTCGATTTTTCCGTAGGCGGCGGCGCTAGTAGCCATGTCAATTACGATGGCCGGCTCTTCCTTGCCGGGGAAACCGATAGCGATCGGATTGGTGCCAAGCATGCGCTCGGCGCCCCACAGTGGCGCGACAAGCTTGGTGGAATTGGTCATGGCCCAGCCGATGAGGTTGCGTTCCAGCGCTTTCAGGACGTAATAACCAGCGATGCCATAATGATTGGTGTTCTGCACACTGACCCAGCCGGAGCCGAAACG
>QIAL01000214.1 GCA_003225535.1 Acidobacteriota bacterium | reverse complement strand
CTAGATTGATGTTTGTTGGATCCTGTGGCCCGTAGTCCGTGTTGTAATCCGTGGATGTGTCGAATCCTTTACTGAACGTGTAGTTTCCAAAGATCGAGAAGTGATTGCTGAATCGTTTCGTGATCTGCACGATGCCAGCTTCGTAGACAGCGTACGACTGGGAGCTGTATTGGTTATTCTGCACAATCAGCGGATTCACGAAGCACTGGACGCTGTCGCAGGGCAGACCCTCAACTCCACCCAGCGGATCGGCTCCGGCAGCCGTGGTATTCCAGTTGCGGTACGAAACCTCCTGGCCATTGGCGAGAGTTACCGTGGTGAACGGCGCCGGCAGCAGATTGGTGTCGATGGCAATAGGAAGTCTCTGGGTGTGCGAATAGATGCCGCTAAGAGAGATCGACAACCCCGGTACGAGTTCACGCTCAATTGCGAACGATGCCTGCTGGGCGATCGGGGGGCGATAACCTGGCTGGTTCACGAAAAGTACCTGCAACGGAGAAAGAGGTCCGCTATTGGTAACGTCGATGCCAACTGGTTGGGTACCCGGAAACGGACCAGCCACCGCAGCCGGGGTGATGCAGGCGGAGTTGCCGGCGGCCGGTGTTGTGCAGCCGATCGCGTTGCCCGGCGCCCCATTGGCAAACAGTGTCTGGAAAATGGTTGCCGCCCCTGCTATACCCAACGGCGGAACACCACCGATCGGATCGGCATAGATCGAAATCTCTCGATTGCAAGGGCTGCCTCCGCTACCGGGGATTATCGTTGTGCCAAACTGTGAGACTCCACAGATCGCGGTGACGTTTGCAGCCTGGTTGCCTGCGACACTGTTCCCGACCGCAGAATTGTTGGCATTCCGCACCCCTAAACTGTAATCGACGTCGGGAATCTGGACGTCGACCGGTCCGAAAAAGATTCCATATCCACCTCGAATTACCGTCTTGTGGTTCTTGAACGGATCCCACGCAAACGAAACCCTGGGACCGAAGTCCTTCTTATAAGTTGTCAGCGGTGCGAATTGCGAGTCCAGGTCGTAGCGTAGTCCGTAGTTCAGGGTCAAGCTTGGTGTTACCTTCCAGGAGTCTTGCGCGTAGAACGCTGTCAGCGGTCGAGAGTAGTACGGGTACGTCGGGTTTCCGAAACCCTGCTGGTAAACCTGGGGCAGCCCCAACGTTGCCGATTGAAGCGGGTTGATGGTGGTGCTTGCCAGCTGGGGACTTACCAGAAATCCGGGCAGCGACCCGAACACAAAACGACCTGGGAAGAAGGTGTGCGACTCCGTGTGATTGCCGCGGAGCAACTCGTAAACGCCGAACTTTAGAGTGTGATTGCCGTGGATCGTAGTGAGATTGTCAGCGAACTCATAGCGCCGCAAGATGGTAAGGCTGGGAAGGAAAATGTTCGATCCAATATTGTTAATAAAACTGGGAATCTGCAGCCCCACCTGTGCCGGCACGTTGGGGATTACGTCGAAGTGGTAGTAGTCCCACTGTACGCGGGCCTCATTCTGCATACCCGGAGTGATCTGGCGGTACCAGGTGGCTTGCAAATTGTTGTCGTAAGTGTGGATCGAACTTCCCGCCGAAAAAGCGGTTAGAGAATTTACGTCCGGCGACTCTTCCAAATCGTGCCCATACCTGTAGGTCACAGAAAGCTCGTTGTTGACATTAAAGTGATGATCCAATCGGCCCGACGCCTGGTATTGGCGGCTGTTAAAAGGAAAGAGACCACCCTGAGTTTCAAACTGGTTTAGCAGGAAACCATTCAGAGCGGCCTGGGTGGGTGACACAAACGGGTTCGGACCGGGATTTGGGTTCAGGGTCAGAATACTCTGGAGAGCAAAAGCGCAAGTAGCTGGCGGCAGATTTACGCCCGTGAAGCAGGTCACGCTCGGCTGCGATGAACTCGCCAGCGCTGCAATAATGGCATCCTGGTCGGCCGTCGGACGAAAAATATTCGTATTCGTCAGCAGAGGAACGGCGTTCTGCGCATTTTGCCGCAAGCCTTCGAAAGCCACAAACAGAAATGTCTTATCTTTCCTAAGCGGGAAGCCTAGCGTTCCACCATATTGCTGACGACTCAAACTATCCTTTACCGGCGAACCCAAAGAGTCAGGACTGGCCGGATCGAAGGTCTGGCCGGCATGCAATGCCTGGCTGAACGAAAACGGGTTTTGCGCATCCATGGCATCGTTGCGGAAAAAACCATAAAGATTGCCATGAACATTATTGGTGCCGGACTTGGTCACAATATTGATGGAAGCACCAGTGGCTGATCCCAAGTCGGCGGCGTAGTTGCTGCGATTGATCTGAAACTCCTGCACCGCGTCCTGGCTTAACGTAAGGCGCTGGCCTCCGCTATCGCCGGAGGTCTCTCCCCCATCCACCGTGATGCTGTTTCCTCTGCCATTGCTGCCGTAGAACGACAGCCCGCTTTGCGGTGTTTGCTTGACTCTGAAATCCTGGTCCCCGGCCAGCCTGGTCGAATCCGAGACGCCCGGTGCGAGCAACGTGAAGGTGAGGTAATCTCGCCGGTCAATAGGGAGATCCGTGATGTACTCTTGTGAGATTCTGTCCGCTTGGCTACCGCGTTCAGTTTCCACCACGGGCGGCTGGTCCGTTACCTCAACAACCGTCGCGACCTGCGACGGCTTCATCTTGAAATCAGAGATGACTGTCTGCCCGATCGCGACAGTGACGCCTTTACGAATCGCTGTCGCAAAGCCCTGCAGCTCGGCACTGACGTCGTAAGTGGCCGGCGGCAGCCCTGCTGCCCGGAATTGACCTTTGCCGTTAGTCACTGCCGTGCGCTTCAGGCCGGTTTGTGTATCGACCACATTGATAGTTACATTCGTCATGACCGCCCCGGAAGCGTCCGTCACGGTTCCAGTGATTTCTCCCGATGTGCCGACGCCCTGCCCATGAGACATCAGCGTTGCGAATAGGAAGCACGCAAGACCGCATACCAGTGACTTCATAGGATTCTCCTTCTGGGTACATGGGACATCGCCGAAGTAGTTCTGAGTAAGCGCATCTGCCGGTCAGTTCCTCGGGCGCTCCTGCTGCCCTGACGACCTCGGATCGCCGCCGAATGCTCGAGATGACTATCTCTCTTGCGGCAAGGAGGCGTTGGAAAAGCCAAGGAAGTCCACAGGCCCCAAGATTGTGAGAGTGAGTATCACATAATAGTTACTAACGTCAAGACGGAAAATTAGCGGGGGCGGATTACTGGACAATGCGGGATCGGGCCTCGAGCCGGCGCGCTCAGGTGAGAGCGAGAACCAGGCGCCCGGAAACTTGCCCGCGACGAAGTTGATTCAATGCCTCGTTCGCATCGGCAAGAGGGCGGGACGCTACCTGACAACGCACTTTGCCAGCTGCAGCCATTGCCAGAACCTCCCGCAAGTCCTGCCGGGTTCCGACGGTAGAAGCCTGGATACGGATTTCTCCGGCGGCCATCAGAACAGGCGGAAAACATATCGGCTCAGCCGGCAAACCTACCACCACTAGAGTACCCGTGGGCCGCAGGCAATAGAACGCTGTGTCATAAGATGCTCGCGCTGCCGACGTTACCAGCGCCACGTGAACTCCGCCTCGATTCCGCAGTTCCTTGATCGCATCGTGAGCTGCAGCATTGATCGTTGCGGAAGCACCTAACGATCTGGCCAAGGCCAGCTTTTCTTCAGAGATGTCGATCGCGACGATCTCCATGCCCAGCGCCTGCCCGAACTGTACCGCTAGGTGTCCCAGGCCGCCAATACCGAGGACGGCGAGACGCTGACCGGCTAACATGCTGGCCCGTTTGAGTGCACGGTAAACGGTAACGCCTGCGCAGAAAAGGGGGGCAGCCTGGAGTGAAGGAAGACAGTCGGGTATTGTTAGCACGTGGCTTGCCGGTGCTTTCACGAATTCGGCATAGCCACCATCGACGGTGACGCCAGTGATCTTTTGTCGCCGGCAGAGGTTTTCATTTCCTTCGCGGCAGAACTCGCATTCGCCGCAGGTCCAGTGAATCCAAGGTACTCCGACCCGCTCGCCGATTTGAAGATCCTCTACCGCAGAGCCCTTTTCGACCACGACCCCGGCGATCTCGTGGCCGGGAATCAATGGTGTTTTAACAATTTTCGCGAACTGCGCCCAGTCTCCATCGGCGACGTGGACATCAGAATGGCAAACACCGCAGGCTTCCACACGGATCAGGACTTCGCTAGTTCCGGGCTGCGGTTGGCCGACTTCTTCTATCACGAGCGGCTTCTTGAATTCATGCAATAGAGCAGCCTTCATGCATTTCGCCTCACGTTTCCGGGAAGGACCGAGGGGACGGTATACGAAATGGTCAGGGCTGGACGCCGCGCAAGAAGAACTCCACAGCACTATCGACGCGTTCCCCAAGTTTATGGGGACCGGTGAGATCCACCGCCCATTGCCGAACCACGGTCTGATAGAGTCCCTCCATGAATTCGGCCAGATGAAGGACCGGAAAGACGCGCGTGATTTCGCCGCGCCGCTGGCCTTGGGCGAGAATCTCACGGAGCAAGCCGACCGCAACCCCCTCGGGTCCGCGCATCTCCGGAGAGCGTACGGGGTCCATCGCGCCCGAAAGTACGACGGCCTCCCAGAGTCGACGATCGGCTTCCACCTCGCGCGCCATGGCGCGATATAAGTGGCGCAAACGCGCTGCCGTGTCCGCTTCGCTGGAGAGTTCCGACTTGAGATGTTCAACGATACAGGCGAAACCGCGCTTGCCGACGTCACGCAGAACCGCATCTTTGCTGGGAAAATACCGGAAAAAGGTAGGCTGGCTGATCTCGAGAATGTTAACGATATCGTCGATCCTGGTGGACTCGTACCCATGCTTGCGGAACAGCCTAAGGGCGGTCTCGACGATCTGCTCGCGTAGTCGTGCCTTCTTACGTTCGCGAAGTCCCAGTGGCGGGTGCGCGGGCGCTGACTTCTTCTGTCTGGTTAAGCTTGGTCGACTTTGCGGCCTTACGCGTGATCTGGCAGCGGTGGCAGGGGTCATAGTCTCAATTATCTCCTGAACTCGTTCGGGGGCAGGATGTCGCGTGCCGCAGCGTGATCCGTTACTCTAACATTCCGCCGGCGATCCGTTACAGACAGAACACCAAGCCCCTCCAGGAACTGATGACGCCTAGTTAAAGCGGGCTTCACTCCGCGCTTTCTACTTGACGTTATCTACTAACAGATGATATAGACTAACACATTTTTCGAGGATGGCGAATGTGCGGTCCCATCGCTTCCACGATGTGGGCCCGCAAGTCATACCGCAACTGCCTTCACGAGGATCCAACCGAGTCGTCACTGGGGTGGAACGATGACAAGAGCGGCAGCAACGTCTTCCAAGATAAGCGGTGGGGCATTTCTTATCGAAGAGTTCTCGCCCGAAGAGGTTTTCACCGCGGAGGATCTGAGCCAAGAGCACCTTGCCATCGCTCGGACAGTCGATGAATTCTGGGCGAACGACGTCGAGCCCCATCTCGGGGCCATCCGCCAGCAACAGCCCGGCATCGCGCTCGACGTCCTACGTAAGTCGGCAGACCTGGGACTCACCGCAGTCGCAATCCCCGAACGATTCGGCGGAATGGAAATGGATCTGGCTTCCGTCATGATCGTGGGCGAGCATCTGGGACGAGATGGTTCCTATGGGTCCTGGCACTCGGCGCACACCGGCATCGGCACGCTACCGATCCTCTTCTTTGGAACCGAGGAACAGAAACAGAGATATCTGCCACGGCTGGCGAAGGCCGAGATCCTGGCAGCCTATGCCTTGACCGAGCCATTGGCAGGGTCGGATGCGCTTGCCGCACGTACCCGGGCCGATCTAACTCCGGACGGCAAGTACTACGTCCTGAACGGACAGAAGATGTGGATTACCAATGGAGGTGCGGCTGATCTCTTTACCGTATTCGCAAAGGTGGGAGGAGAGCTCTTCACCGCATTCCTGGTGGAGCGTAGTTTCCCCGGTGTAAGCAGTGGCGCGGAAGAACACAAGATGGGTATGAAAGGAAGCTCGACTACGGCCGTGTATTTCGACAACGTGCGGGTGCCGGTCGAGAATGTTCTGGGCGAGGTTGGCCGGGGACACATCATCGCCTTCAACATCCTGAACCTTGGGCGGCTGAAGCTTGGCCCGGGCGCACTCGGCGCTGCCAAGAGTGTGCTTGCAGTCAGCTTGAAATATGCCAAAGAGCGCAAGGCATTCGGTTCCGCAATTGCGGAGTTTGGCGCCATCCAGCACAAGCTGGCGGAGATGGCCATTCGCATTTATGTCGTGGAATCGATGGTATGGCGGGTGGTGGGACTCATCGAGAGTCAGCTACGAGCAGCTCCCCAGGACAAATCGGATGCCTCACGAACAGAGCTCAGAGCGGTTGAGGAGTACGCCGCCGAGTGCTCGATGATTAAAGTCTATGCCTCTGAAATGCTGGATTATGTAGTGGATGAAGGAGTGCAGATCCACGGGGGCTATGGCTACCATCAGGATTATCTGGTCGAACGTGCCTATCGCGATTCGCGCGTCAATCGTCTCTTTGAGGGTACGAACGAGATCAACCGTCTGCTCATACCGGGGATGCTGCTGAAACGTGCCGCCCGGGGTCAACTGGGGCTGCTTCCCGCCGTGCAGGCGGTTCTGAATGGGAAATTCACGAACCCACCCAAATCCGGGGACTGGACGGAAGAGATGCGGCTGGTGCACAACGCGAAACAGATTGCGCTCCTAGCCATCGGGATTGCAAATCAAAAATACGGAACGGAGTTGCACCAGCAGCAAGAGGTCCTGATGAGCATTTCCGACATTGTCATGGAGGTGCTGGCGATGGAATCGAGCCTGCTTCGGAGTCGCAAAGTCGGGAATACTGGAAGGGGCCAGAATGCTGCTGATGTGTGCGCCGTTTTCTTGCGTGATGCGATGGATCGAGTCGAGATCTCCTGCAGGAATGTCTTCGGTGCCTGCCTCGACGGCGATGGTTTGCGGAGGGACATGTCGGTTTTGCGTAGCCTTGCCAATCACGATCCTATCGATGCGGTCGCGAGACGGCGGAATATTGCGAGCCGCCTGCTCGCCAACGAGCGTTATGTTTGGGACTGAGTTTCAATGGAGGCTCTTTTTATGTCGCGCCTTGCAAAGTATGCATTCTCCACGTATGCCGTAATCCTTCTGCTGCTTTCCTTCCCCGCAAGCGCGGTTGCAGCCGTTGCCACTTACACGGGGACTCTTCTGGATGGAGCAACTTTTCTGATCGAGGTGCCTTCCCCGTGGAATGGGACCCTCCTGTTATACAGTCACGGCTACGTAGTTCCAGGTTCGGCGAATCCCGCAGAGGACGTGGGCGATCCGGCTACCGGGGCATTCCTGCTTAGCAACGGATTTGCCTTGGCTGGTTCTTCCTATGCCCACACTGGATGGGCGATTGAAGAGGCACTGCCGGACCAAATTGCGGTTCTGGACACCTTCGCTGCGCTGGTTGGTACGCCGAGCCGTACGATTGCGTGGGGTCACTCGCTGGGCGGAATCATCACTGCCGGCCTCATCCAGCGATTCCCTGACCGCTTTGACGCTGCGCTGCCGATGTGCGGAGTGCTTTCGGGCGGTGTAGGTACCTGGAACCAGGCGCTGGATTCCGAGTTTGCGTTCAAGACGCTATTGGCTTCCGGCACTTCGTTGCAATTAGTCAACATCACCGACCCGAACACCAATCTCTCATTGGCAGAGAGCCTTTTGGCTGCGGCCCAAGCCACGCCCCAGGGCAAAGCGCGGTTCGCACTGTCAGCGGCGCTGGGAGATACTCCGGGATGGTTCGATCCAGCCTCGCCCGAACCGGCTGCGAAGGATTTCGCCACTCGAGAGGTTAACCAGCTTCTTTGGGCCTCCAACGTGGATTTTCCTTTCGTCTTCGCCCTTCGCGCCGAACTCGAATTCCGCGCTGGCGGGAATCCATCATGGAACACCGGGGTCGACTACAAAAAGCAATTCAACCGTTCTGTAGACCGTGAGGAAGTGCGTGCCCTGTATAAGCAGGCAGGCATGAGCCTGGAAGCCGACCTCGATGCATTGAACGATGCTGCCAGAATCACTGCCAATTCAGATGCGGTCGAGTATCTGGAGCAGAACATCATCTTTAATGGCCACATCAAATTTCCAGTGCTGACCCTGCACACCACGGGAGATGGTTTGGTCTCGAACCAGAACGAAAGCGCCTACAAAGATGTGGTCGACGAGGCTGGTAACCAGAAATGGTTACGCCGGACCTTTGTTCATCGTGCGGGACACTGCACGTTTACTCCGGCAGAAACGATCACCGCCCTTCAGAACCTGATTGAACGGCTGGACAACGGAAGATGGCCTGACCTGGATCCGAGCACCCTTAACGCTGAAGCCGCGACCCTCGGACTACTAAACTTCGCCCCACCCTCATTCCTTCGATTGGAATCCGCGCCATTCCTGCGCCCATTTGATGCGTTGGATGAACACGATTGCGAGCGCGAACATCACGATTCGGGAGGATGTAACGGCGAGTTCTGATGGCTGCACGCTATGGCGCCTTGCTGGCGACCACGCCAATGTTGGCTACCGTCTCACCCTTCTTCATCGAGGGTACGGCGCAAACATACAGGACCACGCCGCTCGACGGCGCACGCGCCTCCCAGAGGGTCTTGCCAAACAGATCGGTGACGTAGCCGATTTTCATGCCTTGTTGCACGTACCAGCCGCGCTTCACCGTCGGATAGAAAACACCATCCGTTTCGCTGGTGACGCCGGCAATGCGCTCGATCCACACTGGGTTCTGCACCGGAGGCGCATTGCCCGCTAGCATCTTCAGGTAGCGCATCACATTCAGGCAACCGTTGATGAGCGCCGTCACGTCTTCCGGTTCTACAGTGCCAGCGTGGCCAGCCTCGGCCGTGAGGGATGGCTTCCCCCGCAGGCTGGCATTGGTCTCCAGATAGCGAGCGGCGTTCGGGTCGCGGGGGCGATCGGTTGAGAGGATGATCGTATCGAGCCCGAAGGCCAGCACCATGGCGCGCGAAACTGCATCTTGCTGGGCGTTACCTGTCGGCGCCCAGTAGGAATACGGCCGCAGGCTCTCATCGAGGTCGCCGCCGTGCAGGTCAATCAGGTAGTCGGATTTTTCCACGACCTGCTTCGTCATCGCCCAAGACGCGCGCTCGGTCTGCGTACCGTTGGGATTGCCCGGATAGAAACGGTTCATGCTCTTGCCGTCCACCGGGTTCACGTGCGGCACCTTCCGCTCAAACGACGCGATGTTCACCAATGGGACAATGATGACCGTCCCTGAAATGTCCGCGGGATTAAGTTCCTGTATAAGCTTTTCGAGCGCAACGATGGACGCATACTCGGTGCCATGTGCACCGGCCACAAGGGCGAGCGTCGGTCCGGGCTTCGGGCCGCGAATTACCGCAACCGGGATATTCGTGCCGACGTCGCTCCCCGCTGACACTTCGATGAATCCGGTAGCGGTCTGCCCGGTGACTGCTGTCGCGGTTCCCACAGTGAGCGTTGGTTGTTGCGCCGTGGCCGCCACGGACTGAACGCAACTCAAAAGAATCAATGCCAGCCGCTTGCGCATACCCGCCTCCTCCAGACCAAGCTTGAAGTCGGCAGAGTATAACGCTGCCGGTCAAAATCTAAACAGGACCTGCTGCTCTCGCCCCCAACTTGCACCCTCGGCTCGCGACAAACACCCGCAGTCCTGACAACGAATTCATGGCGATTTCTTCGAAGCTGACTTCGGGACAAACCCTCCGCGATGACTGTCATGGCGAAAGTGTTCAAAGCCTTGCCATGCAATTATCCAAGGCGAGTGTGCGGTCGAAACATTGCGGGACACTGCCATTATTCCTAACGATCGCCCAAATGGCACAAACTCGCACACTGGGATTATGGGAATGGTGTGAAACGGAATTCTTGATTGTTTCACTATAGATCATGAGTTTCCGTAGACCGTCGGTTTTCCGGGAGCGATTGAAATACACAATAAATGACCGCAGGAGATTGTCTCTTTGGTCTTTCCTTGCGTGTCTTCGAGCCACCGGAATCCCCCTGATCCGCAACTCCTAGGGAGTGGTTCACCATGCCTACGTCAGTTAGGCTTCGCGGCCTCTTCGTTCCAGCCATTGTTAGCTTGATCCTCATCGTCGCCGTTGGCTGGTACAACCTTTTCTGGCTTCCTGCCAAACACAGATATCTGGACGATCGAAACTTTCGCGTCCTGAAAACTCTGAGCGAACAGATCCGCCTCGGCATCAACAATTTCGACAAGATGATGGACAACGCGGCGGACGGCGGCATCGGCAGGGACAAGTTGCAGGAATACCTCACTAATGTGGCGCCACAATTGGAAAAGCCCGAGGATGAAGAAACGGAGTCAATCATTGGCAAGGATGACTATGGCGACCCCCCGAGGGTGGCAGTCGTAGCCGATGAGGGAACACACTTCCTGTACATCGCATTTAAACGTAGTGTACCGACAACGAATGGCGGTGCAGAACGCAAGCAAGTCAAATACGCGGTCCGAACCAATCTGGACAAGCTGATCAACAACGTCTTGCCGCCGCCAACTCGTAGTCCGTTCAATATAGTGCTGGTGGCACGGGAAGATGGAACAGTCATCTTTCAACAATCGTTACCAGGCATCGAAGTGGCGCGAGTCGATCTGTTTGAGGATGAGCCTGCATCCACAAAGGAAAAAAAAGGTGAAGAGAAAGAAACGGTGAAGTCCGGAGTCGAAAAGGAAAGCCTGCCCGAGTCCAGCCGGTACTCGGAGGTCACGCTCGCGGGTGCTCGGTATCGCCTCTATTCTCAGCCGTTACAGTTGTCGTTCAAGGCCATCGATGGGTTGAAGAAGAGCGACCAAAAGGAAGCCGCGCCGGCATCGGCCGAAAAATGGATTCTTTGTGGTCTGGTCCGCACCGACGCATTCCGATCGGAGAGCCGGTCAATCTCGTATACGTACACGCTGTGGCTTTCTGTTGCCATACTGCTGGCGCTGACAGCGTATCCCTTCCTGAAGCTGCACCTGTCCAGTCCTCTAGAACGAGTGCGTGGTAGCGATGTGGTCCTGATTGCCATCTTCGTATGCGTCGTCGCTGTGGCGCTGACGTTCATCCTCATCGATGTGTACTACTGGCGGTACGACTTCGACCAAACGGCCGGAGCGCACATGGAGCGGCTTGCGGAAGCGATCGATAACAATTTCGACAGTGAAAAAACGAAGGCCTTTGCTCAATTGGACGCCTTCGATGCGAAAGACGATCTTCTCGAGGACTTGGGCCGGACGCCGTCACCCGGTTCAACGCTTCCACGACTCACGCCGGACGGCAGAACGTGTGCGCCGGACTGGAGCTGGGCCTGTCGAGTCGACCTCCTGAAGCAAAACGTAGAGCAATACCCCTATCTGCAATTCGCGAGTTGGAGCGACTCAGACGGCAACCAGCGGATTAAGTGGACTGCGAAGAAGAGTGTTACTCCATTCCTCAATCTCGAAAGGAATGAGTCGATAACTTACTACTCGGATGTTAAGAGGGCTCTCGCCGACGTTCGGAACGCCTTTAAGGACAAGCATTATCCTATCTCTGCCCCAACCCAAGGAGTGGGAACCCAGTATTCTGCCAACACCGGCGACAACATCACCATCTTCTGGAAGCTCTTCAACCTGCAGGACAGAAAGGACAAAAAGGTGGCAGGTGCGGATCCCAAGGATGTGTTCTGCGCCTCCCTCGTGACTCATCCCATATCGGTATTCGATGCCGTCTTGCCGGATGGATTCCAGTTTGCCGTTATCAAGTCCGATGGCACTGTACTCTTCCACTCCGACCGTACCAAGAATCTTCGCGAAAACTTTTTGGACGAAACGGACCAAGACCAGGAAGTTCGGTCACGTGTCCTAATGAGGGCCTCTGGCCCACTCGTCGCCAACTATATGGGCCGACCTCACCGCCTATACATACGCCCGATGAACAGCAGCGGGGAACAGTTGTGGACAGTGGTCGTATTTCGCGACTTGAAAGTTGAAGACACCATGAACCTCGAGATGCTTAGCCTGTCTTCGATCATGTTTCTGCTCTATGCTGCGGCGATCGCGTTTGCGCTGGTCGTGGCGCACTACGCGCTAAGAGGGCGTATGGCCGGCGCCTGGCTATGGCCCGATTCACGAAAGACCAGCACCTATCGCTGGTTGGTAATCGGCAACGGCATCGCCGCATTGCTGCTCCTACTCCTCCTCCAGTTGCCTGCGTTTTTCGCCCTGCTAGTCTGTGGCTTTGTCATACCCATGGGTACGATAGGCTGCAATCTTCTGCTCCTTAGACGCGACAACGATCCATCGAGTCGCAAGGATGAAGCAGGCAGGCACATCGCAACGTCACCTCGATGGCAACTTCACTATGTGGGAGCATGCACGACACTGTTGGCAGTGGCGGCCGTATTGCCATGTCTCTGTTTCGCCAAAGTGGCATTCGATTTTGAACACAAGCTCATGATTGCCCGCAACCAGCTTGGCCTCGCTTCTGACATCGATGAGAGGGCAAAGCGTGTACGCCGTGCCTATCAAAACATTGAACTCGGAGACGTTGGAAAGAATCTTCTGGTTGCGCCGGGCAATCCCTCGGCCGAATGGGAGGAACTCCCTTCTGAGTCCGAACTCACGTCTGAACCCGAGCGAAAAGAAGCACCATTTTTTTCTTATCATCACATTCTAGGAATTTCGATCAATTCGCAGGATTACAATGCGAAAGACTTCGCGTTGCCGACCTGCCATGTCGGTAGCCCTGAGGGCAGGCAGCGATGTGTGGAGCTGTTCCTGAGCGGGTCTAGTCCTACGTATGACCAAGTCTCTGCCGACAACCGCTACCTTGCTGAAACCGGGTCATCCACCACTCGAACTTGGTCGTCCACTACATTGGGGCGGCGACAAAAGCTTGAACTAAACACGTTGGAACCAGACCATATGGTTCGCACAGTTGCTTCTCTGTGGGTTCCACTTCACATTCCTTGGGCCGATTGGCGCTGGTGGCTAGGGACGATGGCCTTGATGGCGGCTCTTTTTGGATTGGTGCGGTGGAGCCTCCGAAGAGTCTTCCTGTTAGATCTTGCTGCGCCTGTCTCGGCAGAGAATCTCCACGCGATATGCGATCCGAGCGACCTCATCGCCACGCTTTCCATGAACCTCCTCGTCATCGGTTCTGAATCTTCTTCCACCATCGCCGGTCTCATCAATCGCCGGGAAGTACAGGCTTGGGATATGCAAGACGTGCTGAATGTCGCCCAGCATTGCGCCAAGACTGCGGATGGTACCTTTTTTGTTGCGAGTTCCACCGGCGATCAAGTTGATGAGATTATCCGAGATGGTCGTCCATTGGTTCTCTATAACTGCGAAGCAACTTTTCGCACCCCTCGCACAAATCACGAAAGTCTTGTGGCATTGGAGAGAGTGATCGCCAACCTGGGCAGCAAAGTGGTCATTACCACGACGGTGGATCCTGCGTTGCAGCCACCCACAGAGGAAAGCGAGCACTGGACAACCCTGCTGCGATCCTTCGTGCGTATCGAATTGAATTCGACTCTGGCTCAGCGGGTGGACGAAACTGTCAAGCAGTTCGACAGCAGGCTTTCGGCCGAGGCATATCAGCGTTGGCTCTTTCCCCGACGCCCGAGGAGCCAAAAGTTAGTTTTGGTGCATTTGGCTCAGGAAAGATTGGTCAGCCCGAACAGCGGCGGCATGGTCTGCGACCTCATGAGAGAGGGAGTCGTGGTATGTAGTTGGGGGTTGTTGGCCATAAAGGATTCTCATTTCACGGAGTTCCTCAAATCTGCTGTGCCATCCGACAGAATTAAGCACTGGGAGGGACAGGTCGCCGGATCTCGATCAGATTCAATCCGAACGTCCTTGCTGGTAGTGGGAGCGGGCGTCGCTGGTTTTCTCATCTACACGCAAGGTGAGGTTCTTAATACTTGGGTTACTTACGCGACCGGACTTGCGGCCGCCATACCCGCATTCATACGGGTGCTCACGATGTTTCGTGGCAAGGGTGGCGTGGAAGCATAGGCGCCCGGTATGTGCGAGTGGAACTGGCCCCGCAGGCAACCTAAGGACGACCCGACGTCGAAGGCGGCTTCTGGCGGAGAAACTTCCGCCATCTCCTGTCATCCGATTCCACCACTCGCCTAGGCCCGGGTCCACACTCGACTATCACGACGATGGAATCGCATCTGACGCTAAGCGTCTGCGATTCTGGAGCCGGCTTCGTCGAGCTCCCATTCCTGGGCAGGCTCCTTCTCGGGAGCGGGTCGGATATCCGGATTCTGCATGATCACGCGCGCACAGGTGTTCCATCGCAGAATGGCATCGTCGTTTCCGGGTGTTGCAAAACCCATGGCTCTCTCATAGTCATCCATGGCTTCACGCAGCGCGTGATATGCGGATGCGCCGGCTCCAGCACCGCCATGGCGAATGCGCGCATTCCCCAGACGCTCCCAGATGATGCCCTCGTAGTAGGCCCGCTCGTAGTCGCCCTTAATTTGCGCAAGAACCTTCTGTGCGGGTTTCGTATCCACATGCGACTGGAATTGGTCGGTTCGCGCCAGCAGAAGGGAAATCAGCGCCTGCTGGTGATCGGGCACGATGGCCAGAATATCGAGGCAAATGCTCTCCGCCAGGTCGGGTTCATTCAATAGTCTGTAGCGCTCCACCTTCGCCAGCGCTTCGGGAATACTCTCCTCGGAAATGGATTTCAGTTCGAAATGCATAACGTCTCCTATCGTTTCGAATTGCTGAATACCCGGAACAGTTTCGACAGCGGATCGAAGAAACGATCCACGACGCGCTCCTTGAGCGGGATGATCGCGTTGTCGGTGATCGTGATATTTTCAGGACAAACTTTGGTACAGCACTTGGTGATGTTGCAGAGGCCTATGCCAAATTCCTTTCTCAGAGCTTCGACGCGGTCGCCTACGTCCAACGGATGCATTTCTAGCGCGGCGGCATATACCAGAAATCGTGGGCCGATGAATTGTTCGTGCATGTGATGGTCGCGCAAGACATGGCAGACATCCTGACAGAGATAGCACTCGATGCACTTGCGAAACTCCTGCACCCGTTCTACATCTTCCTGAGCAATGCGCCACGTGCCATCAGGCGCGTCGGGCTGGCGCGGCTGAAACTTTGGGATGCGTTTCTTAACCGCATAATTCCACGATACGTCGGTGACCAGATCCTTCAAGTGCGGAAATGCCTTCATGGGTTCGACGGTCACGGGTCTATCCAGAGGAAGCGTATTCAGCCGCGTCATGCACATCAATTTCGGCATGCCATTGATTTCGGCGGAGCACGAGCCGCATTTCCCCGCCTTGCAGTTCCAGCGAACCGCAAGATCGCCGGCTTGTTCCGCTTGTATTTGATGTACGGCGTCGAGGACCACCATGCCGGCGGAGACTTCCGTGGGGAAGTCCTGCAATTTCCCTTGGCCTTTTTCCCCGCGCCAGATGCGAAACGTGGCCGTCGCCATTACTTCATCTCCTGGATGATTTGTTGCAGATCCTCCCGCATCGGGGGAATGGGCTCGCGGGTGAGTTGCATTTCTCCACCGGCACCTTTTCGCACCACGATGTTGAAGCCGTCGTAACGCTTGTCCTTGGCGGGAAAATCATCGCGGAAATGCGCCCCGCGGCTCTCTTTCCGTTGCAGCGCCGAACGAGTAACAATTTCCGATACGGTTAGCAGGCTCTGCAGATCGAGCGCCGTGTGCCAGCCAGCATTATATTCCCGGTTTCCATTCACGCTGACCCGCTCGCTGGCAGCGTTCAATTCTCGAATGCGCTCCAGCGCCTGGAGCATCTCCTGTTCCTGACGCACGATCCCTACCAGCTCCTGCATCACGTCCTGCAACGTATGTTGTACCGCGTACGGATTGTCGGAGCCCTTGCGCTCGAACGGCTGAAGCGCCCATTTTTCCGCGGATCCGAGTTCATCCCTATTGACCGCACCCAGCGCGTTCTGTTTTGCATAGGCCGCGGCGTACTCTCCGGCTCGCTTGCCGAAGACTAACAAATCGGAAAGTGAGTTTCCGCCCAGCCGGTTGGCGCCATGCAGACCTGCCGCACACTCCCCCGCTGCAAACAAGCCAGCCACGTCCGACATTTGGGAATCAGCGTCCACCTTGACGCCTCCCATCATGTAGTGGGTCGTAGGACCCACTTCCATCGGCTCCTGGGTAATGTCAATGTCGGCAAGCTGCTTGAACTGGTGATACATACTGGGCAGCTTCTTCTTTATATGCTCGGCCGCGTTCGGAATTCTCTCCTTGATCCACGCGATGTCGAGGAGCACCCCACCGTGAGGGCTGCCCCGCCCTTCGCGCACCTCCCGTCGTATGCAGCGGGCCACGTGGTCGCGAGTCAGCAGCTCGGGCGGGCGTTTCGCGTTCTTATCCCCTTGCGTGTACCGCCAGCCTTCTTCTTCCGTGTCGGCGGTCGAGTTGACGTATAGCGGCGGAATATCCTGGAACATGAATCTCTCGCCATTCCGATTACGCAGCACCCCTCCCTCGCCGCGCACTCCTTCTGTGACCAGAATGCCGCGCACGCTAGGTGGCCAGATCATCCCCGTAGGATGGAACTGCACAAATTCCATGTCCATCAGAGCCGCACCGGCATGGTAGGCGAGCGAGTGGCCGTCTCCCGTATATTCCCAACTGTTGCTGGTGATTTTGAATGCCCTTCCAATTCCTCCCGTCGCCAGCACCACAGCCTTGGCACGGAACAAGTGAAACCGGCCGCGCTCGCGATCGTATCCAAACGCGCCCGCGATGCGACCGCCGTCCTTCAGCAGCGTGACGACTGTGTGTTCCATGAAAACGTCGAGACCGAGATGGATGCCATGGTCTTGAAGTGTGCGGATCATTTCCAAGCCGGTGCGGTCGCCCACATGGGCGAGCCGAGGATACCGATGGCCGCCGAAATTCCGCTGCAGAATTCGACCGTCGCTGGTGCGATCGAAAAGCGCGCCCCAGGCCTCGAGTTCACGTACACGCGCCGGAGCTTCCTTGGCATGGAGCTCTGCCATCCGCCAGTCGTTCAGGTATTGGCCGCCGCGCATGGTGTCGGCAAAGTGAACGCGCCAGTTGTCCCGGTCGTCCACATTTCCCATCGCCGCGGCTACGCCACCTTCGGCCATGACAGTGTGTGCTTTGCCGAGAAGAGACTTCGAAATGACCGCGACCTTTCCACCGGCGGCCGAGACCTCGATGGCAGCTCGCAGGCCGGCACCACCGGCGCCGATGATCAGAACATCGTGCTCATGCGTGATGTACTCGCCCACTAGACGATCCTCCAATCCGTCCAGATACCCATCGAGCACATCCGCACATACAAATCGGAAAACGCTACCGAGAAAAGGCTGCACCACGCAAACAGCATGTGGCGGCCGTTTAGACAACTCACGCAGTCGTAAACTCGCTTGCGGGCCGGCGCTCCGGCCAACCGATCGCGAAGACCGCCGACCAGATGACGAAGGGAGTGGCATCCCAGAGTGTAGGAACTCAGCAGCGCGAGGTTCGTCAACAAGACGAGAGTGCCGACGCCGATGCCGAACCGGCCGTCAAACCAGAACGCATCCCACACGTCGCGCGCCAGGATTATGAGAAACACCAGGGCCAGATAAAGAAAATAGCGGTGGACGTTTTGCAGGATCAGAGGAAACGACCGCTCGCCGAGATATGTCTTCCTCGGTTCGCCCACGGTGCAGGAAGGGGGATCCGCCCAAAAAGCCTTGTAATATGCTCCCCGATAGTAGTAGCACGTCACTCGAAAGCCCCCCGGCGCCCAGAGGATGAGCATTGCTCCTGTAACCCAAACAGGCATCCAGTTTGGGCTCGGACCAAACCAACCCTGAGCAGGGCCGAACAATTCGGGCGAATAAAACGGTGAGAGATACGGTCCGAACCTGAAATGCTGCCCCTGCAGAGCAGCCCATGTGGAGTAAGCGATGAATGCCGACAAACCTAGAAACACAACCAGTGGCTGTACCCACCAATTGTCGGCTCGCTGCGTCTGTCCGAAACCCGCACGCGACAACGGAACGTCAATCTGAGGCATCGGGCCTCCTCACGCGATTATGTTGACTTGCATCCGCTACCAGGCGCGAGCCTGATTGCGTTTGAATACGGGCGGTAGACATGATACAGCGAAATCCATTGTCGTTGTGTTCGGAAACGATGCCTCAACGGAGGAGCAGAGCGAAACCGAGGGCACGGACGTGGCAAACGATAAACTCCGGCACAAGCACGCTATGGTACAGTTTTCGGGGCCGCCGGTTTTAGGCTGGCGGTCTTACTGGATGGAATCATGGGTACCGGACGTGAGATTCGCAGCTACGACTATGTGAACCGTCCCTACGAACGCGTCCGCGATGCGTTGAAGCAGAACGCGCTCACCATATTTCAGTCGGCCACGAAGGCGGCTGCTTCCCGGGCGCAATCGGTCGCTGCTGAACTGCACGTCGACTTTGGCGGCATTGGGGTAAAGACCGACATCAAGATCTCCGTGAAAAACATTGAGGAAAAGAGCATTGATGCCGCCTCAACTCCGAGCACGCGGTTGCTGCTGGAATGGGAGGCGGCGACCCTGCCGGGATTGTTTCCGTTTATGAAGGGCGAGCTTTCCGTATACCCACTGACCTCGACCGAAACGCAGTTGGATTTCCGGGGCACTTACGAACCACCCTTCGGCGCCGTGGGAAGAACCATGAACGCGATCGTCGGCTACCGCATCGCAGAGGTGTCAGTGCATCGCTTCGTTAGCGACGTTGCAGGATATCTGCGGCAGGCCTTGGCTTAGAGAATTACGCTTCGAGTCAAAAGCAATCGCCGAAGTCGGTCAGAAGCTGATCTTGAGGATCTGGCCGTTGTTGCCCACGAACCACCCGGCATGCGGATTCGCAAAAGCGACCGCCCAGTAGCCGCTCACGTTGGGCAGTTCGAACCATGTGCGTCCTTCATCGGGAGTCCAGGCTGCACCTCCCGAGTCGAAGTTCGGCTCCACCTCGGCGGTAATTACGACGGACCGGCCGTGCTCTTGGTCGAATTCGTCATCAGCGTGACGAGCATCGCGGTCACCAATGCCGCGCACGTAGGCCAGGCAGAAAATGGTCCCTTGAACGGGAGGCTTGTTCGTGAGAGTCCACGTCTTGCCGCCATCGCTCGACGTTGCCGCATCGGCCGAACTGTTGGTGGACAAGTCGCCGCCGCCCAGAATGCCATGCCAGGCGTCGCGGAAGGCCACCGAGAGGCCGCCCGCACTGGGCGAACTTACGAGCGGAGTGTTATACGCCATCCAGGTGTCACCCCCATCGCGAGTAGCCAGGATCCTCGCGATGGTTGAACCACCGGTGGTAATCCAGGCGTTTCGTCCTCCCTGGGTTGCGATGCAGGTGCCGCTGGAAGAAAACGATGCTTCCCCCGGCAAAGCGGGAGGCATATTGGCGCTGATGGACTGCCAGGTCATTCCGTCGGTTGTCCGAATATCGGGAAACACTCCGTTCACTGAATCGCTGTGCGTGATGCCCCGGTCCGGAGTCCAGAACGCGAAGCAATCGTAGAATGCGTTCACGGTCTCATTCGTGAACTGCAGGGACCAGTTGGCGCCACCATCTTCAGTTTTGTAAATGCGAAAATCCGTAGTGTTGTTTCCAATGGACATTAGGTAAGCGACCTTATCGCTCACGCCTTGCACATCGCGGAATTGCAGGCTCTCGGCCCCGGGCACGACCCCGGCTGTCCATGTCTCACCACCGTCGGTCGTAACCACGAATGTCCCGCCGGTTCCACTTGCCCAGACGACGCGTGAGTTCACCGGACTGACAGCAATCAGCAACTGCGTCGTCCCGCTGCTCTGCGGAGTGAGTGCGGGTTGATGAACTTTACCGTTGTCTTTGGCAAACCCGAGAGTTGCGGAGGCAGCAATCAAGAGAATCACTGCAAAACGCTTCAACATAGAATCCTCCTCAGACGCCCCGTATCAGCGTGGAGTATAGGAACGTCGCGGAAGGGTGTCAAACTGGCTTGCCCGGAGCCTAACGAAGGCCAGGTTTGAATGGCCGGGGATTAGGGCGCCATAAAGAAACGCCCTTCGGGGAAGATTCGGGGATGATCTCCTCGAAGCCGCGACGGGCGGCCCTGCCGCCTCAGCGGTGATGCTTGCCGCCGCTGTGACCTCCGGAGTGACCTCCTCCGCCGTGCGAGTGTCCCCCGCCGAAGTTTCTCCCGCTGCCGTGGAAGCTCTTCGGCGTATGCCCGCCGCCTCCCATGTGGAAGCCGCCCGAACCACGGCTGCCAACGGTCTTGGGAGCGTGCCCGCCACCAAACAGATGGAAGCCACCCGAGTGCGGCGGTTTTCCGGCCGAGTGCGAAAAGTTGCTGCTCGTAAAAGCCCCGGAAGACCGTCCCCCGAATTCGCCACGCTGAAAACCTGAGGCCGGAGAACGATAGGCTTGCATCGAATGGTCGTAGGATGGGCGCGCCCCGCTGCGGTAGCGTTCACCGGTCCCGCGGTTCCAGCTGGATCCGTCGCCACTGCGGGCAAACTGCTGCCTGCTCACTGGCGCCCGCAGATCGTTGTGGGCCTGGCGCGGCGTCCGGTCGTAGCCGCTTCCGAAGGCATGGAATCCGCGGTTGGAGTTTCCTCGCCAGTTCTCGGCATATCTGCCCGGCGCGCGATCGAATCCCAGGCCGCGGTTCCGGTTGTATCCGCCGCCGAACCGGCGGAAGCCCTCCGATGTGCGGCCGTAGCTGTGCCCCGCAAACGCCCCCCTTCCGGCGTAGGCATGGAGCCCATCATGCCGGAGTCCCCAATCGGCCACCGTGTTGCTGTGCGAATAGTAGTTCGAGTCGTTGAAGAGCACGGACTGGGCTAACCAGTTCAAGCCCCACGACAGACAGCCCCAGGGAATCTGGCTAAAGGCGCTCATTGCGATCCCGAGCCCATAACTGATCGGCGACGCGCCGAGCAATTCACCCAGCAGCGAAAAACCCGGGTAGGGCGAAACTTGCTCTCCGTAGACGGTCCAAGGGTTATACGTTGGCACGTACACGACTTGCGGATTCACCGGGGTCAGCTGGATGTAGCCTTGGTCGTAATCGACCGCCTGCTGCGGCGTGCTCTCCAAAGTTCCGGCGGCCTGAGCGCGCCGACGCATCACCTGCACTGCCTGGAGTACGTCTTGCGGCTGGTTATAGTAGGCATTGCCTAAGTCGGTGGTCCATTGCTGATTGCGGTCCATCTGGGCCAACACCTGGGGAAACGCAGTCAACGCTTTTACACTCGGGTCCCAGTTCTGCGCGTCGGCGCCAGCCACGATCTGATCAGGGGAAGCGGAACCTTGCATCTGTCGCCAGCGGTCGGCATCCGCGATCTGACCGGGGTAGGTCGACGCGGCCACGACTTGCGCCACAAGCGTGTCCGGATAAAGTGCGATCGGGGCCACGAGTTGTTCCAATTGCGCCGCATCGAGCGACTGAGCCGGAGCTGACGCTTGGCCGTAACCCTGCTGCGAATACGCCTGATCGGAATCCGGGAAAGACCGTTGCGCGTCCGACTGCTGTCCATAGTCCGATTGCGTCTCGGATTGCTGATTGGGCGCGTATTGTCCGTTGGATTGATCGTTCTGCGACCATCCCTGATTGCCGGGCTGCGTTTGCTGCGCGAAAAGTTTCCCCGGTTCCAGCAGGATGAAGAGAGCGACCACAGACAGGACGAGCAAACCTCCGAACTGGCACGCCATGTTTTTCGCGGCGGCTATGGCACGGCAAGGTGGACTGAACGGTGGACGAAAAAACTTGGCAGCGCGCGGTGCATACCGGTGCATTTGCGGCTTCATTTTTCCTTCTGGCGTCCGACGTAAAAACGCTCGCACGAGGAGACACCGATACTCCAAAGCCTGACTGGTTCTATGACCTTAATGCTTGAAATCAGGCAGGAGGGCAATGCAGGGCGAATCAATTCTGGGTCAATAGCGAAGTCTGTGAAAGCACAAGCGTTTTACTCTGAGGTAAATTCCTGCCAGTCCAGCTTTGTCCGGTCGCTCGCCTGTTTTCTTTCCTCTTCCGGAACAGTGGACCGCCTAAACTCGGACGAGCGCATCTAAGGTTTGGGAGCGTATGCGCAATTTCACTCGCCGGGAACTGCTTAAACTTGGGACCGCGGCGGCAGCAGCCGAGTTGGCGTCTTTAGGTTTGCAGGGTTGTGGTGCTTCCAAACTGGTTCAGTCCGTTGCATCCGGCTGCGCCAAGTTGACTGACATCGAACATGTGGTGATCCTGACTCAAGAAAACCGCTCGTTCGATCACTACTTTGGAAGCTACCGGGGAGTCCGCGGATTTTCCGATCAAAGCGCTGCATTCCAGCAACCCGATCCAGCGAACACCGCGATCGCACCGGTGGGACAACTCCTGCCGTTTCACCTGGACACCACCAAAGCGAATGCCGCGTGCACGCACGACATCAGCCACGACTGGGTGTCCCAACATCAAAGCTGGGACAACGGCAAGATGGACGGTTTTGTGAGTTCGCGTCTGCCGATTAATGCAAATGACGCAGTACTGAGCATGGGCTACTATAGTCGCGCAGACCTCCCTTACTACTACGCACTGGCCGATGGCTTCACGATCTGCGATAACTATTTTTGCTCAGTCATGGGCCCGACCGATCCGAATCGCCTCTACACGATGGCGGCCTCGCTCGATCCAGATGGAAAAAATGGCGGACCAATTTTGCAGACGATTGTCACAAATCGCTCCGCAATGTACGGCCGTCTGACCTATACGACCATGCCCGAGCAACTCCAGGCTCGGGGAATTTCATGGAAGGTGTACTCGTCGCCGGATGAAAATATTCTGGGCGGGATTCTGTCGGACAATGTGCTCTCCTATTTCAAGAATTTCCAGGACCCTGCATCGGTGCTGCATCAAAATGCATTTGTCCCACAGTTCCCCGTGGACTTTTTGTCCGATGTAGCGCTCGACAACCTGCCCCAAGTATCGTGGCTGATAGGGTCGATCCTGACCTCGGAACACCCGCCTGCGCCGTCGCTATTCGGAGAAAATCTTATTTCCCTGATCGTCAGTGCTCTCATCGCGAACCCCGTATTGTGGGCGAAGACAGTTTTGTTGGTTACCTACGATGAAAATGGTGGATTCTTTGATCATGTTCCGCCGGTCACGGCGCCTCCGGGCACGCCGGGCGAATATGTGACCGCGCCCGCGGTCCCGGATCCGACCGTTGTCGGCAGTCCGGCGATTACGGGGCCGATCGGGTTAGGCTTTCGCGTCCCTTTGTTAATCATTTCGCCGTTCAGTCGCGGCGGATTCGTGTCCTCAGACCTGTTCGATCACACTTCTGTGTTGCGATTTCTCGAGACGCTCTTCGGGGCCGAAGTGCCCAATTTGAGCGCGTGGCGCCGCGCCGCGGTCGGAGACCTAACGAGCGCGTTCAATTTCAAGAATCCTGACCAGTCAATTCCGAGTTTGCCATCTACTCTGCAAGGCGATACGCAGGCGATCTTACAATGTGAGAACAATCTGGCCGGAACGACACCGTTTGTCGTGCCAACGACACAGACCCTTCCGACTCAGGAATCCGGAACACCCAGTCGTCCCAGCGGAACATGCTAGCGAGGATATGAGGAGACATGGCTTCCGGCCCGCTGGCGTACGAGTCTGGTCCTAAAAGTTTCCGCCTTTCTTGGACCACATTGAGGAATGTCGGCCAGGGCGCTACAAAGAGCAGCGGCCCGAGGAAGCCGCCCGCAGGAGATTCAATTGGAGCTTCGATGCGATAATTCCCGGTTGGTCGGCCATACGGAAACTATCCAGAAACGGGCTTCGAGGAAGTTGGCCTGACTGGCACTGATAAAACGGCTTCTTATTATGATCGAGTGATCACGGCAAGGCGAGCCTCGGTATCCATCGACACCTCAACTTCACTTCCGGAATTTTGATTCCAAAAAGTCCGTCATTCGGCCCACATGCTTGGCTGTTCGTGAACATTCGGTTTGCGGCTGTCGAGAGAAACAGCACAACGGTTCTAGCTCAGCTTTCTCTCTGCGACTCTAGCGGCTTGGGTCATGAGGTAATTCTGTTCCGGGATACTCGTTGTCCGTCC
>QIAL01000288.1:14642-15640 GCA_003225535.1 Acidobacteriota bacterium | reverse complement strand
CCTTGGGATTCAAAAGGTGTTTGGCAACGATTGGACGGCCGAGATTCGTTACGTAGGAAGCCGTGGCGTTAATCTGAATGTCCAGAACCGTCTGAACGTTCAGGCCCCGGTTACCGCCAGCAATACGCTGCCAACTTTTCTAGGTGGATGCGACGCCACGTGCCAAGGCCTGCAGAATAGCACCACAGCAGCAGGCCAGCTGACTTTAGCTGGCTTGGAGTCTTTGAATCCAATCGTGCCGGCTTATGATGCGGCAGGATTTAACCAGAACTTCATCGTCGGCTTCATGCCCTTCGGCGCATCGAGCTACCATGGCTTGCAAGCGCAGCTACAACACAGAATGACGAAGGGCCTGTATTTCCAGGGTGCCTACACCTACAGCCACATGTTGGACAACGCCACGGCGGATTTCTTCTCGACGGTTATTGCCCCTCGTCGCCCGCAAGATTTCCGTGACTTGCCTGAGGAACGAGGGAATTCCGTGCTGGATCACCGCCATCGTTTCACGATGTCTTTGGTCTATGACACGCAGTGGTTTAATCACAGTTCCAGTTGGCTGGCCAAGAATATTCTGGGTGGCTACGAAATCACTCCCGTATACATCTACGAGTCCGGCCAGTGGGCAACACTTCAAAGCGGTCAGGATTCAAACCTGAACCTCGACAATGCCGGCGATCGGGTGATGTTCAATGCTGCTGGAGTTGGCAATCGTGGTAGCGATGTGACTGCGATAACGAACCAAAGCGACGATGTGGTTGGATACTATGCGAATGATCCCACCGCCCGCTGGGTTCGTGCGGGGGTAGGAGTGTTCGCTACGGCCAGACGCAGCGTATTCGCCTCGCCTGCAATCAACAATCTTGACCTCGGAGTTTCCAAGGGAGTCAAGCTTGGTGAGAGAGTTGAGTTTCGGTTCGGTGTTCTCGCAGTTAACGTACTCAACCACCCGCAGTACACGACCGGCTTTGCAAGCCAGGCGGACTCAGTCAGCGCTGCAT
>QIAL01000288.1:0-14559 GCA_003225535.1 Acidobacteriota bacterium | reverse complement strand
CACTGAATGCCAAAGTCACGTTCTAAGAAGTTGTAGTTTGGAATTAGAGAAGGGAGGGCCGAAAGGGTCTCCCTTTTTTTGGTCGTTATGGGCCGCGCAGGAATCTCTTTCGCTCTGCGGTCGAGCCTCGCTCGACGGACAACCGAAGGCGGCTGTCCCCACATCTTTCGCTCCTCCCGTTTGACCCTCTGCCCTCAAGCCCTTAAACTTATTGGTGTTCTCCACCTATCATCACTATTGGCCGGGCTTGCGGCCATTCTGCGGGAGGGATTCCTGAGTCGTTTTCTCGGTATTGGACTTCGAATATTTCTGATCGCGGCTCTGGCAGGGCTGCTCGCGGTTGTCTGCCTGGCTCAAAGCGACACCCCGAACCCGGCCGAAAGCAAGGCTCAGAACCAAGTTCCACCACAGACTCAGCCCCAAGCTCCAGCCCAGAGTCAGCCCCAGGCGCCGCCACCGAGTCAGCCTCAGGCGCCGGCTCAGAAGCCCCAAGCTCTGCCCCAGAGTAAGGGCCAGACTCCGATCACCCTCGATACGAGCGAAACGCTGTTCGTCGTGCTTACGGCGATGAACTCTTGCGGATATGACGTCGACTTGAATATTTCTGACGCGCAGCGGCTCAACGTGCGGGCCGAGGTGCAGAGGAATCTTCGCAACTCCGAGGAAGCGCAGGTGGCGCTGACTACCATGTGCGACTGGTATTTGGCGCACAAGGGGAGAGATCCGCAGCACGATCTGTCGCAGTTCGTTTCGCTGGCGCTTTATCTGCAGGGACCTCCGCATTTTCTGCCGCGGGTGAAGGAGGACGACATGCCTCCGGATGCGGTGCCCATTGCCGCGTTTGGGGCGCTGCTTGAGCGCTTCTACGACAAAGCGTCACTGCACTCGATTTGGGAAGCGCACCGGGCGAGCTATGCAGCCTTGGTGGCGCGCTATCACGTGCCGCTGCAGAAGATGGTTTTCGATACAGACATCTATTTGAAGCTGCAATCCGGCGGATACCTGGGAAGGACGTTCACTGTTCTGCTCGATTCCATGGGCGATCCGAATGAAGCGAACGCGCGCAACTACGGGACCGATTATTACGTCGTTGTGTTCCCGTCGCCCGACCCGTCCGCAGTGGACCCCCTGAAGATGCCGCAGATCCGGCATACCTACCTGCATTACCTGCTCGATCCGATGGCGGAAAAGCACTTCACCGCGATCAAGCGGCTGGAGCCGTTGCTGCAGTCGGTCAAGCGGGCGCCTCTGGACGAGAACTTCAAGACGGACATTTCGCTGCTGGTCACCGAGTGCCTGGTGCGGGCGATAGAGATCCGGACCTCAGGCACGAAGCAGACCGCCGAAGCGATGCGGCTGCAGGCTGTGGATGATGCGGATAAGCAGGGGTACATCCTGACCAAATATTTCTACAACGCGATCGTGGCATTCGAGAAGGATCCGGCGGGGCTGCGGACAGCGTATTCCGACATCTTGTATGCGATCGATATCAAGCAGCAGCAAAAAGAGGCGAGTGAGGTGCAGTTTGCGCGCAATACCGCGCCCGAACTCGTGCAACTGTCGCGACTGGAGGACCGGCGGGTGCTGGTGACGGCCGAAAAACGGCTGGCAGCGGGCGATCCCAAGGGGGCGCAGGAACTTGCGCAGCAGGCTCTGGATAAGAAGATCGGGGACGAAGGACGAGCGCTCTTTATCCTGGCTCAGGTCGCGGTGGCGAATAAGAATCCGGACGGGGCGGCGGCGAATTTCCATAAGGCCATTGAGGCGACTAAGGATCCGAAGGTCGTGGCTTGGTCGCACGTGTATCTCGGGCGGATGCTAGATATGAAGGATCCGCCGGAGCGGGAGGCTGCTTTGAACGAATATCGAGCGGCGCTGAGTGCAGGAGCAGAGCTGCCGGAGGCGAAGGCTGCCGCCGAGCGCGGGCTGCAGGCGGCGTACGAACCTCCGGCCAGGGTGAAGCCGCAGGACACGGCGAAATAGCGCTGCGTGGGCAAGATGCCCGCGCGATCACCGGGTTTGCGCGACTACAGAAGGGCGCTACTGGGGAAAATCAAAATCCCCACTCTAGTCCCACCAAAGAACGGCGGGACTAGAATGGGGCACCCGGCCGGCGAGACGCGGGCGCTACGACAGAGCGACGCTGCTCGAGAAAGTCAAAATCCCCACCGCGTCCCGCCAAAGAACGGCGGGACAAGGATGGTGTACCCGACGCATATTTGGGTGGCGCACCTGGCGCTACGAAGCAGAACTACCGCTGGGATAGAATGCACGTTGCAGGATTCCAATGAAAATGAAGGACGTTTGGGTCGAGGAGAACGCATGAAGCGCATAGCGATCATCTTGGTGGTACTCGGAATCTGCGTTTGGAGTTGGGGACAGGATAAACCGGCTGCGCAGAATCCTCCCGCCGGGCAGGCGGCCGGACAAGGGGCAAGCCAGACAGCAGCTCCACAGGGAAAGCGTCCGCCGAAAATTAACAGCCAGGAAGAATATGCGGCGTACCAGGCAGCGGTTAAAGTAGCTGACCCTGCGGAATGCGAGAAGGCGGCAAATGACTTTGCCGCGAAATATCCCGCAAGCGAGGTGCGTACAATTGTTTACAAGGCGGCAATGCTGCGTTATCAGCAGGCCAACAATGAGGCCAAGGCGGTTGAGATAGCAAAGAAAGTTCTGGCGATCGATCCCGACGATCCTGAAGCGCTGGTAGCCGTCGCCCTGGCAGACGTCGACCAGACCAAAGACGACAGTCTGGACAAGGATGAGCGTCTAGCAGCGGCCAAGAAAGGTGCCGAACGCAGCCTGGTGACGGTGGAAACAGACGTACCAACGACCGGATATCCGGAGGAACAACTGAAGAACTATAAGAACTTCATCCGGTCGCAGGCCTATTTTGTCATCGGGATGGCTGCCTACAAGGCCAGCCACTGGCCGGAAGCGGAGGCGAATCTGAGGAAATCGATCGACGCGCTTCCACAGTCGCCGGACGTAGTCACGATATATCATCTGGCGCTTTCGCTCGACTTCCAGAACAAGATTCCAGAGGCATTGAAGGCGGTGCAGCAGGCAGTGGACCTGACGAAGGATACTCCCGATTCGCCTGCTGGAAAGGCAGCGCGGCAGGAGCAGGATCGCCTGATGAAGTATTCGACCACTGGCACTTCCGGGCAAGCTGGGACACCTCCGAAGAACTAGCCCGCCCAGGGACGTTCGCGCGAGACGTTCGAAGCAAGACGTTGCAAGCAACGTCTCTATCTATGAAGGAACGCGAAATCACGGCGCTGGAGGAAGGGCTCGGCTACCATTTCCGGCGGCGGGCGATGATCGAGCAGGCGGTCACGCACAGTTCGCAGGCGCGCGAAATCGAGGCGCAGCATGCCGGCGAAAGTAAGTACAAGGTCAGTGACAACGAGCAATTGGAGTTTTTGGGAGATGCGGTGTTGGCCCTGGTGACCAGTGAAGAATTGTTTCAGCGCTTCCCCCATTTTCGGGAAGGGGAACTCTCGAAGCTGCGGGCACACCTGGTGAGTGAGCGGCATTTGATTCAGGTGGCGCAGCAGCTGGAGTTGGGTCACTATCTGCGCCTGGGGCGTGGCGAGGAAAAGAGCGGTGGACGGGGCAAAACGGCCCTGCTGGTGGATGCATTGGAGGCCATTCTGGCGGCGATTTATCTCGATGGCGGGCTGGAAGTGGCACGCGAGTTTGTTCTCCGCAATGTGATTGCGCCTGAGTTGGAGCGGATGGAACGCGGCGGCGGAAGCCTGCCCATTACGGATTTCAAATCGGCGCTGCAGGAGGCGGTGCAGAGCCTTGGGCTGCCGCAGCCAGCGTATGTGCTGGTCGAGGAAGCGGGGCCGGAACACAGCAAGACGTTTACCGTAGAGGCCCGCCTGAATTCCCGCGACCGCAGTCCGGAATTTGTTGGACGCGCGCAAGGCTCGACCAAGAAAACTGCTGAACAAGACGCCGCGCGGCAATTGCTGACCTACCTGGCATCACGGCCTAAGGATACGGACGGGAAGACGGCACGGTCCCCGCTGGAGGTGGATAAGTAGGATTCATGGATTCTTTAAACCAGCCTACCGTTTCGCAGCCCGAGCCCGCGGCCTTGCCGAGCCCGGTGGACCCGCCTGTCGAAGTCGCCGCTTCGAGCGAGCCTACGGTGGATCGTTCGCCTACATCGCAACCGGCACCAGTTCCCGCTCGCAAGGTCGCCAGCAGCTTTGGCTCAGACTTGATCGGTTCGCTGCAGTCGCTGATGGGGACGGTGGTGATTGCGATTTTTGTGATCACCTTCATCACACAGGCATTCCAGATCCCCTCGGAATCGATGGAGAATACGTTGCTGGTCGGCGATTACCTGCTGGTCAACAAGCTTTGCTACGGTGGGTCTGGATTCGGCGATCACCTGATGCCATATCAGAGGATCGCGCGCGGGGATATCATCGTGTTCCATTATCCGGTGGACCCGCAGCAGCATTTTGTGAAGCGAGTCATCGGGATCCCCGGCGACCGGCTCCGCATGGTCAACAAAAAGGTGTTGATCAACGGCAAGCCCATCGACGAGCCGTACGTACATTTTCTGGAACCCGCCAACAATCTTTACCGGGACGACTTCCCCAGAACCGATATTCCTGCGGCGAATATGGAAGGCTCATGGTGGCTGCAAATGCGGAAACTGGTGGAAGACGGGGAACTGATCATTCCGCAGGGGCACTATTTCGTGATGGGCGATAACCGCGATGACAGCCAGGACAGCCGCTACTGGGGCTTCGTTCCGCAGGGGAACATCATCGGAAGACCTCTGGTAATCTACTGGTCGGTGCAGGACTGGGACCGGAATCCGTCATCAAGTTTGGGCGGGCGGATCTATCATCTGGCATACGCGGTCACGCACCTGTTTCAGATCACGCGATGGAACCGGACTCTGCGGCTGGTACACTGATGGATCGGGTCCTCAGGGGCTAAAGCCCGTTGTGAGGTGTGACTGACGCGGCCCCTTCGACAAGCTCAGGGCAAGCCTGAAGGGCTGCTCTTCCACGAGACCCAAAGGAACACTCGAGTACACGAAAGCGACCGTGGTGAAGAAAGAAGAAAAGCTGGCAAAGGCAGAAAAGAACGGCGAAGAAGAGAAGCCGAAAGAGACTACGGTTGAGTTTCTTTCGTCGCTGGCGGCGGTGCTGGTGACCGGGCTTTTCATCATTACGTTTGTCGTGCAGGCGTTTGAGATTCCATCGAGTTCGATGGAGAATACGCTGCTGATCGGCGACCACGTATTCGTCAATCGAGTCCAGTTTGCGCCCAAGAGCGGGTGGGTTGGGCCGCTGCTTCCCTACCGCGATGTGCACTTTCGCGACATCGTGGTGTTCTTGTCGCCCCAGACTCCGGGACTCTATGTTGTGAAGCGGATCATCGGCTTACCGGGAGATAAGATCCACCTGCGGAACGGTGTGGTGTATCGCAACGGCCAACCGCTCGATGAAGTCAAGTATCTCGACACTGACAGAGACAATCCGGCCGATGTTTACCGCAACAATTTTCCGGCGATTCCCGCGGGCGATGATCCGAATGTGTGGACGAACTGGGCGATCGATATGCCAACGTACATTCAGGGCGATGACATCGTGGTTCCGCCCAACCATTACTTCGCCATGGGCGATCATCGTGGCGTCAGTCTGGACAGCCGCTATTGGGGATTTATTCCCAAGGAAAATGTCATCGGGCGGCCGATGTTTATTTACTGGTCGTTTGAAACTCCCGATAACCAGTACCTCAAGACTGAATGGACCGATCGGGTTAAGTTTCTCCTCGGTAAAGTAGTTCTTCACTTCTTTGGATCTTCGGTGAGATTGCGGTGAAGATCTTCTCCTCCAAGCGCCGTTGGGCCGCGGCGGCAGCGTTGGTGCTGCTGGCGCTGTTCCTCGTGCGACCGGGTGCATCCCGCCTGAAATCCAGGATCATTACATCTCTTAGCGCGGCCGTGGGGCGTCCGGTCGATCTCGGATCGGTTCACATTCGGGTGCTGCCTCAACCGGGTTTTGATCTGGAGAATCTGGTGGTGTATGACGATCCTGCGTTCGGCTCCGAACCCATCCTGCGGGCAAGCGCGGTAACGGCGGACCTTCGGCTGCGTTCGCTGCTGCGCGGAAGGCTGGAAGTATCGAAGCTGGACCTCACCGAGCCGAGTCTCAACCTCGCGCACCACGAGGGCGGCGGATGGAACCTTCAGAGCCTGCTGGAGCGCGCGGCACGCACGCCGCTGGCGCCTACCGGAAAAATGACGTCGGAGCCGAGGCCGAGTTTCCCTTACATCCAGGGAACATCGGGGCGGATCAATTTCAAGAATGGCCCGGAGAAAAAACCCTACGCGCTGACCAATGCGGATTTTTCGTTGTGGCAGGAGTCGGAAGATACCTGGGGTGTCCGGCTTAAGGCTCTGCCGTTCCGCAGCGACATGAATTTGAATGACACGGGACAGCTTGAGCTCAGCGGCACCTGGCAACGCGCTGGGACTTTTCGCGACACTCCTGTGCAGTTCAACGTCGAGTGGGCCCGGGCGCAGTTGGGGCAGATGACGCAATTCTTTACGGGCAACGACCGGGGCTGGCGGGGGGACATTCGATTTGACGCCGCGGTCACGGGAACGCCGGCGCTGCTGAAAATATCGAGCACAGTTTCTGCGGATGATTTCCGCCGCTACGACATCACGAGCGGGACCTCGCTGCGCCTGGCCGGACGCTGCGACGCGGAGTACAGCGCGCAGGAGCATGAGTTTCGCCGGATCGCCTGCATGGCTCCTGTGGGAGCGGGACTGCTGACCATCACAGGAAACGCGAGTGCTCCCGGCAGGCATAAGTATCACCTCACTTTGACCGCACAGGATCTGCCCGCAAGCGCGATCGGCGCACTCGCGCGGCGGGCGAAGAAAGATCTGCCTGAGGATTTGCTACTGGAGGGAACGCTGGGAGGCAAGCTCACCGTTTCGGAGAACGCCGCCACCGGTGTCCAGTCTCATATAGAAGCTCATGGCGAGATTGCAGGGTTGCGACTGAGTTCTACATCCGAGAAGGTTGAGCTGGGTCCGGTTACGATTCCGATCATTCTGACGAGCTCGACGGCCAGCATTTCAAAAGACCGGTTAAGGACGCAATCAGCGCGACACGCGCAATTCGAGTTGGGGCCGTTCGCACTCGATCGTGCGCGCGCGGGAGGCGTGGCCGTTCGCGGATTGCTTGACCGCTCCGGATACAGCTTCACCATTCTTGGCGATGCCGACGTGGGCAGGACTTTACGTGTGGCCCGAGTGTTTGGGCTTCACACGTTAAACTCGGCGGCCGAAGGCTCAGCACAATTGAACCTGCAAATTGCAGGATCGTGGATGGGCCTGGGCGGAACGGCTGCTTTCGCGGGACCGCAAGTCACTGGATCAGCAAAATTACGGAACGTTCGCTTCGGCCTTCGCGGTGCGGGAGAACCGGTGGAGATCTCGTCGGCCGAAATGCAACTCTCGCCGGATGTAGTGCGCGTTGGGAAGCTAAGTCTGAAGGCTGCGGGGACCGTTTGGAAAGGATCCCTGGAAATGCCGCGCGGCTGCGGAAGTCCGGAGAAGTGTCAGGTTCGTTTCCAGCTCAATACGGACGAGATCTCGCTGAACGAAGCCAACGAGTGGGCGAATCCTAGCCCGAAAAGCCGACCCTGGTACCGCTTGGGAACGGCACGGCCTACGCCGTCGCTGCTGGCCCACGTGCGAGCATCCGGGCGCCTAACAGCCGACCGCTTTGTGCTGCGCGGCGTCACGGCCTCCAAAGTGTCGGCGAATGTCAGTCTCGATGCTGGAAAGCTGGAGGCTACGTCGGTGGAGGCAGACCTGCTTGGCGGCAAGCATCGCGGGAACTGGCTGGCGGACTTCGGAGCGAAACCTGCTGCTTGCAGCGGGAGCGGCAGCCTGACGGCAATTTCCCTCGGTAACATTTCCAGGTTGATGAAGGATGAGTGGGTTGAGGGGAGCGCCGGCGCGAGCTACGAGATTCAAGGGCCGTGTGCCGCTGATTTCTGGCAATCGTCCGAGGGGACGCTGCAGGTGGATGTAGCAGATGGAAGCCTGCCCCACGTGCTATTAAGAGACAGTGCCAAGACGTTGAAGATCCGGAAGTTCACGGCAGAGGCGCAATTGCATGCCGGCACGATCGAAGTCAGCGAAGGCGAACTGGAGTCGCCGGAAGGAACCTACGAGGTTAGCGGCACTGCCACATTGAATAGAGAAATTGATTTCAAGATGGCGCGAGTTCCAGCGGGATCAGGAGTCAGTTCCTATACGATTACCGGGACTCTTGCTGATCCACGCGTTACACATATCAACTCTACCGAACAGGCGCGGCTGAAGCCTCAACCGTAACAGCGGCACTCCGAAAGATAAGGAAGAATTTTGTGGAGACAGCCGCCTTCGGCTGTCCGGCCGCGCCAGCGGCCGTCTTGCTTCTTGCACCGGAAATTCAGTGCTCAGACAGGAGACATAATCGAGTAGGGGAAGGAACCGCTTTCATGGCGGCTGCGCAGGCAAAAGTAGTCGCCCTTGGGGCGACGGACAGCCGAAGGCGGTTGTCCTCACACAAGCTAGCGATCATATCCCGGCCCGCGCAGAACTTTCCCCGGCAGTTTGCCCGTCATTTTTCCCTGCTCGATCACAGACGTTCCGTTGACCAACACGTAATCCATTCCTTCCGAAAGCTGGTTGGGGCTGTCGAAGGTGGCGCGATCGCGCACCGTTGCCGGATCGAAGATCACGACGTCGGCCCACATTCCCTGCTTGAGCACACCGCGATCCGTCAGGCGCATACGCTGCGCCGGAAGCGCAGAACACTTTCGAATTGCATCTTCTAAGGTGAGCACTTTTTCTTCGCGAACGTACTTGCTCAGGATGCGTGGGAACGTGCCATAGGCGCGCGGGTGGGGATGCGCCTGGCCGAGAATTCCTTCGGGCGAAGTGCCTTCCGAATCGTTATCGATCGAAACCCAGGGCTGTTGCAGCGCCAGGGTCACGTCGGGTTGCGACATGCCGAAAACCGCGACGCCCGTGTTCGGGTCCTCGATGAGGAAATCGAAGAGCGCGTCCATGGGATCTTTGTTCCACAGCTTGGCAATTTCCGAAAGACGCTTGCCTTGCAGGGGAACCAGCTTCGGATTGGCAACGGCGCCGATCATGATGGCGTCCGGGCCGGGAATCTCTTGCCATTCATTGTCCCAGTCGCGCGAAGGCGTGAGCATGTCCTTGCGAATGCGCTCGCGGGTGGCGGGATCCTTCAGACGCTCGACCAGTTTTGCGGTGCCGCCATCGTGCGCCCATGCGGGGATGAAGGCGGAGAAATCGTTGTACCAGGCCGTGTACGCATAGGTGTCGGCGGTGACGTCGGCGCCGCCGGTGCGTGCCGCATTGATCTTGGCAACGACTTGGGGCATGTGTCCCCAGTTGTTTTTGCCGGCGACCTTAATGTGCCAGATCTCGACCGGAACGTGAGCCTCGCGGCCGATGCGCAGGGCTTCGTCGATCGCTTCGAGCACCGAGTCGCTCTCGTTGCGCATGTGCGTGGCATAAATGCCGCCGGACTTGCCCGCTTCGGTCGCAAGGGCGATCAACTCGTCGGTCCTCGCGTAGGGCGCGGGAGCGTATTCGAGCGAAGTCGAAACGCCGACGGCGCCGTCTTTCATGGCATCGCGCACCAGGGCCCTCATCTGGTCGAGTTGCTCGGGAGTGGGCTGCTTGTTGTCATCGCCCAGCACCATCCGGCGAACCTGCGTGGCGCCAACATAGGTCGCGAGATTGATGCCAATTCCCTGCTTCTCGAGACGCGCGAAGTACTGACGCAGCGTTCGCCAGTCGGGACTGATCTTGTAATGGTCGTAACCGACCCGGTCGGACTCGATGATGGCGTCGTTCAGTGGAGCGATCGAGTTCCCTTCTCCGGTGATTTCCGAAGTGATGCCCTGATAGATCTTCGACGGCAAACGTGGGTCGACGAGAATCGTCAGCTCGGATTGGCCGAGCATGTCAATGAAACCCGGAGCGACCACCTTGCCGGCGGCGTCGATGGTGCGCTGGCGCTGGGCGGCGGAGAGATTGCCAATGGCGGCGATCTTCCCGTCGCGGATTCCGAGGTCCCCGGAGTACCACGGAGAGCCGGTGCCGTCGATGATGTGGCCGTTGGTGACGACGATGTCGAAGGAGCTTGGGGCCTGGGCGCGGACAGGGTTCGACGCGAAAATGAGGATTATGACTATAGTGAATGTGATTCGCTTTGAGAGCATGGATGACATCCTACCTTCTTTCATTACCACTTCCAGCAGGGCGGGCGAGACGCCCGGTCCCACAGCCGCCGGGACGGCGGCGCTACTTTGTTACCGCGGCAATCGCGCCTAGAACACACCAAGCACCCAGGGCCAACCATTCATACATCGTGAAGTGGCCTGGAACTGTCGGGACGATTTTCATCAGGGCCAGCGCAACCGCGACAACCAAACCAAATAGTGCAAAGGTCTTCTCGGCCGCCGACAACGAAACTACATCGGGCTTCCAGTGCGCCAATGCAAGGCACGCCGCGCATGCTGCTGCCCAACCGATGGCGCAGGCGACCGAGCCAACTTCGGTCACAGGCACGAGGATGGCATCGCCCAGGAGCATGCACGCCCCGGTTGCGATTCCGACGCAGAGGACGGCAGACGATGGAGTCTGAAATCGTGGATGCACTGTTCCTGCCCTCGGCGCAATCATGCCGCGGCGGCCTAAAGCAAAGAACAGGCGGCTGGCGGCGACGAAGTTTCCGTTGAAGCATTTAAACAGCGATAACAAAGCCGTCGCGAGAATGATGTTGACGATCCAGCGGCTGCCGACCGCTTGCTCAAACGCAACCGCGGTCATGAATTTCTCGCCCGTCAGCTTGCGCCACGGCGCTACGAAAGCTACCGCCCCTACGATGCAGGCGTAGAAAAGCGTGCCGATGATAATTGCCATCCAGATGGCGCGAAAGAATCCTTGAGCACGGAACTCGGGGCCTGCTTCTTCCGCGGCTTTGCCCACCGACTCGAAGCCGGTCATGAAGTAAGGGACGATCTGGATTACCAGCAGAATCGAGACCAGCGGAGCGTGCGTGAACAGTGGAGGGAAATGCGCAACACTGCCTCGGCTTGCACCTGCCGCGACGAACACAACGAAGAGCGCGAGCGTACCGAAGCTGGTCCAGTTCTGGAAGGTAGCGCTGAGGCGTACGCCTCGGTAGTTGAGCACCGTGAGCAAGGCCGTGAGTGTGAGCCCGACGATCAGATGAGGAAGATACACCGGTCGCCCAGCGATGCGATAAATTTCCATCGAATCAAGCCCGGGAAAAATGTAGGCGGCGATGCGTCCGACCGCGACAGCCTCCCACGGACAGACGATGAAGTAGGCAAGGGTCATCATCCAGCCGGTGGCGAAACTTATTGCCCGCGGGAAGACGGCCGCTGTGTAGGCGACCTCGCCTGCGGCATCGGGCATCGCAATGACGAGCGCGCAGCAGCCAGTCGTCCATGATGACGAGCCAGCCGACACCGACCATGGTGCCCCACCCCAGCGTGAAGTAGTCGGTGGCGCGCAGTTTGCGGGCGAGAGTAGTCACAGATCGGGTTCTGAAGATTGGCGCGAATTATAAAGCATCGGTGCGGTTGGCGCCGTTGCGATTGCATCGGTTTGGCGCGAGCCAGGAAGGCGTGCTGCGCACGGCGGACAGCCGGGGGCGGCTGTCCCCACATTCCGGCTTTCCACATTTTCGGGCTTTCCGCATGGTAGTATCGACTTAGCTCCGCATGACACTTCTACATTTGAATGATCTCGGAATCTCCGCATGGGTCATCGTGTCTCTGAAAGTGGGGCTTCCTGGAAAATGACCGCTTCGTCGCAGAAACGTAAACGTGTGCTCAGCGGCATGCGTCCGACTGGAAAGTTGCACCTCGGCAACTATGTGGGGGCGCTGCAAAACTGGGTCGGGATGCAGGATCAATACGAATGCTATTTCTGCGTGGTCGATTGGCACGCGCTGACCACCGATTACGCCGACACTTCGAAGGTCAAAGAGAATTCGCTGGAAGTGGTGTTCGACTGGCTGGCTGCCGGGCTCGATCCGGAGAAGTCGGTGATTTTCATGCAATCGCATGTTCCGGCTCATGCGGAATTGCACCTGCTGCTTTCGATGATCACGCCCTTGGGCTGGCTGGAGCGCGTGCCCACGTACAAAGAGCAGCGGGAGAACATCAAGGATAAGGATCTGGGAACCTATGGGTTCCTGGGATATCCGGTGCTGCAGGCGGCGGACATTCTGATTTACAAGGCGGACGTGGTGCCGGTCGGCGAAGATCAGGTGGCGCACATCGAGTTGACGCGGGAGATTGCGCGGCGATTCAACGGATTTTACGCTGGCATCAAACACGTGGCTAACCCCTTTGGTACCGGCCTACCTATGATTGTCCCGCCTAGTAGGCCGGAGGTGTTTCCCGAGCCTCAGAGTCTGCTAACACCGGCAGCGAAGCTGCCGGGAACTGACGGGCGCAAGATGTCGAAGTCGTATGGCAACACCATCATGATGGCCGATCCGGAGCCGGTCGTGCGGCAGAAGTTGAAGACGATGGTGACCGATCCGGCGCGGGTACGGCGGTCGGATCCGGGGAATCCCGATGTGTGTCCGGTAGGGGATCTACACAAGATTTTCAGCAGCAAAGAGACGATGGTAAAAGTAAATGAGGGCTGTCGGTCGGCGGGCATCGGGTGCATCGAGTGCAAGGGTTGGGCGGCCGATTCACTGTTGCGCTTGCTGAGTCCCATGCAGGAGCGGCGCAGGAAATTTGAGGAGAATCCCAAGCTGGCGTGGGATATTCTGGAAGCTGGCTCGGAGCGGGCGCGCAAGGTCTCAGGTGAAACGATGATGGATGTGCGCGCATCGATGGGGATGTCGCTGGAATACGAGGCGCCGGGAAAGTAGTGGTTGCGACGCGAGCGAGTGCATAGTCCTTCGCTTCGCTTGATTGCATAACGACGTTGGCTCGATTGCGGCGAGTACGATGGAAGCTGCGAAAGTCGACCAAGGCTCTCAGCGAAGGAGCCAACGTCATGCTGATTATAGGCTGTGATTTTCATCCGGGGTTTCAGCAGGTCGCGATCTTTGACAAACGAACGGGAGAGTATCAGGAAAGAGCGCTGAGCCATCGGGCGGAGGCCGAGCAGTTCTACCGCGCGCTGGCGGGGCAGGCGGTGCGGGTAGGGATGGAGGCCTGCGGGCATTATCCCTGGTTCGAGCGCTTGCTGGCGGAGTGCGGACACGAGTTGTGGGTGGGGGATGCGGCGCGGATCCGGGCCATGGAAGTGCGCCAGCAGAAGACCAACCGGCGGGACGCGAAGCAGCTGCGGACCTTGCTGATGGAGGATCGGTTTCCGTGCATCTGGGTGCCGACGCTGGAGGAGCGGGACGTGCGGCAGTTGCTGGTGCATCGGCACAAGCAAGTGCAGGCCCGGACGCGCACCAAGAACCAACTGCATGCGCTGGCGCTGAGCCAAGGGGTGCAGAGGAAGCGCAAGCTTTGGACGGAAGTGGGGCGAGCGGAATTGGAGAAGCTGGAACTGTTGCCCTACGCTGCCGTCCGGCGGGAGCGCTTGCTGGCCATGCTGGACCGACTGGAACAGGAAATCCAGCAACTGAACCGGCAGGTGGAGGAGGAAGTGAAGCAACGGCCATCGGCGATGAAGTTGATGAGCCATCCGGGAGTGGGTCCGGTGACGGCGTTGGCCATGGTGCTGACGCTGGGACCGGCGGAACGCTTCACCTCGGGCCGGCAAGTGGGCAGCTACTTCGGGTTGATTCCCAGCGAGCATTCCAGCGGCGAGTGGCAGAAACTGGGACACATCACGAAGCAGGGCAATTCGTTTCTGCGTTTTTTGCTGGTGGAAGCGGGCCAGTCGGCGGCGCGTTATGACGCCGAGTTGGGGCGCTTCTATCGGCGCCTGGCAGCGCGCAAACATCGCGCCCTGGCCAAGGTGGCGGTGGCGCGCAAGCTGGCCCTGAGGTTGTACTTGATGTTGCGCGAGGACTGGACGTACGCGCAACTGTGCAAGGCGCTTGTGCAGGCGAGCCCGAGTCATTCTGTGGTCGAAGGTTAGACCGACCGCTTGAGTGGGCAGCCTGCCTCCCCGACGAGCGGGGAGTTCGAACCAACAATTATGGGAGCACGTCCCGAAGAGATGGGTGGTGAGACCTTGCGTCCACCGCACGATTGAGAGAACACGAGCTTTGGTCAACATCGCAAACCCTTTTCCGAGAGAGCGAAATGGCGCTTCTTTGAAACCACAGGCGCTAGCGGAGAGGTGTTGCTCAAAAATGCTTGACTCGGGCTCACGTCGTTAGAGACAGGATGACAACCGGTTAGAGCATGACATGTGGCTCGAGGATGACCGGCGGCGAGCTAACTCCTTTGTCCGGAAGATTTTGCGGGTAAGATCTCTGGAATCAAGGTTTTGCGCGGATCAAAGTGGATCGCGCGAGTACA
>QIAL01000287.1 GCA_003225535.1 Acidobacteriota bacterium | reverse complement strand
ATTCCAGTCAGATGCCCACTCTCTCTGGCTTGCCGCCCACTCTGAGAGTTGGGTATAGTCGATGCAGCGGCGGCCGTCCCGGTAAAACCTGCCTTCCCAGAATTCCGGTAAGCAGTATCCGCTTCCTATAAAGGAGAAATATCCATGAGTGCTCCGTTGTCGGCAGACTTGGCGCAGATTGGCAAATCCGTGGTCATCAAAGGTGAGTTGTCGGGCAGCGAAGACCTTTACGTCGATGGTCAAGTAGAGGGCACTATCTCGCTGAAGAGTCACAGTTTGACCGTGGGACCGAATGGGCAGGTGAAAGCTTCGGTGGAAGCCAAGGGAGTCGTGGTGCAGGGAAAGCTCGAGGGCAACGTGCAGGCGAGCGACCGCGTCGAATTACGTAAGTCGGCCGTGGTCACGGGGGACATCAGCACGCAGCGCATCGCCATTGAAGAAGGCGCTTTTCTGAAGGGTAAGGTCGATATTTCGGGCAAAGCCGAGAAGGCCGCAGGAAAGTAACTACTTGCAGAGCGTATGGCAGGTTAAAGTTTTAGTTGCAAAAGCTGTTTCAAGTCCCAGAGCACTCGCTGCCTCGGACGTACCGGAGTAGGTCTGATGGCAACGGTGGCGCAAAACTTCATGAAGCTTTTTCGCGGTTCATCGAGCGGCTCACAGGCGGAGACCCCGCAAGGACCGCAAAAACTGACGCGCCGCTCCAGCGGCCTTGGCGAACTTGCGCGTCTATGGGAGTCCGAGACACCGCTTTGCGTTCTCGATCTCGGCTCGACTTCCCCTACCAACATCACCTTCTTTACTGGGCGCGCCCACAAGATCTACAGCGAAGACCTTCTGGTGGCTTCGACAGAGCCCCATCTTGTCATCAAAGATGAGCAGGGCAGTGTGACGCTGGATAGCCGCAAATTCTTGGCGGATAACCTGCTCTATCCGGCCGCACACTTTGATGTCGTACTCTGCTGGAACTTAGCCGACTATCTCGATGAGAGCCTGGTGCGTCCGGTCATGGGGCGTCTATGGTCCGTGCTGAAGCCGGGCGGGATGTTGCTTGCTTTCTTCCACACCAAGGATGCCGGGCCAGACTCTCCGTGCTACCGCTTCCACATCGTCGGCAAAGACACGCTGGAAATGCAGAAGATCGTAATGCGCCGCGAGGCACGCCGCGGGCCGACTGGAGCCATTCACACCGCCATCATCGACGGCTTCCGCCTGCAGCGAGTCTTTAATAACCGCCACATCGAAACTCTCTTCCGCGACTTCGCTTCTATCAAATTTTTCCTTGCCCGCGACAACGTGCGGGAAGTGCTAGTGGTCAGGTAGTTTTTGAGCCTCAGATTTCGTTTCCGTGGGGATTGACGTTTTCGCGTATAAGACGCTCCAATATGTAATTTGATTGCGTACTGGTTCTGGCACCCCAAGCAAAGAGTCGAGGGCCGAAATGATGTTCTTTCGGATCGCCAAGCCAATCTTTCTCCGGCGTCTGCCACTCTGCTTCGTCGCCATGCTTGTAGTCGCGACGCAGAGTCTCGGCCAGGCGGCACCATCTGGCGAACCGCAAAGCGAAACTGTGCGCGGGACCGTGATCAACGCCGTCACCCAAGCGCCTATCCCGCGTGTGCTGGTCGTTACTTCCGACGATCGCGCCGGGGTTTTGACGGACGGAGAAGGTCGCTTCGAAATCACGCTTCCCGCTCCAGAATCCGGGTCTGCTGTGGGTGGAATGATTTTCAGCGGTGGTCATTCAGGACGGCCGTGGCCCTACGCAAGACACGGGAGTGCGTACTGGTTCGATGCCCGCAAACCGGGTTTCCTGGACGATCCCAACGGGAGAGTACACGTCGCGCCGTCGTCCGGCGATGACCTTACGATCACCCTCATACCCGAAGCGATCATCAAAGGACGAATTACTCTCGCTTCCGGCGATGCCCCTCTTGGCGTCATGGTTCAACTGTTCTCGCGCCAGGTGCGCGAGGGTCTACCGCGTTGGACACCGTCATCGACAGTGCGTGCGAACTCTGCTGGAGAGTTTCGTTTCGCGGAATTGGAGCCGGGCTCCTACAGACTGGCGACGCAAGAGTACATGGACAACGATCCCCTTACCAATATTCCGGGCTCTCAGGTGTACGGGTTTCCGCCGGTTTACTATCCGGGCGCTTCCGACTTCTCCGCCGCATCGACCATCGAACTCACCGCGGGACAGGAATTTCAGGCCGACATCTCCCTTGCGCGGCAGCCTTACTACCCGGTCAAGATTCCGGTCGCAGGTGCCGAGACGACAGGCGGGTTGAATATTTCCGTTCAAGGCCAGCGCGGGCCGGGTTACCGCTTGGGCCAGAACGCCGCTCAGCAGGCGATTGTGGGGCTATTACCGAATGGCATTTACGTCGTGGAGGCCTCAACGTTCGGCCAGAACTCCGTGAGTGGCAGCGTAAACATTCGCGTCAACGGAGCGGCAGTCGATGGACCTGCACTTACCCTGGTTCCCAAAAGTTCCGTCAGGCTGGATGTGAGAGAAGAATTTACAGACACAAGTTGGAACACTTCTGCAAGCTGGAATGACGGGAAGCACACATTTTCCTTGCACGGCCCTCGAATCTACTTGCAAGCCACGGTTGAGAGTGCAGACGATTTAGAGCAACCGCGATTCGGAACCATTCGTCCGCCAACCGGATCGAATGACGATAGTTTGGTGATCGAAGATCTTTCTCCGGGGCGATATTGGCTGCGACTCCACACTTCGCGTGGCTACATTGCTTCGGCGACTCAGGGGTCCACAGATTTGCTGCGGCAGCCGTTGACGATTGGCTCAAGCACAGCCACACCGATTGAAGTCAGAGTGCGCGACGATGTAGCGGAACTTGACGGAACGGTCGCAACCCTTGCCCTGCAATCAGCGACAGCGCCGGGCGACGGATCCGCCGACGCCGCGGCTGTCTGGATGTACCTGGTTCCGTTGCCCGGGGGTTCAGGAGAATTCAGGGAGATCACAGTTTCGAGCGGCAGCGAATTCACCTCTCCAGGGATGGCTCCGGGCGATTACCGCGTGTTGGCTTTTTCCACTGCGCAACCACGCCTTCCTTATCGCGATGCCGAAGCGATGAAAGCATACGAGTCGAAAGGTCCGGTCGTTCATCTCGCAGCGGGTCAGAAGACCACGGTACAGGTAGAGACGATTTCGAGCGAGTGATGAAACGATGTCGATTTCGCAAATATCGATGGGTTCGTTCGTGGCCGCTGCGTGCAGTGTATTACTCGCCTCTGGATTCGCAGCGGCGCAGATCCCAAATTCTCAGGGATCCGCTAACGTTGCGGCAGTCTATAGAGTCGCTGGAACCGTGGTCAGCAAGACCGACGCGCATCCGCTCGATCGAGCGCGGGTCACACTGGTAGACGTGAAGAACTCACAGAAGTTCGAATCCATCATCACTGCGGAAGATGGCAGGTTCGCGTTTGAGAATGTTAGAGCGGGAAAGTATTCGCTCAGCGGTGCGAAACGCGGGTTCATTACCGCCTCGTATGATCAACACGATCAATTCTCGACGGCAATCGTCACGGGAGCGGGACTCGATACCGAAGCGCTGGTGCTGAAGCTGGCGCCCAATGCCGTGATCTGGGGCAAAGTGCTCGACGAAGCCGGAGAACCGGTCCGACAAGCCAGCGTTAGTCTGTATTACGACAATCACCAGGAAGGCGTAGACCAGATACAAGAGAGGAGCGCTGCCCAGACCGACGATCTGGGAACCTATGAACTGTCCGGGTTGATGCCAGGAACATACTTTCTGTCGGCGCGTGCAACTCCCTGGTATGCGGTGCATCCTCCTTCGACATCAGGTCCGCGGGAAAGAGCCACCGTTGATCGATCGCTCGATGTAGCTTATCCGGTTACTTACTACCCAGACGTGACCGATTGCGACAGCGCCGCGCCGATTTCGTTGAAAGGCGGCGATCGCGCGCAGGTCGACATTCACTTGAATCCGGTTCCTGCCCTGCGCCTTCTCTTTCGTGTCCCGGGCGATACGCACCGCGGATTCGCCTTTCCGCGATTGGAACAACCGGCCTTCGAGGGCTCGACATTTATCCAGCCCAGCAGTGCATCTCAGGTCTCGCCTGGCGTGTTTGAAATCACCGGAATTCCGGCTGGGCATTACAACCTCTGGCTGCAAGGGCAAGGCACAACCGTGCGGATGAACGGAATCGATCTCAGCAAAGATGGCGAGCAGATCGACGCCGCTACCGCCGAACCGGCAGGCACCCTGAAAATTTCGGTGCAAATACCGGGAGAGAGTTCCATTCCCAAGGGATTTTCGGTTGGGTTGCGCTCGAAGGGCAAAAGTATGAATGGCTATCGCGTACTCGATGCGAAGGGAGAAGCGGAGATCGATCAAGTTCCCGCCGGGCGATACGACGTTCTGGTGTGGGGAGCACGCAAGCCATATTCCATTGCACGGATGACGGCCGAGGGAGCCGACATCTCGGGGCATAGTGTCGTTCTCGGGCCGGGCGCGTCGGCCTCTGCCTCGCTCACACTCGTTGCGGGTAGCGTCGAAGTCGAGGGAGTCGTGAAGAAGGCCGGCCAGGGATTTGCCGGCGCGATGGTGGTGCTGGTTCCCAAGGACCCCGAAGGCCATCGCGACCTCTTTCGCCGTGATCAGAGCGACCTCGATGGCACGTTCAGCCTTTACGGAGTTGTGCCAGGTTCCTACTATCTGGTGGCAATCGAAAACGGGTGGGACTTGGACTGGTCACAGTCCACCGTGATCGCGGCGTATGCGAAGCATGGTCGTTCCATTGAGGTTCACGACCTGGGAAAGCCTATGAGCCTTACCGAGGCCATCGCGGTGCAATTGAGATAAGGGCAGAGGAAGCGTCGTTCCATTCGTATCCTGCGCCCTTCGAGACGGTCACACGCATGCGGAACAGGTGATCGCTTGATATTTCGGGAAATCATGCTACCTGGTTTCGTTGTCGGCGCCATTGTCGTTTCTTGACAAGAACAGGTTCGCCAGCAGTAGCAAAGAGTGGGCGGCTAGGCCGCTGAGGTACTGAGAGCCTGGAACTCGCCCTGCCGTGAAGAACGACCTTTCCAGATGATGATTCCCATGCGGAAGAGGTAATGAGTCGAGATCTCGACATTCTCGGCAGCTCTCGTTCCATTGGTAAGAATCTGGCGCACCTCTTCGGGGACATACGCTCTCCGCACCGACGCGACTCCGTCGAGGCGAGAGACATGACTGCGCATCAAGGGAAATCCTGCGAACACGAGCGCCAGATGTAACGGATGGCGGATCAAGTCATTGATCAGGACTGCACAGCGGCTGACGCGCGAGGCTTCGTCCACAAACCGGGCTAAGTTCTCGGGGTCGAGATGATGCGCGAAAAGGCTGCAGCTTACCAGGTCGAAGCTGTCGTCGCGGAAGGGAAGAGCCAGCGCATCGGCGACCAGTGCACGATGCCCTTTCCGCAGGTGCGAGGGAACGCGGTCGAGATCGGTGATTTCCAGTGTGATTCCCTTTTTCACCAGCTGCGACGCCGCGACTCGCGGGACTTCGCCATGTCCGGATGCGACCTCCAGCAGCGAGAAGTGCTTTTGTCCGGTGGAACTTGAGACGCGCTCGACCAGGTTGCGAGTGGTGGCTACGCCTCCGAACCATCGATTGATCCGGCACAAGTCCCGCAGGGAGATCTCCGCATCGGGTACGGGACACTGATCGGAGTCGAGGATTTCTTCCGAGTCGACGCGCTGCATGCAGTGTTTTGGGTTGGTTGCCCCAGTTGCCGAGAGTATAGACGAAGTAGCTGGCCCGGATGTCAACAGCAGGTCAACAGGGCTACTGGACAGGTCGCTGTAGTAGCCGTTCAAGGCAAGAAGTTCGTCGTGGGTGCCGAGTTCGACGATGCGTCCGCCATGCAACACGGCAATGCGATCGGCATTGCGCACAGTGGAAACGCGGTGGGAGATGAAGATGGTGGTGCGTCCTGCCATCACGTCGCGTAGGTGGTTGAGGATTTTGTCTTCCGTGTGGGTGTCGACGCTCGAGAGTGCGTCGTCAAGGATCAGGATCCTTGGATTGCGTATCAGCGCGCGAGCAATCGCTGTGCGCTGCTTCTGGCCGCCTGAGAGCGTGATGCCGCGTTCGCCGACCAGGGTTTCGTAGCCCTCGGGGAAGCCTTCGATGTCGACAGCGATATTGGCGGCGTCGGCTGCATCGTGAATGTCGGAGTGGGTGGCCGAGTCGACTCCCAGGGCGATGTTCTCACGAATGCGGTCGCTGAACAGGAACGTCTCCTGAGGAACGAACCCGATGCTGCGGCGCAGGGATTCCAGAGAATACTCGCGGATGGGGCGGCCATCGATCAGCACCATGCCTGGGTCGGCGTCGTATACGCGCGGAATCAGATTGACCAGGGTTGTTTTGCCCGATCCGGTCGGGCCCACGATCGCGAGGCTGCTGCCTGCGGGTACGCGCAGGTTTACGTCGCGCAGAACCGGCTTGCCGCCGTAGCTGAACGTCAAACTGCGGAACTCGATCTCGCCGTTGATCTCGCGAGCCTGAGCATCCGGCACGTCCTGGATTTCCGACTGCTCTTGCATGATCTCGTTGATGCGGATCAGTGAGGCTGTCCCGCGCTGGAAGATGTTGATGACCCATCCCAGAGCAATGATCGGCCAGGTGAGTTGCATCATGTAGGTGCTGAATGAAACGAATTGGCCGACGCTCATGGAGCCGTCGATCTTCAAAGTGGTGGTAATTCCGGGATATGTCCCGACGAGATTCGTGATGCGGGTCAGTGTTAATTGTCCCGTCAGCACCTCTCGTCCGCCGAGCCACAGCACCAGAACCACCGCACAACCCAGCATCAATTCCAGGGTGGGCCAGAGCATGCCCATCAGGCGCACCAGTTTCAGGCTGCGGCGTATGTACTCTTTGTTCTCGCGCTCGAACGCTTTGATCTCGGCTTCTTCCTGTACATAGGCGCGGATCAGGCGAGCGCCGGAAAAATTCTCCTGGGCGCGGGCCGAGATGTCGGAGAACATCGCCTGAATGCGTTCGAAGCGCTCGTGGATACGGCGCCCGAAGGTCTGGATCACGATGCTCACCGCCGGAAGCGGCAGGAATGTGAGCAGCGTCAGTTTCGGGTTGATCGAGATCATGAATGCCAGCGCGCCGGCGGTGTAGACGATGGTGTTGGCCGAATACATGATCGCCGGGCCGAGCAGCATGCGGACGGCGTTCAAGTCGTTGGTCGCGCGCGCCATGATGTCGCCGGTGCGGTTGCGCTGATAGTAGGAGTAACTCAGTCCTTCGAGCCGCGCGAAGAGATCGTTGCGTAGATCGAATTCGATGTCGCGCGATACGCCGATCACGACCCAGCGTGTGAGGAACTGGAATATCCCCTTGGTGACGGCGATGGCGAGCAGCAATCCGGCGTAGACCAGAAGCTTGTGGCGCGTGACGCCTTGATTCAGATCGTCAGAAGCCTTGCCAATGACCAGCGGGAAGAGCACCCAAATACCGTTGTGGAGCAGCACACAGCCTTTGCCGAAAGCGTAGGCCCAGCGATAGCGCTTCAGGTAGGGCAGCAGCGGGCGGAGGCTCTTAAGAAACATGCAGACTCAGTAGATGAAATTCTAGCAGGCAGGGTCGCAAGAGGTTTGGAGGGTCTGCGCTTCGCTGGGCAGGAACCGCGACCACTCGGGCGAATGCCCAACTCAGCGGATGCCCATTACGCGGCGCTGAAGCGCCGCTCTTCCACGGGGATGTACGCATTCGCGGCGATACCGCATTTTAACGGCGACGCACTATTCACGGCGGCTAGAAACTGCGGTACATCATCTGGCCGACACCGCCCTGTTGCGTGAGCGTGATCATCAACACCACGAGCAACGCTAGCGCGTAGACGGCGGGAAGCCAGAACCAGCGCGAACGAGACATTAGCGACAACATCCCCGACTGGTGCCCGGACGCGTCTGTTGGATCTGTGGCCCGGTTGAGAGCATCATTGACCAGCAACACAGCCGCATACCCTGCGGAAAGAATCGCGATCAGAATGTAAAGGCTCGAACTGAGGTAGTGAGAGGCGTAACTTCCGGGTGTAGCGACCGCCGCCAGCATATAGCGCGCCTGCGCCGGGGAATTCGCGCGAAAGAAAATCCATCCCAGGCTGATCAGCGCGGCCGTTACGAGCCATGAGAACGGAGTCCAGATCCTGGGCAGTTGCCATTTGAATCTGCGTTCGGCCTGCTGCAACAGGCGTTGCGAAACCAGCAGTACTCCGTGATAGCAGCCCCAGATCAGAAACAACAGAGTGGCTTTGTGCCAGAGGCCGAACACGACCATCGATAACGCCAGCGCCAGATGGCGCCACCACATCTCGCGGCGCAGAGGTGCCAGTGGAAAAAAGACGTAGTCTCTGATCCAGAACGATAACGACATGTGCCAGCGCATCCAAAATACGGAGGGGTTCGTAGAGGCAAAGGGACGGTCGAAATTTTCGGGAACTGTGATCCCCAACGCTCTGGCCGCGCCGATAGCGACGTGGCTATATCCCGCGAAATCGAAGAAGAGTTGCAGTCCGTAGCCGAAGGCGAGACACCAGACGTCGGTGGCGGACCACTGCGTGGTGTGATCGAAGCCACTGGCGATCCCATCTCCTGCCAGAATCCCTTGGCCTAGCAGTTTGCCCAGTTGCATCATGAACACGCCAATTGCGATTCTTCGCAGTCCTAGCCCGATGTCGCTCCACGCAGTTGTTTCTTCGGAGCGGAATTGCGGGAGCATGTCTGGCATGCGGCAGACCGGGCCCGAGATGGTGACCGGGAAGAACACCATGTAGAGGGCGAACTCGGCGAACGTTGGATCGAGATCCTCTCCGCGGTAAAGGTCGAACAGATAGCTGAGGGCCTGAAACGTCCAGAAAGAGATTCCTAATGGCAGTGCGAGGCGAGTCGCTTCCTGCAATGACGACGGCAAAATGTGGAATGTAAGTTGAGGAACATATTTGAAGACCGCGAGCAAGGCCAGATTGAAAAAGATCCCTGCCGAGAGCGGCAGCCAGTGCGGCTTGGCGCGCAGCCACTTGCCAAGAAGGAAATTGGCGACGATCGATGTGAGCAAGACGGCAGCGAACCAGGGCTGCCAGGTCAGATAAAGGACGACGCTCGAAGCGAGAAGAACGGCTTGTCGCACGATCCGCGATCGAACCTTTGCAAAAACCGCGACGCACACCAGGAAGAGCAGCACGTAGCAGGCAGCCTGAAACAACATGCCCCCGATCTCCAAATCAGTTCGCGCCCTCTTTTCTGTGGATGATCTGCTCCCGCAACTGCTGAGCGGCAGAGTTCGACGGGTCGATGGTGAGAACTTTTGCTATGGCACTTTCAGCCGCGATGTAGTCCCCAACCTGCAACTGTGCCTCCGCCTCTTCGGTGAGGCAAAGCAGCGCCATGTCTCGGTTGGCAGTGTAGCCCAGGGCAAGGTTGTATTCGCCGATGGCGTCATGGGACTGACCGCGTCCCAGGAAAATGTGGGCGATATTGTAGTGGCAGTATTCCGTCCGCGGCTGAATCGTGCACGAGGCCTGATAGTGCTCGAGAGCTTCATCGATGCGTCCGGCGGAAAACAATGCGTTGCCATAAAGCTGCTCGAGCCACATATCGGGCTGTCCCCACGCCGCGCGCGCATGGGCGAACAGCGTTACCGAGTTTTGCCACGCGGGTAAGTAGCGTGCCGTGGTGACACTGAACGCTATCGCGGCGCAAAGACACACCACAGATAGGGAAGCACGCGCGACCGGGACCACCTGGATGGCATCGGCCACACCCCAGACCACGGCGATCATCAGGCCGATAGCAGGCATGTACGCGTAACGGCCGGCCATTCCCTGAAAACCAACCTGGACAATCCCGATCACCGGAATCATCGAGATGATGAAGAAAAACCATCCCACGGCGATGTAGCGCGATCGGCGCACGTAGAGCGCCAGGGCACTGACGGCAACCAAAATTGCTGCCGACGCGATCGCATCACCGAGCGGCGGAGAAAATCGCAGCGGGTAGTACGTCGCCAGTTTCGCAGGCCACAGTATTTTGCCTATGTAAGCAACGTAGGAAATCACGGCGTTCTCGATGCGCGTGGAGACCGGCAGAAGCGACAGGCCCATCACCGAACCTCCTGCCCCTTGCGCCATCTCGGTGAGCACGGAACTTGCGGCGCTCATCGCGAGCAAGGGCAGTTTCTCCAGAGTCAGTTTGGTCCAGCGGCGTGGCGCGGCAAGTTCCTCGTAGCGACGTAACGGCCAATAGTCGAACAGGAGCAATAGCAAAGGCAGGCTGACCGCCATTGGTTTGGCCATCAGAGACAAAGCAAAAACGAAAATCAGCAGGAGATATCGATTCCATCCACCGCGACGGACGTACCATCCATACGCGGCCACCGTCAGCAAAGAGAAGAATACGCTAAGCAGACTTTTTCTCTGTGCGATCCATGCGACGGTCTCCACGTTCAGCGGATGTACGGCGAACAGCAGAGCCACGAAAAAGCTGCGCCACACCGCGCCGGTTGCCTTCTGCAAAATCCAGAACAGCAGCAAGACATT
>QIAL01000286.1 GCA_003225535.1 Acidobacteriota bacterium | reverse complement strand
GACGGGACGGTAAAGCAGAACTACGGTGGCGACGAGCAGTGCGCCGAGCAGCAGCTGGAGCAGTCGTTGGTCGTTCGTCGTTGGTCGTTGGCCAAGACCAGACAGTTGCATGAGGGAACGCTCTTGAAAATGAAGCTACGAGTATACGGGCGCTAAGGCCGCATCGGGGAACTGAGACGCTGGCTTGGTCGTCTACAATGTCGTTTGCTTCCCTACGTCAATTTGA
>QIAL01000966.1:1594-2974 GCA_003225535.1 Acidobacteriota bacterium | reverse complement strand
GACTCGTCTTTCATCCTGGCGAAGGAATTTCGATATTCCCTGCCATTGCTCTTCTCGAAGCCACCTGGCCTGCCCGCCCTCAAAATAGAGGCCAATGCGCGCAGCGACCTGATCCGTGCTAATCAGCGCCATACAGCGAGGCAGACCGCCGACGACGTCCACGCAGAGGTGCCGCTCCGCGTCTTTCTGATCGCCATCACCCAGCGGGACAGTCCGCGAGCGCCAGCACCCGGTTTGAGCACAACACGGTAACGCGCCAACTGTATGCACGAATTGGTGGCTGGGATAGGCTTCCCAGTGCGGCGATTCCCGGCCTCCTGCAACGACAACGCAGGGACGGGACGGTGGCCGGTCTAGCCGGCATTCGACAGCCGCGGCGAGGTGAATGAGAAACGTCACTGGGCACAAGACTCCCTGCGCGTGATAAACCAGACGCACCACGTCGCGGAGATTGGTTCTGTTCCGCAAATCGATCACGTTGCGGAGGCTCGGGTGATAATCGTCCGCTTTGCCAATCTGGACGAACAAAATCCGACCTTCAAAATGGTCCACCACCGCCTGCCATTGACCCAGTAAGGCACGTCGAGTCCGGTCAACTGTTCCACGACGGACGGCGCGGCCTTCTCGGCGGCGGAGAGGTGGATGTCCCCTTTGAATCGGGTGAGTTTGATTCGAAGCGTCAAGTCGTCGTTGAGGAACTCGATAAACCCGTTAAGAAAATGCGCCGCCCGTCGATCGGAGTGATGGATGAGTGGGTATTCACATGGCAAGCACTCGGCCTCGGGGTCCGCTGTGTCCAGCGGCGTGAGGTATGGATTGTTCTGCCAAAGCGGTGTGCAGGACGTTCGAACATCCGTGATAAACTGATTCGGGTAGCATTGATGCAGATCACGAACGGCAGCGGTGAGCATCAGGACGTCGCCGGGCGCCTGGTAGTTGGAGAGAATCAGTTTCCGCATAGGCTTTCTATCCTGGCGCGTCTGTCGGCCCATTCCCTTCCGGTAGTGTCAGATTCTCCCTCTTGATATTGGGAGGCAGAGGAATGGAAATGAACGCCGAGGAGACCATCGGTTGGGATCTCAATCTCCCGGCGGCATTGACATTTCCAAAAGTGAACCTGACGTCCACCGCCAGCCCGTCCTTCATGACCGGCTCGGCAATGACCCCGTAAGGGGCATATTGATCCTCCAACTCATCGCGCAGGCGAAGCGCTTTTTCGATTTTTTGCAGAGCTGCCCGCTCGTTCAGTTCACGCCGGGTCGAATCGCCGTCCTTCTTCCTTCTGACGTCCAGCAAGCGGGCGTAGCAGCGATTGAGCCGATAATAGGCGGCCAAGAATTGTAATTTGATGCGATCGTTCCCATCGCTGGAGTTGCGCGC
>QIAL01000966.1:0-1502 GCA_003225535.1 Acidobacteriota bacterium | reverse complement strand
GGGGTGAATTCTAAATCATCCTGGTTGTTGCGCATACTCAAAAATCGGATCCAAAATTTTCCCGCCGCTGCGAATAGTTTCTTCATGTGCGGTTTATTTCGGCTTGATTTCACCGAATTCAACAGCCAGTTCTACGAGATTATCGCGCTTCAGTGAGTCCGGGTATGCCGGCAGTTTGCCTTGCAGATTCAGTTTGGACAATTCTTGCGTGAGGAGCGAGAGGTCCCACATCATGACCAATTGTTCCAGACTGGCGGCAGCCAGCCTTCTGCTATCGGGACTGAAAGCGAGCGCACGCAAGAGCCGTCGGTCGGGACTTTCCAGCCTTGCCAGCGATTCTCCACGCGGTAGCTGGACGAGCTCAATGGCGGAGAAAGAATCTGACATCGCAAACAACTTCCCATCCCGGGAAAATGCCATCGGGCCAGGCTGGTTGCCAGAGCGCCTGAGTTCCAAGCCAGGTTGCCAGGTGCCTACTTGCCAGAAGCGGAAGGCTTTCGACGAGCTGGTGACGAACCACTCGCCGTCGGGGCTGAAAGTAAAGTATACGCCTTCATCGAAGGCCGGCAGGTTTGAAACACGAACCTGACGAGCTAAATCCCAAATGTGAATTTGGCCGCCATCCCTGGTTCTAGCAGCGAGATATTTTCCATCTGGGCTAATAGCCAGGGACTCATAGTAGGTCGCGGCTTTCAGAGAAGAATGTTCAGCGGAGCCCGTTGAGTCAAAGATATAGATTTCATCTCCGTGAACGACCGCTGAGATCTGGGCGTTTGTGGAGAGAGCGAGTTTACCGAGTTCATCTGGCAGCTTCGACTGGTCGCTTGAAGGCTCAAGGCGAAAACGGGACAGTTGCAGGTTGTCAATTGGGCGCAGAGACCACCGACGGAACCCATACAAGCTGCTGCTGGCCATGAGGTCACCTGAAGCTGGATCAAAGAAGGCCGACTGAGTGGACCTCTCGGGGAGAGCCGCCAATTTCTTTCCGCAGACTGGATCCCAGAGAATAATGCCATCCATACTGGCGGCGGCGAAGAATCGCCTTAGGTCAAACCGACGGAAGGATGCAGGTTTATGCTTTGCAAAGCGGAACTTTGACCACGGAACTCTCGTTGCAACTCCCCACACACCGGTCGAGACCACCCAATTGCATCCGTTTCCATCCCTTTGCTAACCTGTTGGCAGAATCCTGCGCGATCAGTTCACTTGTCCAGGTATGGAATCTGGATTCGGCGACCGTCCAAATGACGTATTATCATCGCGGGCCAGTGCTTGATCTCGCCTGGCACCCCGATGGTGATCTGCTCGCCGCCGCCTGCCAGAGCGGCGAGATTTACCTCTGGGATCGCCGCGCTCCCCAATTCCCATTCAAGGTCTTACGTGGACACGAGACTGAGGTCGTTGTTGTCGCGTTCAGCCACCAGGGCGATCTGCTCGCTTCTTACAGCGCGGATCAAACACTTCGGTTGTGGATACCTTTTACCGGGAGGCAGATGATTTAT
>QIAL01000965.1 GCA_003225535.1 Acidobacteriota bacterium | reverse complement strand
TAAACCCTGTATTGACTTCGAGCCGCGTGCGGGCGTCAGCTACGCGCAGCAGCGGGGGCCGCAAAAAACGTTGTCGGCGGCGACCCCGAAAATCCCGAACCGATCTGAACCCGAGGGAGGTCCGTATGCCATCCGTTTTCTTTCTTCGGAGGGGCGCGACGACATGCATGATTGTGACAGCTGCGCTGGCGCTCACAACGGCATCGCCGGTGTTGGCTCAGCAGCCTGCCGTTGCAGAATGGCAGTTCCTGGAAAGCAGCACGACTCCGCCAACCGAGTCGGCGTGCTACGCCGTCGGAATACGGTGTTTCACCCCGCAGGCGATGCAGAACGCCTACAACATCCCCCCGCTTTACACGCAGGGATTCACCGGGAAGGGGAAAACCATCGCCGTTATAGACTCGTTCGGCAGTTCCACCATCGCGAACGACCTCAATGTATTCAGTACCGCGTTTGGGTTGCCGCACCTTTGCGGAGAAGCCGGAGTCACCTGCAGCCCAGGGATGCCGACGTTCCGCATCCTGCAGGTGCAGGGCTCGCCGCCACCCAACCCACCGCCGCCGAATCAGGGCACCGGTAGGGAGAACCACAACCTGTGGGCGATTGAAGTCTCGCTCGATGTGGAGTGGGCGCACGCCATCGCTCCTCAAGCCAACATTCTGTTGGTGACCACGCCAACCGCGGAAACCCAGGGAGTGCAGGGCTTCCCGCAGATGATGAACGCCATACAGTACGTCGTAGACAATCACTTGGCGGATGTCATCAGCATGAGCCTGGGATCGACAGAGGGGAACTTTTCGAGCGCGTCCTTGATGGGTCTGCGTGGAGCCTTCGTCGATGCCCAGGCCAACCACATTACCGTGATCGCATCCACGGGTGACTCTGGTACCAGCAACGCTGGCAAGACGCCTGTAAAGAATCCACGGGTCGTTCCCTATCCCAGCGTGGGATGGCCTGCCTCGGATCCATTGGTCACGGGCGTCGGCGGCACCCGTTTGTGCATGGATGCGACCACAGGCCTCATGGTGGATAACACCTCGCCCCCCACCGTGTGCCAGGTTTTCCTCGGGCAGCGCGAAGTAGGGTGGCCCTTCTCGGGCGGTGGTTACAGCATCCTGTTCGCGCGTCCTGCTTTCCAGACGACGCTACCTCCTGGCAGCACCTATGTGGGCAGTTCGGTCGGCGCTCCTGGCCCGAACTCCAATATGCGCGGCGTGCCGGCCGCAACCACCTCGTCGGGGACCGGTTGTGGTGGCGCTGATCCTTGCAGCATCGGCTGGTACGTCGTGGGCGGTACCAGCTGCAGCGCGCCGCAATGGGCAGGCTTGATCGCGATAGCCGACCAAATGGCCGGGAGCGATCTGGGCTACATCAATCCCGCCCTGTACGCGATCGCCGCTGACCCATCGAAGTACGCCCATGACTTCTTTGATGTCACGGTCGGCAGCAATCAGGTTAGCTCCATCCCGGGCTACCCGGCCTCGCCCGGATGGGACGCGATCACCGGCTTGGGTAGTCCCAACGCGATGAACCTCCTGCCCGATCTGGTGCAGGCGGTTTCTGGACACTGAGTGCGGTGCGCCACTGCCTTCGTCAGGCGTATCGTTTAGCGCCGCCTGGCTCGATCACGCGTGCGGTGGATTTCAAGAGAATCCACCGCACGCATGGCCGCGCTGCGAGTGTCTGCCAAGAGTGCGCCCCCCAGGTTCGGTCCGGCGGACGGTCGGGGAGTGGACCGTTGTGACTAAAACGGATAGCCGATTCCGGTGAAGACGGCGCTACCCTCGCTACCGTAGCCAACGTCGACGTAACCCACCACGAACGGCCTTGCTATTCCGCGGAACCCGATTCCGCCGACAGGGTGAAGCTGAGTGAATGGGACCGTGCCCGACCGGCCAAAGACGCGCCCCGCGTCCACGAATGGCGTCACTTCAATATCGACATGAGTCGAGATCGCGTCGAACGACAGCAGCTTGTGCCGCAACTCGACCGTCATCGAGAAGGAATGCCGGTCAGTGAACCGTCCGGCTCCGAAACCACGCAGCGGCTGCTCAGCGCCGATATCGCTGCGGCCCCCGCCGATGCTGCTGAGCGCCCAGAACGGCGCGTCGTTGGTGTGCAGCAGATACCGGAGTGCGAGGTGCACCGCAAGGATCGTATTCTGGCGGAGCGGCCAGAACCCGCGGCCGTCGAGTCCCGCTTCGCTGTATAGCGAATCGTTGAGCAATCCGCCGCGACTCGCCAAGCCGCCGTACGCGACCCACTGCGTGCCGTGCCTGGGTGTCGTCAGGTCGTCCCGTGTGTCATACGTGATAGATAGCCGCTGGAGGAACTCCTTGTCCGTGCCCAGACCCGTAATGTGCGGGAAGCGCTGCTCGATCGACTCGATACCTGGCAATGTTCCCGGCAGCACGTCCACGGACCGCGCGCGCAGGGTATACGCCAGCTGCCAGATTCTGCTGATGTTCAGCCCGATCTGAGCCCGGGCGACCTGTTGCGATGCGGTGTAGCTTGTCTGGGAGCTCTGCGGCGTTTTGTTGCCGATACCGAAGAAACGTGGAGTGCCGTCACGATCGTAGATCAGGCCTCCTGTGAAGGACCAGCGGTCCCGCCGCGCGCGCCCGATCTGGTATTCGCCATTGAATCCGCGTTCGACGCGCTGCTTGATCTGCGCTGTCACCGACCACTGTTCGTCCTCGGAAGGATACTCGTACAGGCGCACGTGCATGCCGTATCCGAAGTAGGGATTGTGCAGAATGTCGGGAGCGATGATCCGATCGATGTCATGGTTC
>QIAL01000964.1 GCA_003225535.1 Acidobacteriota bacterium | reverse complement strand
AAAGCAAGCATGTTCGGAAGCGCAAAAAATCGCGTTGCACCGCGATAGCTCTGGACTGCTGGACGGGGCTTGTCGGTCGGCAGATCCAAAGACGTATTCGCCCCTTTAAGCTGTTCCAGCCAATACGTCAGCTGTCGCTCCAGCATCGGTCCTTGCAACGTCTCCCGCTGCCAGGCTGCGTAATCGCTGTAGCTGATCGGCAGCGGCTGCAAAGCAGTCGCTTCACCCCGGGAAATTGAATCATAGAGCGCCGCCAGTTCGTTGTAGAAGATTCCCAGAGACCACGCATCGCTTACGATATGATGCGTTGTAATCAACAATATCTGCTCTTCTGGCGTCAGCCGCAGCAGTTTGATCCGCAGTAACGGGGCCTTTTCCAGATTGAACGGCGTGCTCGCTTCTTCGCTGCAGACTCGCTTTATTTCCCCTTCCCGCTGCGCAGGGGCCAATCCTCCAAGCTCGACTTGCTCCAGCTTAAAACCTGACGCCGGCTGTAGCGTGGCCATGGGCCGCCCCTTCACGCTCCGAAAACTGGTGCGAAAGCTCTCATGCCGCGCGATTAGGGACTCGATCGCGCGTCGAAGCGCGTCCACGTCCACCCGTCCGCGAATTCGGATTGCCAGCGGAATGTTATTGAAGGGCAATCCCGGCTGCAGCCGTTCCATGAACCAAAGCCGTTCCTGAGCAAATGAAAGCACGGGGGCTGCCCCCGATTCGCGTCGTGGAATCCCCGTGCTTTTTGACTTCGGCATTCGGTTTCGTTCGATCCACCCGGCGATTGCCGAAACGGTGGGCGCCTGAAAAAATTCCGTCAGTGGAATCTCAATGCCAAAAACGGCCTCCAGCCGGGATAGTATTCGCGTGGCCATCAACGAGTGGCCGCCCATTTCGAAAAAATTCCCGTCAACACTCAGCCCTTTTTTCCCGAGGACTTCGCTCCAAATTCCGGAAATGATTAATTCAGTGGAAGTCGCTGCGGCCGTGATTGGATTGGCCACAACCTCAGGCGCTCATGTAACCGGGAACCTTTTGCGCAAGGTACTCGCGGAGTTTCTCCAATCCAGGCGGCTCTTCGGACGCGACAAGATAAGCCACCAATTGCGGGTCGTTGCTCGTCTCCCGCGCGATCACCGCGCATTGTTTGATGGCCGGGTGGCGGTTGAGGCAGACTTCCAGTTCGCCGGTTTCAATCCGATAGCCGCGAATCTTCACCTGTTCATCGATACGCCCAAGAAACTCCAGATTTCCGTCCTCGCGGTACCGCACCAGGTCGCCCGTGCGATAGAGCCGCTCCCCGGAGCTCGATACAATGAACCGTTCTGCCGTCGTTTCCGTTTGTTTGTGATAGCCCCGCGCTACTCCTTTACCCGCCAAATAAAGTTCGCCGGGCACTCCTACCGGCATCGTGCGCAGATAACGGTCCAGCGCGTAAACCTTCGTGTTCGCGATCGGCTTTCCGATCGGCGGCGCCGCCGACATGTCCTGACCGGCCACTTCGGCCCACGTTGTCACGACACTGTTCTCAGTTGGGCCATAATGATTGACTAACGCGAACGGCAGACTTGCCTTCGGAACGCGCCGCAGCTTATCACCACCAGTGAGCAGGACCCTAAGCGCAGTTTCCCTCGGCCATGTCTCCTCCAATGCTTCTTCAGCCAAAGGCGTCGGCATGAAGCAGTGCGTAATCCGGTTTCGCGCCAGCCACGCCACTAACTTTGCGGGCGAAAGCCGTGTGGACTCATCAGGAATGTGGATGGATGCGCCCGCCGCGAGATAAGGCCATATCTCCCATACAGCCGCGTCAAACGCCGGGCTTGCGATCTGCGTAGCCCGATCTGAACTTGAAATCCCGTAAACAGTGCGATGCCAGCAAGTCAGATTCGTCAGCCCGCAATGCTCAATTTCCACTCCTTTCGGAGCGCCGGTGGAACCCGAAGTATAAATCACATAGGCGAGATTTGAAGGACCAGCCGATCGTCGCCCTGGGGCCTCGCTCAGGTTCGCCGTATCGGCGCGCAACGCCTCCTGATCGATGCAGATCACCTTTGCTGTCGTTGTCGGCAATTTATCCAAATGCGCGGTCTGCGTGAGCAGCACTGGCGCGCGTGTCTCCTGGAGCATGTATGCCAGCCGCTCCTTCGGATAATCCGGGTCCAACGGCACGTAGGCCCCGCCGGCTTTGAGAACAGCCACTACACTGGTCACCAGATCCGCCGAACGATCCATCAGAATCGCCACCAATGTTTCGGGTGCCACGCCAAGTCCGCGCAATCTCTCCGCCAGCATCTCGGCGCGCCCGTTGAGTTCGCCATAGCTGAGCTGTAAATTCTCCGTCACTACGGCCACCGCTTCCGGTGTTCGCGCCACCTGCTGCTCAAACATTTCATGCGCGCAAACCGAGGGAATTTCCACCGCAGTGTCGTTCCATTGCGAGAACGCCTGCTCTTCTGCTGATGTGAGCAGCGGAATTGCTGAAAGACATTGATTCGGGTTGGCGGCAATTCCCTCCAATATCTTCTGCACGTGGCCCAGCATTCGCCACATCGTCGCCGCTTCGTATCTGCTCGGATCGTAAACCAATTTGAGCACCGTCTCGGAATCCGCATAAACATCCAGTGCCAGGCCAAATCCAGGC
>QIAL01000285.1 GCA_003225535.1 Acidobacteriota bacterium | reverse complement strand
ATGAGAGGCAAGGCTATTGCGGCTATTGGGCAAGAACAACGCACAACTTTCAAGGAGGAAGCATGAGTATCAGTCCAACGATTCCGGGTATTGAGAGTCTGACCCTGACGATTACGCAGGAGATCCACGTCAACGCGTCCTTGCAGACAACATTCGAAGCGCTGCTCGAGCAGATTGGTCCCGAGAATGAGAATGAGCACGGCAAGATGCCGATGAAGATCGAACCCTGGCCTGGCGGGAGATGGTTTCGCGATCTGGGCGATGGCAACGGCCACCTGTGGGGACACGTCCAGGCGATTAAGCGTCCGACGCTGCTGGAGATCACCGGGCCGCTGTTCATGTCGAACGCCGTCGTGTCGAATGTGCAGTACCGGCTGAGCGAAGAGAACGGCGAGACGGTGATCCGGTTTCATCACAGAGCCTTCGGAGTGATTCAGGAAGAGCATCGCCGCGGCGTTACGCCGGGATGGACCAACGTCAATCGGCGGATCAAGGAGCGGGCCGAGCGGAAAAAGTGAGTAGAGGGGTTCGGGTCCACCGGCGCTCGCTTCGCTTCGCGGGACAGCCGAAGGCGGCTGTCCCCACATGAGTCTGTTTCAGGAGGAAATATGTGTCCGGCATGTATTGCCAGTGCAGGAGTAGTGGTGGGCAGCGTCGTTTCAACCGGAGGGTTGACGGCGCTGGTCGCAAGAGTTCTTCGTAAGAAGAAAGGTGAGAAAAGCGATTCGAAGAAAAAGGAGTAGATGATGACGACAGCAACGATGGAGAAGACTGCGGGAAAAGTTGTATCCCACGACGAGTGGCTGGCCGCGCGGAAGAAATTCCTGGCTAAGGAAAAGGAATTCACCAGGCAGCGCGACGAACTGAGCCGGCTGCGGCGGGAACTGCCTTGGGAGAAGGTCGAGAAGAAGTACATGTTTAACGGCGCGAACGGGAAAGAAACGCTGGCGAGTCTGTTCGATGGGCGCAGCCAGCTGCTGATTTACCACTTCATGTTTGGGCCAGGCTGGAACGAAGGATGTCCGAGTTGTTCGTTCCTGGCGGATGCATTCGATGCCATCCACCCTCACATTACGCAGCGCGACACAACATTTGTTGCCGTCTCTCGTGCCACGTTGCCCGAGATCGACGCGTTCAAGAAGCGCATGGGATGGAAGTTCAAGTGGGTTTCGTCGAACGGAACCGACTTCAACTATGACTACAACGTGTCCTTCACCAAGGAACAGGTTTCGGGCGGAAATCCGATCTTTAACTACGGAACGATCCCGGCTTATGGTGAAGAAACTCCGGGAGCGAGCGCGTTCATCCAGAAGGACGGAGAAATATTCCACACGTACTCGACGTACGCGCGCGGGCTCGACATTCTGCTGCCGATGTACAACTGGATTGATCTCACGGCGATGGGCCGCCACGAAGAAGGAATGAAGCCGCATGAGATGGCGTGGGTGCGGCATCACGATCGGTACAGTGACGGGAAGATGGTGGATGTGGGAAAGCTGATTGCGAAATAGATCGTGGCAAGTGCGGGGGCAAGATGCCCCCGCCACAGCCGGCAGGATGCCGGCGCTACTTTTAGCTACTTTTAAGGAGAGATACAGATGGCAACAATGGTTAGCGCTACAAATATTGTTACTCCCATGCTGCAAGAGCTTCATGCGGAAGTGGCGATTACGAAACGCTTGCTCGATTGCGTCCCAGCGGACAAATTGACGTGGAAGCCGCATGCGAAGTCCATGACGCTCGGTCAGTTGGCTGGGCATATCGCGGCGATTCCGGGGCGAATTTCCAGCATGGCGCAGCAGGATAGCTTCGACGTCATGAAGGCATCCTTCGTTGCTCCGCAGCCGAACAGCCTTGCAGAGATTCTCGCGTCCTTCGAGCAGAGCGTCCGCGATGCCGATCAAACCCTGCAAGGAATGACGGAGGAGCATGCTGCCGGGACATTCCGCCTGATGAAAGGGGATCGCGAGCTTTTCAACCAGCCCCGGTCCAGAATTTTACGGACGATCATGCTGAATCACTGGTATCACCATCGCGGGCAGCTATCGGTGTATTTGCGACTGCTGGAAGTGCCCCTGCCGGTGATCTATGGCCGCAGCGCGGATACCGATCCTTTTGCCTGAAGGGGAGCAATAAGCACGCGCAGATGACGAATCGGCGATCCGGTGCGCGGAATCTGCGGGTAAAGTGAAAATGTGTGCAATCGGTGAGGGCGGATGCGGATTATGCTTGCCTGCGGCGCGTGAATTGAGGCATACTCCAAGTGCTTCAACGTTGGTGCACCGTTCGGCCTTCTCCCGCCCTCCCCGATTTTCCCTTCTTAAAACCTTAGTTCATGTCGCCAAGCGAGCAGGCGCCCGGGCCGCGAGGGTCTCCGCACGATCCGCAAGGTCCGGCAGCCTTCGTCGAACTACTCCCGCCCTTGGCGGAAACCGCGAACACCGACAGTTGAGGCTCGAGCTTCTTGGTGTGGCACTTCGGGCACTCGGCCTTTTCCTTGCCGTAAACCAGCGCCTCGAATTGGTGGTGGCATTCCTTGCAGATGTATTCGTAAATGGGCATTTCACGCTCCGTGGGTGTTCCAACTCTCTATTAGAATGAATTTGTGGGCAGTTCGCAAATTTCACAGCCTCCGCCTGAGGAAGTTTCCAACGATCAGCGACGGAATGCCTGGCAGGTAAGCTCGCCATTCCGTCCGCGGCGATGGTTGGGCGGCGGGCACGTGCAGACGATCGCCAGCTTCCTGATGTCGCGGCGGATCCATCTGCCTGCGGCGGAGGAGCGTCTGATTGAAGTCGCGCCCGGGATTAGAGTTCGCTGCTGGTGCCATTGGCAGGAAGACCGCACGCGAGCGATGACCCTGATCATCGTGCACGGGCTTGAGGGATCGGCGGAGTCGCAATACATGACCGGCGTCGCGCGTAATGGCTTGGCCGCCGGAATGAACGTCGTCCGGATGAACCAGCGCAATTGCGGTGGAATGGATCACTGCGCACCCACGCTCTACAACTCAAGCTTGTCGGGAGACGTTGCTGCCGTTGCGAAGAGCGTGATCGAGAATGACGGCGTATCGCGCTTCGCGCTGATCGGATTCTCGATGGGCGGCAATCTCGTTCTGAAGTGCGCGGGTGAATGGGGCGGGCAGGGGCCGCCGGAGTTCAAGGCGGTTACGGCAGTGTGTCCGGCGATGGACTTAGCCGCGTCGGCCGACGCTCTGCATGAGCCGGCGAATCGCCTCTACGAGTGGTATTTCCTGCTGCAGTTGCACCGTCGACTGCGAGCCAAGGCGAAATTGTTCCCCAATGATTTCGATGTCCGGCGGTTGCGCGGGGTCACCAGCCTGCGTTTATTCGACGATCGCGTGACGGCGTACTACTGTGGATTCGCCGGGGCCGACGATTATTATGCCCGCGCCGCTGCCACCAATGTCGTCGACCGGATCGCCGTTCCCGGGTTGATCCTCCATGCAGCCAACGATCCCTTCATTCGCGTGCGGTCCGAGACTTTGAGAAAGATCGCGGGAAATCCCAATCTCACCTACGTCGAGACAGCGGACGGCGGGCACTGTTCTTTCATCGGCGAACCGGACGGCAACGGCTACGACGGACACTGGGCGGAGCGGGAAGTAGTGGAGTTCGTAAAGCAGGTTGTGGGGTAAGGCTGTAAGTTCAACAGCGCTAAACCATGTCAGAGCAACAGAAGAACAGTCCTCCGATTTTATGTTCCGGAGGAACATCTGATAGTAGCCCGGCGTTTCCAACGCCGGGTTTTTCGGCCGGAGAATAATGCGTCCCGGCAGGGACGCCTGAACCACCTCAAGTGATCGAATTTCAATCGTGCCTACGGCACGAATGTCGCTGATTGCTTGTTTCCCGCCAGTGAAATTGGCGGGCTACTATCGGTGGTCCCTCCGGGACCGGTTTTCTTCATCCACCCGCTGGCGTGCGTACGCACGTAAGCCAAGACCAGCATCGCCAGGAAAATAATCGCCAATCCCATCGTCGCGCCGCTGATGGTTTGCGCGTGCTTGGCAAGAATTGATACGCGGCCGTACACGAATTCGATGTGGACCCAATACACAAGCAAGGAAGCCTGGCCCAACTGAATCAGCGGACTGAATCCCCATTGCGCCAGCCCCCAGCGGCACCAGGCGTAGGTTCCCGACAGAATCAACAGCAACATTCCCAATCGGGTCAGAAAAAATTCAGGGCTGGTGTGCCAGTAATCGTAGACCGGATACAGCTGGCGAGGAGCCGCGTCGAGCCAGCGTGAGAGTTCGATCAGGACAACACCGGCGATTCCGAGGGAAAGGAATACGCGGGCCTCGCGAGCACGCGTCCAGGGGCTTTGCAGGATGAATCCGACGGCGAGACCTGCGAACGCGAAGGCAGTCCAGGGAAAGACGGGGAAGAGCCAGGCTTGCGGCGTGCCGAGGTTGTGAACGCCGTTGATGTACGACTCGAGCGGCCAGGGGAGGAAGCGGGGGCGCCAGGTGGTCCAGAGGAGTGGGGTCAGTACCGAGATCACCAGGGCAGCCGCGGCTGCTGACAAAATCAGAATGAAGCGGCTTTTAAGAGTACTGGCGGCCTCCTGCCGGGCTTCGCCCGGCCGGACAGCCGGGGGCGGCTGTCCCCACATGTTTCCTTTTCGAATCGAGAGTGACAGGGCCAGCCAGCAGAGTATGCCCATCAACATCATCGAGAGGCCGATGGTGTTCAGAATATCGACGCGCAACAGGTCGCTGTTTGGGGCCCAGCCCCAGGAGATCAAGTATTCCTGCAGGCGGAGCAGTAAGCCGAAACCGAAGACTTCTGCACCGCGGCGGATCGTGCTGCGCGCAATCTGCTTGGGCGAGAGATTCTTCTGCAGGAGTTTGTCCGTGACCAGGGCAAACGAGATTCCCGCCAGAAAGAGAAACAGGGGCGCTGGAAACGTCCCTAACAATTGCGAATCCATGAAGAAGCGGCCCTGGCGAGCCGATCCGCCGAGCCACGAGTCATAACAATGAGTCTGGAACATCAGGAGGCAGGCGAGTCCCCGCATCCAGTCGATGTAGGCGAGACGCGATTTTGTGGCCTCAGCCGCGGACATGCTCGTCTTGCGAGGGGCAGTATACGGCAGCAGTATGCCGAAAACGCAGGAAGTTTACCCGGAAGTACAGGTCAGAATCCCGGTTTTTGTCCTCGATTGAGCCCTCTTTTGCAGGAACTTCTGGAATTTTGCAAGGTCAAAGTTTGTCAAGCACTGAACGCCATACAACCTTCACCTCTGATACTTGATCGAACGACAGATAAGCCGATAATCTTAGGCTTCAACCTTATCCATGCAATTAAAACCTAGGGGCAAGCTTATGGTAAAGAGCGGTCGAGGTGTGGTGTGTCTGTTGTGCACTGCGGTTGTCTTCTCAACTATTATCGGCTATGCGGCCGCTCAGGACCGGGTCAACGGTCCGCTGAACGCAGGTTTCAAAGTGGCTCTCAGGGGTAACGTGCACGGGTTCGCCAAGGCTGAGAACGACCTCGGCCGCGCGGATGGAAGCAGGCCTATGCAGGGTGTAACACTCGCTTTTCATCCTTCGGCAGCGCAACAGAAAGATTTGGACCAGTTCCTCGCCGAACTGGGCGACCCCTCGTCCCCGAACTACCACAAATATCTCACTCCGAAACAATTTGGCCAGCGCTTTGGGATGAGTTGGAACGATCTGAACAAGGTCACTGCATGGCTGCAATCAGAGGGTTTCAACAATATCAAGGTCGCCAACGGACGGAATGAAATCTCGTTTGACGGAACCGTGGCGCAAGTGGAATCCGCGTTCAACGTCGAAATGCGTCACTATCTGGTCGACGGTGTGGTCCA
>QIAL01000959.1 GCA_003225535.1 Acidobacteriota bacterium | reverse complement strand
CGATGACATAGCGAATCAGAGTTGGAAACCTTTCAGCGAGAGCCGACAGGTCGAAGTCCTGTCCAGCAAAGGGTGGTGCCCGGCTGGAAGCGAGTGTTGCGCTGGCGTGGGGTGACCCACGGAGTGAAGTGTACACAGCGAGTGAACAGGCCGCGTGATTGAGCCCCGAAATCGGGGATGTTGCCCGGAAGCCGACGCCGTCACCCCGTGCGGAAGGCAGTAGTGAGTCGCAGAAAACCGAATGTGACTGACAGGGCCGGGGTCGTAGAGCGGGGCATGTTCACACTGGGCTCTCCAAGGAACTTGGGAGACCTGATGTTCTCCTCGTGACAGAGCGGAGAGGAGAGACCGCATGAACAAACTCTCCAGGCTCGGGGAGCAGGCTGCGTCTGCCGACGAACCGAGAGGCTCGCAAGAGCGACACAAACGAGAAATGAGACGCACGAGGTAACGAGAGCGCGACCGGGAAGGACAGCGCATCGGATGGAGCATCAGGAGTCGGAGCTTCTTCGTAGGACCCGAGAAGGCGGGGAACTCAACCCCGGAGGACCCGCCGGAGGAAAGGGAGAAGCAAAGAGACATCGAGCTCGAAGAGCGTGTCAACGAAACTGAATCGGATAGCGGAACTGGCCAGGAAGATGCCGGGAGTGGAACTGCGAACGCTAGCCCACCACATCGACATGGACTGGCTGCGGGAAGCGTATGCGCAAACGCGCAAGGACGGAGTACCGGGAATCGACGACGTGACGGCCGAAGAGTACGAACGCAACCTGAAGGCAAACCTTACGGGCCTGCTCGATCAGTTCAAGAGCGGCACGTACTGGGCGCCTCCGGTACGACGGGCGTACATCGAGAAAGCCGATGGCGGAAAGCGACGCCTCGGTATCCCGACGTTCGAGGACAAGGTGCTGCAGCGAGCAGTGACCATGGTGCTCGGGGCGGTGTACGAGCAGGACTTTCTGCCGGCATCGTACGGGTATCGTCCGAAGATCGGAGCCCTGCATGCGCTGCGCGACCTGCGGAAAGCGCTCATGGAGATGGGAGGGGGCTGGGTGCTGGAGGCGGACATTACGTCGTTCTTCGACAGCATGGTGCACAGCCACCTTCGGAGCTTTCTGGACCAGAGGGTGCGAGACGGAGTGATCCGGCGCACGATCGACAAATGGCTCAAGGCAGGAGTGATGGAGGAGGGGCGGGTTCGCTACCCGGAAGACGGATCTCCGCAGGGAGGAGTGATCTCGCCGATGCTGGCGAACATCTACCTGCACGAGGTGCTGGATGTGTGGTTCGAGCAGGTCGTGCGACCTCGTCTTCGAGGACAAGCGCGGCTGATCCGCTACGCAGACGACTTCGTGATCTGCTTCGAGCGGGAGGACGATGCACGGCGAATCTGGGACGTGTTACCCAAGCGGTTCGCCAAGCATGGTCTGACGCTCCACCCCGACAAAACGCGACTGTTGCATTACGAAAAGCCCGACAGCAAGAGCGACAAGCGACCAACCTTCGACTTTCTGGGGTTCACACACTACTGGGCGCTCTCTCGCTCGGGACACTGGGTGATCAAGAGGAGGACGATCGCGAAGCGACTTGCGCGCAAGCTGCACGAGATTTGGCTATGGTGCAAAACCCACCGACATGACCCGCTCCGGTTGCAGTGGGAGCGCCTGACGAGCAGGTTGCTGGGGTACTACAACTACTTCGGCATCACCTGCAACCTGGAGGCTCTCGAGCAACTGTTTCGGGGAGTGCGGTTGGCATGGCACTACTGGCTGAGTCGTCGATCGCAACGGGCCCATATCCCCTGGGAACAGTTCGAGGAGCTCGAGCAGCGTCTTCCGCTGCCGAGACCGAGGATCGTTCACTCGTGGGTCTGAAGCTCTCGCAGCAAAACCATGTCCCGAAGAGCCGGATGCGGGAAACCCGCACGTCCGGATCTGTGGGGGGCCGGGCGGCTAGCCGCTCGGCCTACCCGACCAAACGTGGACGATATCTCCTTCCGGTGGCGTCGTTCGATCCTCGCTTCGCTCGGTCTCACTCTGCCACCGGCTAATCTGCTTTACGCCTCCGGCGTGGTTCGACGCGACAAGCGACTCATGATTCGTAGCCAAGGATTAGCGCGCCACGAAGTAATCGCCTTCAGCCCGGCCCCGCCCCCATCCCCGCCAGCCTCCCACTCGCCCAAGCCCACTGGAAGTTGTAG
>QIAL01000213.1:66981-80975 GCA_003225535.1 Acidobacteriota bacterium | reverse complement strand
ATTCGAGCCTGCATGCGTGAATTGGCAACAATCAACTTTGATACAACGGCTCCCTGAAACGCTGCCAAAGTGTGGAGGTCCTTGTCGTCGATATGAGCATGCTGACTTGCCGTTGACAGCTGCGTGCGAGTTACTTGCAGTTCTTTCAGTAGCGGCTCTTGTTTGTGCCGCTCGTCAGAAATAATCTCTTGAATTGCACGAATCTGGGAGGAGCTCAGTTCGAGTTGTCGAGCCAACGTTGTGTTCATCTGAAAAGAAGAGAAAGGCAATTCCACCACAGCAACTCCGCTTGGTCGTGTTGAGTCCGGATCTTTCGGAGAGTTCTCCTCTCGCTCGACTTCTTGCTCTAGTTGTGCGTGCAATGCGCTTAGAAGTTCGAACTGCATCATCGCTACCAGGTAGCGCTCCTCACTGATGTGCTCGGCCTCATCTCTCGTTATCTGGCGCTCAGTAAACGTCTTCGATATGACCGCCAATTCGTTGACGAATCGTGCGGAAACTGCTCGCATGTCATCTTCATAGCCTCGGAGGACGTCAGAAGGGCCACGTGGTGCCACCGGAGACACTGTGAGAAGACCTCGTACCGAGTCAGGGAGGTTATTTGCATCAGACACTACTGTAATTCGGGGCGGTGGAACATCTTTATGCCCCGTCTTGCTCCACGCGAATGTCGAACCGCCAAGACAACCGAATAATGAAATCAGGGCAATTACGGCTTTCATGATGCGCTCCTTCGTTTCTGGCCTACGAGATGTGGATTGAGTTCGTTCTGCCGAGGGATCTTTTGTCCAGTCTCACAATGCTCGCGTGAAGCTGGCCTTCCCAGGCAAAGGTATGAGAACTCTTCTCATCCTCCCGAATTGAAGAGCTACGATCTACTGTCAGAGTTGCGCGAATGGACACCAAGAAAACCTCAGCTGGAGAGGAAAATGAGCATAGGTATAGAAAGGACGGCCGGAAAGACGGGGGGATTATGGGATTTTAAGGAGTTGGAGGCATTTGATGGAAAGATGGATTGATGCCCGTCCCTTTAACGTCAAGACGAGACGTCCTCTATGCATCACAATAAAGCCGTGACGAAGTTGCCCGCATAGCTCACTTCAGGTGTCGTGCTGACAATCGTGGCCTGTCAGTTCTGTCAGTTCCGATGTACGCCCGACGCGTTCCAACATACGAGTGAGAGCAGGGGTAATGACGTTGGCTACGGCGATCTGTTCTCGGCACGTTCCCGAGCCTCGTGCAGTGGTCGAACTCCTGGACGGCCCGTTTGCATGAGGAGACATCATTGTGAGCGCAACCTTCGTTGAAAGAGTCGAAGCCCCATCCGCGGTGTCCGCCTGGGAGCCATATCCCAGCGTGTATGAAATCAACACTTGGGTATGGCTTACTGACTTAAGCCGGGAATATGGAACGATCATTAACTTGGCCTCAGTGCCGGCACCCGAATGGGATGCCATCGCTGCTTACGGCTTCGATTCGGTCTGGTTCATGGGAGTCTGGGAACGAAGTCCCGTGGGTATCGCGATTGCTAATCAGAACAAGGGCCTACTCGATGATTTCCGGCGGGCACTACCCGACTTCCGCCCCGAGGACAATGTTGGATCCCCATATTGCGTGAAACGTTATGTGGTTGACGAGCATCTTGGAGGTCCTGAGGGTCTGGCGATTGCGCGGCAGGAGCTTGCGAAGCGGGGGATGAAGTTAATTCTGGACTTCGTACCCAACCATGTAGCGCCGGATCATCCCTGGGTTGCGGAACATCCAGAGTATTTCATCCGAGGTAATGCTGAGGATGCAAGGAACGACCCATCTTCTTACCTCGGGTTGAGTGGGACGGTTTACGCGTGTGGTCGGGATCCCTATTTTCCCGCATGGCCAGACGTTCTCCAGTTGAACGCCTTTGAGCCGGGCCTCCGGCGAGCGGTGATTGAAACCATATTGAGCATTGCCCAACAGTGCGATGGCATTCGCTGTGACATGGCAATGCTGTTTTTGAATTCGATCTTCGAAGGCACCTGGGGCGGACGTGCTAGACTGCGCCCCTCTATGGAATATTGGGTTGACGTAATTTCCGCAATCAAGAGTAAGCATCCCGGCTTTCTCTTTATTGCTGAAGCCTATTGGGATCTGGAATGGGAGCTTCAGCAGCGGGGCTTCGACTTCTGCTACGACAAAAAGCTTTATGACCGGCTGGAACGCAGCAATGCAGAAGACATCCGCCTGCATCTTTGCGCCGATATTGCTTACCAAGGAAAACTGCTTCGGTTCATCGAGAACCACGACGAACCCAGGGCAGCGGCGGCATTTTCAACTGCGAGGCAAAGAGCCGCTGCCCTGACCATGGCTACCCTGCCCGGGATGAAGCTATTCCATGAAGGGCAGTTCGAAGGTCGCAAGGTAAGGCCGCCCGTGTTCATGGGCAGGCGTCCGGATGAACCAGTGGACGAGGATGTGCACAGGTTCTACGGGACGCTTCTGGAAGCAGTCAATCGCAAGGCCTTCCGCGAAGGTCAGTGGAACCTATGTGAGCGAAGTGGTTGGCCCGATAACGCGAGTTTTCAGAATCTGTTGGCCTGGAGTTGGGTGGACCATGACGAGCGATACCTGATCGTGGTCAATCTCAGCGACTGTCCCGTCCAAACCCTGGTTCAAGTTAGATGGGCTGATGCCGGCCGGAACAACTGGCAATTGATTGACCTGTTTTCAGGTGCAATCTACGAACGAGATGGAGATGAAATGCTGTCGTCGGGCCTCTACGTGGAACTGGCACCTTGGAACTATCACTTCTTCCAGTGTCTGCGCATGCCCGCTACGCACCTTGACTCGCGCCGGCACTGACCGCGTATCGCCGGGCCGATCAAGGCGCTCATGAGGCAAACATTGAGATCTGGGCGGCGGTTAAACGAAAATTGCAACCGCATCGCCCGGACCTAACGTCTGTTGCTCAAGGTCTGGCACATGGCATCGACACAACAAAGTTCCACGCGGAGCAAGGGCCTACACACTATAGAGGAGCCCAATTTCGTCGAGGAATCGAATGATTTCTCCCTGGTATTGGGTGGACCGGTCTTCCAGTTTTTTCGGAAATCGCATCTCGCGGGGGATGGTTTAGAGCTTGTACATCGCCGACTCCTCATTATCACGCTGGTCGCATGGCTGCCACTATTGTTCCTCTCCGCCCTCGGTCTTTCCACAGGAGGCCTTGGCCGGCTTTCCTTTCTTCACGACATTGAAGTGCACGTCCGGTTCCTGATTGCACTTCCGATCCTCATCGCGGCCGAACTGCTCGTTCATTCGCGGATACGCCCTGTTGTACGCAGGTTCGTCGAGCGTCGTCTCGTTTTACCACGAGATCTTGCTCGTTTTCATAGCGCGATCGAATCGGCTGTCAGGCTGCGCAATTCCATACGCGTCGAAGTCGGCATCTTACTTTTCGTCTATACTTTTGGACTTTGGTTTTGGCACAGCCGGGTCGCCGTCATCGCTCCGACCTGGTATGCCATGCCCGGCGGACGCTGGCACCTCACCGCCGCCGGCCTATGGTACGTGTTCGTCAGCATCCCGATCTTGCAGTTCATCCTCCTGCGATGGTATGTGAGGCTCTTCATCTGGTTTCGCTTTCTGTGGCAGGTCTCCAGAATTGATCTCAACCTTGTCGCGACTCATCCCGATCGTTGCGCTGGCCTTGCTTTCTTGGGCGGAAGCGCCTACGCCTTTGGACCGATTCTGTTCGCTCAGGGTGCCATGCTTGCCGGTCTGGTTGCCAGTCGAATCCTTTACCGCGGTGAGAGCTTGCTGTCGTTCAAGGTGCAGATCGTCGGCTTTGTGGTCTTTTTCGTGCTGGCGATTCTCGGTCCACTGTTGATGTTCACGCCTCGTTTGGCTGAAGCAAAAAGAAAAGGATTGGCCGACTACGGGCTGCTCGCTCAACGCTACGTTGATAACTTCCACCAAAAGTGGGTCCTCTCCTCCGAAGCCCCTTCCGAGGAACTCCTTGGAACAGTCGATATCCAGTCTCTCGCCGATCTCGGCAACAGCTACGCCGTCGTGCGCGAGATGCGCCCGGTACCGTTCCGACTCGATGACATCGGCCGTTTGGCAGCGGCCACCGCAGCGCCCTTGCTACCGCTTCTCCTCACGGTTTTTTCGCCACAAGAGCTCGCCATGCGCGTCATCAAGATCCTGTTTTAATAATGTCCGGTTCGCAAGAGTGGCCTGCGATTTGTGAACGTGCGCACGAGCAGTGCGAGTCACCAATACCTTCTGCATCCCGGTATGTCCAATGCGCTGCGCTCTAAAGCCGGCGTGAGATTTCAATTACAGTTCGACGATCTGATACTAATGACAGTTTTCTCCGCCGCTGCTGAGTGTTTCTCTACGTCTACATCTTCGAACAAGCAGGGGAGAGAGTCACTAGTGAGATACCTTGTATATCGTCGCATTCTTCCTGTTGCGGATGACGTTTTCCTTCAGAGGATCGGAGCAGTCAGATGATTGGAGAGAAGAACGAAGGTACTGAGTTGTGTGAGAGAGACGCTATCGAGAGAGTCCAGAAAGGAGACTGGACGGGTATGGCGAGGCTTTATGACTGGTATAGGCCTCGAGTCTACTCTCTGTGTCTGCGGTACACACGTAATGCATCCGACGCTGACGACTTGACCCAAGATGTATTCATCCAAGTCTTCAGGAAGGCCTACACCTTCAGAGGCGACGCTGAGTTCACGTCCTGGCTGTACGCGGTCACGCTGAATTTCGTACGTTTACACGCTCGCCAAACACGCCGTCGCAGTGGAGTTTTCGAGGTCGATGAAGGTGAACGAAGGTTGTATTCCATAAAGTCACGAGCCTGCAATCCGATACAACGCGTCGCTCTAGCGCAGGCCTTACGCGATCTCACACCAGTGCGGAGAATGACACTTGTACTTCACGATATACAAGGCCTTACGCACAATGAAATAGCTGTGCGAACGGGGGTCACAGTAATCGCCAGCAAATCACGGCTCCATCGGGCCCACATGGCCCTGAGGAGGGCCCTTGGGGGGCGGTAATCACTATCCGGAATCAGAAAGGCGTGCCGATTGAGTGATTCGACCTGCAGGTTTATAGATTCCACTGCGAAGTCAGGTATTCTAAGGTGCCTTTCACTTGCCGCAATTCGCTATCGATCGACCGGGCCAAATGAAAACAAAATCATGGCTGCCGACCCGGATGCCATAGCGGATTGTCCCCTTTGGAAGACAACCTTCTGTAGAACACAGAATCGGATAATGTCGCGGATCTCTGATTACACTCGACACAGTCAGTGAGTGCTGAGGTGCAACAGTCAGTCCTGAGGGTTGATCATTCGTCGGCAGGAAGCTTGCATCGGAAAGAAAACCACTCCTGAAGCAATACAACTTTTCGACTTCGACAATGTTCGCTTGGTTCTTAGACCGCTTAAGATCCAAGGCCCTGCTCGCTGGAATGATCGAGAGTGGTGGGACCGTGTGCCCATCAACTGTCATCCCGACGTATTCGATGGATAACGTTGTATTGGTGCTATTGGCGATGGTAGTGGTGTAAGCAATGAATTCCTGGACTTGTTCGGAGCGGATTTTCTCAAACCCCATGCGCGAACTCACCTCTACACCCGCATATCTCAGTTTGAGTATGCCGACCCCAGTCAGTGGGTCTTGAGCAGTCCACGACACTGCTCCTCCGGGGACATCCTCTCCCCACACAAATGCACTTCTAACCTCCATCTTGAATGTAGGCGCCTCTTCTTGAGCAAACGCGCCTAGAGCGAACGCTAGATTCCACACTGCAAGAATGCCGGCAATCTTCATAGACTCATGATTCTTACGACTACGAACAACTTATCGACTTGCCGGCGGTAACTTGAACTGTCAGATAGGACAGGGGACCCACACAATGTCTGTGAGTTCCGGGCGGCACCGCTTCTATGACGAGACTGCCTACGCGACTTTTTCTACAACGTGCAATAAGGACAGCTTTGTCCCAGTCACCGCATCCTCATTTACTGCATAGGGAAAGTGCAACCTTGCGCCTACAGATCCGGACTGGCGTTGGCAAATTATCATGCAACACTGCTGATACTTTTGCCAGTCAAAAGCCTTCTCCTTTTGAAATACGATTCCTCCCGTTGAGGCTTGGGCTTCAAGTCCAGCGTCCAGGTAGGCAGCATGAGAACTTCCTTCTTCACCACGTCCCTTTTCCTTTGCCTTTGCTGCTTTACCACAGTAGCTGGCAGTCAAGGTAGCAGTAGTAGCCCAAGCAAAAGGCCGGAGGGTGCGCTCATTCAGGGTGTAACGCAAAGCGCTCTCAAAGTTCCGATTCCACAAATGCAAGTCAGACTTCGGAACCTATCCAATGGAGACATCGTCACTGGGACAAGCGATTCCACCGGAACATTCCAATTCGTTGCGCCGGAGGGGAATTACGTACTGAGTACATCTTTGGCAACCGACACAGCCGAGCAGAAGTTGCGAGTTACAGATAGGCAGCACATCGTAAATCTGACAATTCCTTCACGAAAGACCGTTCACATTGAACAACCTGCGATTTCGGTATCCCAGCTGAGGATTCCGTTTGAGGCCCGTAAGGCACTGCAAGATGGGCTGGCGGCATCGACCAAGAACAAAATGAAGGAAGCGATCGATGACACGAACAAAGCAGTCGATCTCTACCCGCAGTACGCAACGGCACTCGCCACGCGGGCAATTTTGGAACGAAATAACAATTTGCAACAAGCTCTAATCGATGCACAGAGAGCGATTGAGTTCGATCCCAATTTCGGCCTGGGATATGTGGCATTGGGATCTGTTTACACGGAATCTGGAAGATTCGACGATGCAGTGAGAACGTTGAACCGCGCGATCGCGATCCAGCCAGATGCTTGGTCGGGGGCCTATGAAATGTTCAGGGCTTTGGTTGGAAGAGGGGATTACAGCGCTGCCATAATTCAACTCCAAAGAACCTGCAATCTCGTTCCAATGAACTTCCCTTTCTTGCATCTGGCAAAGGCCGATGTCCTCATCGGACTGAACGATAGGGCGTCGGCGATAAGGGAATTAGAGGCATATCTCAAAGAAGCGCCCGACAGTCCAGAATCCGCCAATGCAACCATGCTATTGGCAAATCTGCACGCTGCTCGATCTCGGAGCCAACAATGAGAGCACTCCAGCTGAGTTCTCATGAGCGATGGAGTCGCAACTGGAAATGGGCTTTCTTATGGCACTGACACTTGTGGCAGTTGTCCCACTTCGAGGGAAAAGGTAAAGAACGTACTATTGGTTCAGAAATCGATGATGAGGTTGACCCATGATCGCGTTCAGTGATTCGGAGTTTTCCTGGGCTCTCTTCAAAATCGTGACGATCATAGCAACCGCGTTCGTCTCCCTACTGCTTCTCGCTTGGGTAGGAGTGAAGAGATGGCCCTCAAAGTGAGAAGGAAGGCGTAGACCGCGTGACAGTCCTATTCGTCACCGAGGGTTGAGCAGCTATGGTCGATGGGAGGAATCGCGCATGCTTTCAGTTCCTCCTGGCCACATAAGCCGACCAGAGGGAGCGCGGCCATGAAACGGCAACTTCTTCATGGGCTCTTGAGGGCAGGGGCGCAACTGGCGCTCGCTTTGTTCGTGTGCTCTCCCTCTATCAGCGCGCAGACCGCTGAAGCCGCCACACCAAAACAAGATCAGGCCACCGTTGCGCCGCAGACCCCCGCTCGATCATCCAAGAAATCATTCCCTGTTCACTTCGACGCTACGCCGACGGGTCTCGTGACTACTCCCACCGCTATTGAGACTACCGGGGGAAACCTAGGCTCTTCGGGAAAAGCAGAGCAACATCTGCCAGATGAGAAAGATAGTAAGAGGGGAGAGATTGTGGTTGCTCCCTTTCCAATTTCCAATCCTGCCCTCGGTTCCGGGCTTGTTCTGGTGGGCGGGTATCTATTCCCGATTTCAAAAAGGGATGACCAGTCACCAGACTCCATGTTGGGGGGCGGCAGTTTCTACACCAGCAATGGAAGCTGGTTGTGGGGAGCCGGCACTAAGCTCTACCTGAAGCAGGACCGGCTCCGCGTGACTGCTTTTTATGGCCAAGGGCAACTACACTACGACTTATATGGAATCGGCAACTCTGCAGGAAACCTTGGCTCGTCTGTTCCGATCCACCAGGGCGGAAAGGCACTACTGCTGGAGACTCTGATTCGGCTGAAGAATAAAGTCTTTCTTGGCCCTCGATATCAGTGGCGCAGCCTCGATGCGCAAGTAAAGGGCGACAATTTGCCGCCGGCATTCAACATTGATGCCACCGAACTGAAGTCCACTACATCAGCAATTGGGTTTCACCTCCAGCGCGATCTTCGCGACAGCCAGTTTTACCCAACTATGGGCACGCTTACAGATGTCGTAGGCGACTTCTTTCAAGGGACTTTTGGCAGCGATTTCTCCTATCAAACCTATACTTTCGCGTTCAACAAGTACTCTGGCCTATCGCCGCGCCAGGTTCTTGCCTTTCGGGTTTTCGGTTGTGCAACTTCTGGCCACGTACCTTTCTACGACCTGTGTTTGTTGGGTATGCACAACGACGTGCGCGGGTACAAAACCGGGCAGTACCGCGACAAGCTGATGCTAACGACACAAGCTGAATATCGGCTGCAATTGCCAAAACGTTTCGGAGTGGCCGTTTTTTTCGGTGTCGGAGAAGTTGCTCCTGATCTAGGGGCGTTCAACAACGACAATCTGAAGCCTGGGGGAGGGGCGGGAATTCGCTACACACTCGCGAAGAAAAACCATGTCAATCTGCGCGTCGATTATGCGGTCGGGCTCCAGGGTGGCGGTGTATATATGGGTGTCAGCGAGGCGTTCTAAGGGTATAACGGTGGCGCCTTTCTGTCTCGTTCGCAGGAACGCCTTTTCAGATGCGGTCCAGGCCGGGATTGGCTTCAATACAAGTAGAACAGCTGCTGAATCTCGCCGGTCGTGCGGGGCTTGAGTAGAGAAAGCATCAGCAGAATCCTTGCTTTCTGCGGATTAAGCTCATCCGATGCTATAAGGTTCATCTCGTCGTCGTTTACTTCGACATTGCGGCCCACAGTTCCAGTTATGACGCGGCTGCTTCTGACGACCGCAACTTTCTTCGCTGCTCTCGCTGCGGCTTCCAGGGAAACTTTATTCATGTTTCCGTTGCCAACACCGGCGATGACAATTCCCTTTGCTCCGTTGGCCACGGAGGAATCAATTAGATCTCCAGTCATATCAGCGTAGGCATAAATGATGTCGACGCGTGGCAATTGACTGACACTTGCGATATCGAACTCGCTCTCGGTCGTGTTCTTCCAAGTGGGGGTGTTGTAGTAATCGTTCTTGCCATAACTGGCAATACCTACCAGCCCGCGCAATGGCGACATGAAAGTTTGGATTGCTGTCGTGCTCGTCTTGGTGAGCGAGTGTGCGCCGTGAATCCAGTCGTTCATCACCACTAGCACGCCACGCCCAGCCGAGGCGGGATCGGAAGCGACACCCACCGCGTTGAAGAGGTTGAGCGGCCCATCTGCGCTCACCGCGGTGGAAGGCCGCATGGAGCCCACCAACACGACTGGCTTCTTGCTCTTTACCACCAGGTTTAGGAAGTACGCAGTTTCTTCCATGGTGTCAGTGCCATGCGTCACGACAACCCCGTCGACGGCGTTGGATGCAAGCAATGCATTGATACGTTTGGCAAGCGTGAGCATGATCTCGAACGTCATGTCCTGCGACCCCACGTTAGAGATCTGCTCGCCTTTGATGTTGGCAAGATCTTTGACGCCGGGAACCGCGGCCAGCATCGTATCGATGCCCACCGCACCTGAAGTGTAGGCTGACTGAGTTCCGCTGGCAGCCGCACCTGCGATCGTTCCGCCGGTTGCAAGGATCACTACATTTGGAAGCTTTTTGTTCTGCGCAAGGCTTATCTGCACGCATACAAGTAACAAAAACATTAGCGGAATGGAAGCGGCTCTGTATCGTGGTTTCATAAAACTCTCCTATGTTCAAGCCGTGCGGGAGCGGGCAAGCATCTGCAATCGACCACGGCGTACCACGCGTCAGTTTCTCAGCACCAAAACCGTGTCAAGGAAATTGCCTTTCGCACACTGTCATTTGTTCCAGTTATGCGCGACATGCCGTCGAGCTGGTGGCCGTGTTTTGATGGCTCCATTGGCTCGTTATGCTTTGCGCGTCGATAGAGCCCTGAGCGTTATGACAGTTTGACGTTGTGATCTCACTCTTTAGTGTTGTAGTCATGAGATTCCAATCTATCGACGGAGGTACGTATGCGTATCGAGCATGACTTGCTCGGGGAGAAAGCTATTCCCGATGAGGTTTACTACGGCGTACAGACTGCACGGGCTTTGGAGAACTTTCATATTTCTGGAGTTCCGATCTCGCAGTACCCGGATCTGATTCGAGCCCTTGCCATCGTGAAACTGGCCGCAGCACGGGCAAATTTCGAATGCCAACAATTTCACGAGGCGGTCTTGCATGGCATCGAGGGTGCGTGCCAGGAGATTATCGACGGGCACCTGCACGAACAGTTCAAGGTTGATCTCATCCAGGGCGGCGCCGGCACTTCCACCAACATGGCCGCGAATGAAGTGATCGCGAATCGTGCGCTTGAATTCATGGGGTTCAGAAAGGGCCAATACGAGCATTGCGATCCGCACAACCACGTAAACTGCTCGCAATCCACGAATGACGCATATCCGACTGCCTTACACGTTGCCATTTTTCTGTTAAACGGAAAGCTGATCGCAGAATTGCGCAATCTGGTGGCGGCTTTTCATCAAAAAGGCACAGAGTTTCGGGACGTAATAAAGATGGGGCGTACTCAACTGCAAGATGCAGTGCCCATGACGCTGGGACAGGAATTTCACGCATTCGCGGAGAGCCTGGACAATGAAATCTTTGCTCTGGATCGCATTGAGACGGTGCTCTATGAGGTGAACATGGGGGGCACGGCCATCGGGACTGGATTGAATGCTCCCACCGGATATGCTCAGCGTTGCGTCGATCACCTGGCCAAGATTACCGGCAAACCTATACAACTGGCCGTCGATCTAGTAGAGGCCACACAGGATACGCAGCCGTTCGTCCTTTTTTCGTCCGCGCTGAAGAGCCTAGCGATTAAGCTTTCGAAAATCTGCAACGACCTACGCCTACTCTCGTCCGGACCTCGAACCGGGCTGAATGAGATCAATCTTCCGCCTATGCAGCCTGGCTCCAGTATTATGCCGGGCAAAGTAAACCCCGTGATCCCTGAGGTCGTAAACCAAGTCTGCTTCAAGGCGATCGGGAACGATCTGGCGGTGACGTTAGCAGCTGAAGCAGGTCAGTTGCAACTCAACGTGATGGAGCCGATCATCGCTTTCTGCATTCTGGAATCACAAACCATGTTCGTGAATGCTGCCGATACGCTGCGGCGACATTGTGTGGAGGCGATTACTGCAAATCAAGATGTGTGTCGCAGATACGTTGAGCACAGCATCGGCGTGGTTACCGCGCTGAACCCGTTGCTCGGGTATGAAACGGCTACTGAGCTTGCAGCCGAGGCCATGAAGACTGGCAAGGGCATCGTTGAACTGGTGCGAGAGAAGAAACTGCTGACCGAAGAACAGATCGGCAGAGTGCTCGATCCACAAGCAATGACTGGAGCCGGCGGTCACTGAAATCGGTGCCTCATGATCTGGCTGGAATTGCTGATCGTCCTTGTTTGTATTTTTGTGGGCGCTCGTTTAGGTGGGATCGCTCTAGGAACAACGGCAGCGCTTGGGCTGGTCGTTCTCGTGTTTATTTTTGGACTTCCCCCTGGAATGCCTCCGCGTACCGTGCTGGGAATGATCCTTGCAGTAATCACGGCAGCAGCTACGATGCAGGCGGCGCGCGGTCTGGACTACCTCGTCGTCATCGCAGACCGTGCGTTGCGGATTTGGCCCGCCGGAATTACTCTGGTCGCCCCTGTCATAGCCTACGTCTTCACGTTGGCGGCTGGAACCGGTCATATTATCTATGCGCTGCTGCCGGTCATCGCTGAGGTATCGCGTAATGCCGGCGTTCGTCGCGAGCGCCCGCTCTCGATCTCAACGATCGCATCGCAGCAAGCGATCACGGCTTCTCCCATATCAGCGGCAACTGTGGCTTTGTTAGGCCTCTTATCTCCCGCCGGCATACATCTGCAAACCATTCTGCTCATTGCGATACCCGCCACATTGCTCGGCAGTCTACTGGGAGCACTCGCGGTTATGTGGAAGGGACCAGAACTGAAGGATGATCCGATTTATCAAGAGCGGCTTTCAAACGGACTGATCGAGGCTGCGGAGGCCCAACCGGTGCTCGGGGGCACAGATCTCATTCGCGCCCGTGGTTCCGTCATTGTGTTCCTGATAGCAGCGTTATTAGTCGTGGCCCTCGGACTGTTCCCCTCGATGCGTCCAAGCTACTCGGTCTCGGTGGCAGGAGAGGAACATATCGAGCAGGTCGAAATGGCTCCCGCAATCATGATCGTCATGCTAGCCGCTGCGGGCCTGAATATGCTGCTGTTTCGAGCCTCACCTATCACAACGGTTAAGGGAAGCATCATGAACGCTGGTATGGTGGCGCTAATATCCATTGCCGGCCTGGGCTGGCTCGGCTCTTCCTTTTTCGAAGGCAACCGGCACTTCATTATCAGCAGTATTTCTGGAGTCGTTCAGCAGCATCCATGGGTTTTTGCTTTGGGTCTGTTTGCGTTATCTATTTTGCTGGCAAGCCAGGCGGCGACAATTATCACCCTCGTGCCCGTGGGGATCGCACTCGGCATTAGCCCTTCTGTTTTGATCGCGCTCTTTCCCGCGGTCAACGGCTATTTCTTTTTGCCCACGTATGCGACATTGCTTGCCGCCATCTCTTTCGACCAGAGCGGTACGACTCGAATTGGTAAGTACGTTTTGAACCACAGCTTCATGCTTCCTGGAATGGTCGCTACGGTGTCTTCGGTTCTGCTGGCATTGTTGATCGCAAAGATCGTCCGTTGAGTCAAAGAAGCTCTACCACCCCCTTCGTTTTCTTGCGAGTCTACATGCCCGCCTCGATTCTGCCATTCTTCAAAGATCGGCAACAATTCCACGGTTGGCTCCCCATCGATTTGGCTGCGCGAAGGAGATTGCTCACGGGCAACGACGAACCGCGCTCGACATGCGATTGTCAGGGTGGTGCTATAGGTATGGTGCGATTGGACACCAATCAGATTTTACGGAGGTTGATTGAGTACTACTGTTCTCGTAGCTGAAGACTTTACATCGGTGCGGCACATGCTGATTGCAACGCTAGAAAACAATCCGAACATTCGAATCATCTGCGAAGTTGCAGACGGGGCACAAGCTGTTGAGAAGGCCAATGAATTGCAGCCGGATTTGATTCTGCTGGACATCGGGCTCCCGAGTCTAAACGGCATTGAAGCGGCTCGACAAATCAGTGGTCTGTCTCCAAAGTCGAAAATTATTTTCGTCACCCAGGAAATCTCTGCTGAGGTAGTGACAGAAGCTTTCGAAGCGGGCGCGAGCGGTTATGTCGTAAAGACGGATGCGGGACGGGATCTGTGCGCTGCCGTAGAGGCTGTTCTGCGGGGCGAGCAGTTCCTCAGCAGAACAGCCAAATCTGCAACTGCTAATCAACGAACTCTTGCGTCGACAGTTCAGGGAGACCTGCCGCAGAAATTGCAACTGCCTCGACTCCACGAAGTTCAGTTTTATTCTGATGATGCAGCCTTTCTAAATACCTTTGCCAGCTTCATAGCTTCTGCTATCAAAGCGGGAGATGCCGCGACCGTTGTCCTTGCCAGGTCCCGCCGAGACTCTCTTCTTCAGAGACTCCAAGCAGAAGGCTTGGATATTTCTGGGCTATCGGAGCAGGGACGCTACCTCTCCCTCGATCCGTCCGACCTACTCTCAACGTTTATGGTTAACAATTTGCCTGATC
>QIAL01000213.1:0-66844 GCA_003225535.1 Acidobacteriota bacterium | reverse complement strand
GTATCCACGGTACTGTTTTCAGGATGAAATGGGACGTCACGTGTTCGATAACATTTGCGCACAACACTCCGCCGTTTATGTTCGTTAGTTCTGACTATTAGAATTGGAACACTGTCTTTGGTCGCCTGCTCTTTCCAGCAAACTGACCGGGACTCGAGTCATGACAGGACATGCAACAAAGCGAACATCAAGCCGAAAATCGCCACCACACTAAGGAGGAGGGCGGTCTCAGTCGCTACGTTAACCTTGGTCAGATCTTCTGGATGTATGCGATGTACTTGCTGCATATGGGTCAATCAAAACTGGCTTGATGGTTTGGCCAATCTATTGATGACTACATCATCAGAGGGACCGGACGGAATACTGGTAAATACTGTAGGCGCCCCTCATAAAACCGGTAGCCTCAACCCAAAGATCTGCAGAGTATGAGTGAATGAAGCATTCCCTGGCGCTAGAATTGGAACTCCCGCCCCACTCGCTTCGGTTTTTATCGTCGGCTGGGGACTTAGCTTTGTTCCGGCACCCAGGATTTGTCCGGATTGAACAGCTCCATTCTTTGAAACTCGTCTAGAGTCTCGGAGCCTAAGTCCTTCTCATAGACGACGCCATCATGGCTCACGATGAAGGACTTCAGTCCGGTGACGCCATACTCAGCTGGCGCCGCCAACAAGGCAAACCCTCCAATCATTACGCCATTGACCAAAAAATCCATCCTCCCAAGCGGTGCCCCCGGACCCTGACCTTTCAGAACCTTAAAGAAGTATCCGTGGTACGGTTCCGCACGGCTGGTGTAGCCCTGTTCGATCGCGCGGGCAATCTTTTCGCCGATAGGACCATCCCAGGTACCATCGGCGTTCTGCCACGCGAGTCCGTCTTGCTTGCCAGGTGTGCTGATGATCTGCTGAGCGTATTGGTTGACGTCGTAGCCAACATGCGGTTGAAGCGCGTACTCATGCTGCGCCTCGACGTAGCCATGGCAGATCGCAATTGCATCCAACTCATTGGCTCCGATGCGGCGGTAAAGGAGTTCCTCGCGACCAGCCCTTGTGTCAAAGGCCCACCGAGTACCCCTTCTCACGATTGGTACCGGAAAAGGCCAATCCTCGTTGCCTACAAGTAGGAAAGCACGGGTGCCGGTCTTGGGGTCTACGGAAATGGAATTCTTTTCGTGGGCTTCGGCAACGAAATCGGTTGCGTGCTTTCGATCTTGCGCGAACTCACCGCTGAATATGACGTCCTCGGCGTCATGGCCAAAAACCTGCATCAGGGTGGGTACATTGAAATCTTCCGCCGCTTTAATTAGGACCGTCGCGGCCTGCTGCGGCGTGTCAAACATCCTGACGTCTGACACAGACGTCCCGGCAGACGAAATCTCTTTCGTCACCGTTTGTTGCGCGGCCGACTTAACGGACCAGCAAGGACCACAGACCACCAGGCCTAAGAGCCAGGCAAGTCTGTGTAGTTCTCTGTTCACAGATGATGATTTCATTGTCCGCTCCTGTACCCATAGGTCTTTCGATCCGGGCGTTTATCGGCGCCGCCCACCACCACCGCCACGACTGGCTCCTCCGCCGCCACCACGAGATCCCATACTTGAGGAACCTCGGCTACTACCGGCGCGAGCATTGGATCCGCTATACCCCCGGGAACCTCCTCCGAAGGCGTCGCGGTTGCTGCCGCCGCTGCGCGAGAGATCCCGACTTCCGATACGGTCTGCTCCGCCTCCAGCAGATCTGTTGCCAAGACCTCCGTCGCTGGCCCGATTGCTTACTCCGGCTCCGCCGCCACGAGTGCTCGAGAGATTACCGCCCTGTCGCCCAACCTGCTGTCGAGCACTGGCTTGTCGGTTGCTAAGAGAATCACCGCGGGTCGTACCCCCAAACCTATCTGCGGTTGCCCGGTCACGATACGGGGCTCCACCGCGGTGCTCCGGGTTGTGCTGCCATTGATCACGTCCCCCGCTGCCACGAACCGGTTGCGTCGACGCGCGGTTGCCGTTCCCACGAGATGGCTGATTCGAAGGCCGGTTTCCACTGCCAATGTTGTTTCCATTTCCATTCCCAATGTTGTTGCGATTGCCATTGCCGATGTTCGTGTTGCGGTTAAAGTTGTTGTTGTGATTGACATAGACGTTGTTGTGGCCGCCCCATCCGCAGCCCCAACCCCAACCGCCACTCCAGAAGGCGCCCATCATGACGCCAACACCGAAAGAAATCGCGATTCCGGCCGCGTAGTACCCGGGCGCCGGATAGTAAATCGGCGGATAGGGATAAATCGGCGCACCATATACAACTACCGGATCATAGGAAGGTACGTATACGACTTGCGGATTAGCCTGTTCGACCACAATGACGCTTTTGCTTTCGATGACCTGTGTTTCCACCTTTTGCTGTTCGTTTGATTTCAGATTACCCTTGTCTTGCGCCTTCTTGCGCATGCGTTGCACGGCATCCATCACATCACCCTGCTGAGCCAGAAATGCATTACCCAGGTCGGCGGTCCACTGGATGTCATTTGCCAACCGCTTAACCACATCGGGCAGTGCAGCTAACGCCTGCACGCTTGGATCCCATGGTTGTTTCGCCACCGCATCAGCGAGGGCCTTGTCCTTAAGATTCTTGTTCTTCTCGAGCCACTGCTGGAGCTGAATGATTTCTAGAGGATAAGTGGCCGCCGCTAGTGTTTGGGCCAACAATGGATCTGGATAGAGGGCGATGGGTGCAACCAAAGAATCCAACTGGTCAGCAGAAACTTTGGAACCCTGGTTGGTCTGCGAAGGCGCAGGCGCCTGTTGAGAGAATGAAGCATATGCAAGGGTATCTCCGGGCATTAGCGCAAGCGCGCAGACGATCGCTACAAACACCTGGAGTTCCGCGTTCAGTCGTTTGGGACTCATGCGCTGCTCCTTCCGCTCGTTACCTTTAACCAGCACTCGATCGCGAGAAATTGTGGCTGGGCGCAAGGATGCCAAGCCTTGTAGGCTACTCCTCGGAGAGCTATCACTCGTCAAGGTAGTGGCATTAGCTCGCAGTGTCAGCTGTCAAAAACTTCAGGTGGGACTTCCGCAGGTTCTCTGGTTTGATGGCCGTTAGGATTTGGTTCGTGAGTGGGTATTCACTTCATATGATAGACACAGGGCGTTCCCAGAGGAAAGCTCGGGGTACTCCTCTTGTCTCGCCCCCTGGATCGCAGCACAGGTTCTGTCAGTTCTGGCAGTACTACGAACCCTCATTGCCTTTTACCGTTTCTACTTTGGGAAGGGTTTAGGCACCCTCCCAATCCACTAGTCGCTCTTCCAGCGATCTTCGACCGTTCGCAACAGGTGCTCGAAATTCCATGAGAGCGTCAAATTACAATGCGTACCACAAGACCAAGATTGCTATCGTTTGTTTGTTTTTGTTCTCTGCGGAGATCTGGGCTCAGGCTGGCGATCTTAAGGCTGCGCCCAGCGCTACCCAGCCCGAGGTGCCCAAAGACACGCTCGGACGCAATACTCCAAAAGGAACGGTACTCGGATTTCTGAGCGCTGCACGGAAGGGCAATGCAGAGATTGCAGCTCTCTACCTCAACACTCCGCTACGTGGAGGAGAAGCCTCCGCTTTAGCGCATCAGCTCGGCGTGGTGTTGGATCGCAAGCTTCCTGCGCGCCTCAACCAAATCAGCGAAACCCCCGAAGGTTCTGTTCCGGATCCGCTCCGCCCCGATGAGGACGTGGTTGGGACCATCGAAACCGAAAGTGGCGCTCTCGACATCATCGTTGAACGTGTAGATCGCGGTAAGGGAGGCAAAGTCTGGCTCTTCTCGAGGAAGACTCTCGCGTCGATCCCCGCCGTTTTCAGGGAATTGAATACACCTGCCTTCGAGCGGTTTTTGCCTGACTTCATCGTACATACTCGTCTGGTGGGGGTTCCTATCTTCCAGTGGCTTGCCCTATTCGTCGGCATGCCACTGTTGTATTTGCTAACAGGACTGTTGAGTCGGACGCTTGCCTCGGGGGTCGGCATGGTCCGACGCCGATTGGGGCATCACGCCGGGGCGAAGAATGCGCAAATCTTCCCGGCCCCGGTTCGCCTCCTCCTCGTTGCTCTGGTCATCCGGCTGTTGCTCAAGAGCATCACGCTGCCGCTCTTGGCCCGCCAGTTGTGGAGTACTATCGCCTTGTTGATCGCCATTGTCGCCAGCATTTGGTCGCTCTGGTTGCTGACCGGCTTGGCCGAGCGATACGCGCTAGAATATCGTCCCAGTCTGAGCGGATCCGCTTCTGTATTGCGCCTCTTCCGCCGGCTTCTTGATGGAAGCCTCCTGTTCGCTGGTTTACTATTCGTCCTGTACCACTTCGGCATAAACGTAACCGCCGCGCTGGCTGGACTCGGTGTCGGCGGCATTGCGGTTGCGCTCGCGGCACAGAAGACACTCGAGAACGTCATCGGTGGCGTGTCCCTCATTGCGGACCAAGCCTTGCGGGTGGGCGATTTCTTAAGTCTGGGTGATGTCCAAGGCACCGTGGAAGATGTTGGCTTGCGCTCGACGCGAATCCGGACGCTGGAGCGAACTCTGGTCAGTTTGCCCAATGGTCAGATCGCGAACATGAAGCTGGAAACCATATCCGTCAGAGACAAGTTCTGGTTCCATCCTGTCATAGGCCTGCGCTATGAAACGACTCCTGTGCAACTACGCACAATATTATCCAACTTCCGAGAATCTTTACGTCGGCACCCCAATGTCGATCCGTCCTCAGTTCGTGTGCGTTTTATTCGTTTCGGCGCTTTCTCGCTCGACGTCGATATCTTTGCTTACGCGTCGGCCGATGACTGGAGTAATTTCCTCGAGATCCAGGAAGAGTTGCTTTTCGGCATCATCGATGTCGTTCACATGGCTGGTGCCGGAATTGCATTCCCATCCCAGACGACGTATCTCGCCACGGACGGGTCAGACAAATTAGGCCGCCTGTTCGCCAGCGCCGGCGAACGCCGTGAGGCTGAGCAGGTTGCCTGACGCGACGCCTTATCGTGTAGGAACCGGGAACCTAGGGGCTTCGCCTGCAGCTGGGACCCCGGGCCTACAGTCTCTGCCGCACTCACCGAGAGTAGGTATATTCAGAGGACAATCATTTCTTTCCCTACTCCCAATTGAATGGCGAGCAAACCATGATAGGACCGCCAAGCGAAGAAGAAAGCTTCTTTATTCAAGCCAGCGTGTAGTGCGCATACCCATCACTTACGCCCCTCGCTGTCTTTCTTCGCGATCAGATCCTTTAGCTCACGTTTCTGGTCTTTGCGAAGCTCCTGCAGTTTCTGCCACTGGGCTTGTGAAAGAACAGGTTTCATTTTCTGATCGGACAGACGAACAATCTTTTCCCACTGGCTTAATCTCTCCTTGCGGGGAACCACCTGGGTGAAGATCACGCCTCCGGCTTCAGCGCTTTCTTGTTCTGCGATAGGTTTAATCTTCGCCTGCTGTTCATCGCTGAGGTTCAGTTCCGTTGAGAGATTCTTCATCTTCATGCTGTAATACTGACTGGGCGCTTTTGACCAATCAATCGCGGGCTGGGCCGGAAGTTTCGTTGTACGGAGGATTGGCAAATTCGTATTTCCATCACTCTTTCCTGGAGTGGCCAAAGTCAGTGTTTCTTTGCCGACCGAGAACAGGAACTCGAGGCCTTCAGAAAATTCGACGGTATTTGACCCGTATGAAGGTGTGTACAACACAACGTAAACCGTCTCGTCGATCCGAACACTTACGTCATATTGGGTTGGCTCGGTGTCAGTATTAGACGCTCCCACATGATGCCGTTCAACCTGAAGGATCGTTCCCGGCTGGTATTTGGACGCACTGGTTTGGCAGGGAGCTGGAACGATACCGATGCACAGCAAAAGAAAGAGTGAGAGTCTAAGCATATATGCCTCACAAATGCAGCTCACTTGTTTGGAGTGAGTCCCTGCGTTTTCGTCTGTCCTGTCCAGCGTAAAGTTCCAAGCCTGCTACGAACACTGTCAACACTGTCAGTCAACATTCGGGCGCATGCGTTGCTCTCGAGCGATTGAGTGGGGTGCAACAGCTGCCGATGATCAAACGCAATAGGAGTCGCAACCTGGAAAATAAACTCTACGAACGGCGGGCAGGAACCTGCAAGGCTTCGGTGAATCCAGTCCGACTAAAGATTATCGATCTGATCGACAATCGCATTTGTCGCGGTCTCTGAACTTCTGCGCGAGTTGGGAATCTCCGAAGCGAATCTCTCACAGCATCATGCGGTGCTGGAGGCTGCCGGCATAGTTGGTACTCGTCGCGATGGGAAGCGGATTCACTGTTATCTTTCCATTGCCAAGGCAAAAAAAGTCTGCGAACTGATGTTCGATGTGCTTCACGCTCAGGTTAAGAACGGACAGCGCCTCGGCGTCTGTTGTGTGCCAGGCCTTCTGTTTTCCCTCGCAATATTAGGGCTCCAATGCGTAGTAGCCCTTCCTGTAGTGCGACCGGAACTGGCCAGCATCGGACGAATTCGTAACCGTGATCTTGATCTTGTGCCATTTTCCGTCTGCCGTTGCATGCGGTCGGTATCCAAGCACGTATTGACTCCGAAGTTCACGGCTAAGAAGAGCACACTCTTCCGGGAGCTTTGCTAAGCTCTCGACCGTGGCCGTTCGGCCGCCGGTTATATCCGTCATTGTACTCAGCCATCGCTTTCCCATTACCTCTTCAAAACTCTTGAATGGGCCGGAGGCAAAAATACCAATTGCGTAGACCATCACGTCAGACTCAGAGATGAGATTCTTAATCTCCTTCAGCTTATAGCGGCTGGCGTTGTCTCCGCCGTCGCTAATGATGACCAGGGCACGTCGGGAGTACTGAGCTTTGCGCAGTTTAGAGATGCCAAGGTAGACCGCATCCAACAATGCCGTCGAGCCGCTCGGCTGAACCAAACCCAGTTCGTTCTCGATCCCCGTCGTCGACTGTGTAAAGTCCGAGAGAACATGAGGTTCGTTGTTGAAAGTGATGACGAAATAATCATCTTGCGGATTCGCATTCTTGAAGAACTGGTCGACAGCGGAGCGTTCAGTGTCGATCTTATCCTGCATGCTTCTGCTGACGTCCAGGAGAAGGCCCACCGAAATCGGAGAATCTTCCGATGAAAAGTAACGGATCTCCTGCGCTTGCTCTCCTTCGAAAACGCTGAAATTCCCACGACCGAGCTTCGTCTGAGGATGGTTCAGTTCGTCAGTAACCGTAATGGGAACAAGGACGAGATCAGCAGACACTCGAACAGTGGTCGGACGGGTGCCCCCGCCGGTGGATGGCTTATTAAAAGTTGTCTCGAATACGTGTGGTGAACTCGCCTCGGAACCATCACTGGATTGTGACAAAAGCGGGTAGGACGAACAAACGAGAAAGGTTAAGGTGAAAGTGACTCCAGCGATCCGCTTGCTGCAAGTCGGGCCCATTGCGGCGCTTCACCCCTGTCAAGCTTGACAGATAGTACCACGCCTTCTCCCTATTTGCACTATTTTGCATTGGGCACACTTGCCGCTTCCAGAGCGCGAGCTCTCCTCGTTTCGCCAAGCTTCTGTTAGCTTCTTGCCGGAGAGGCTGGAGCAGGGCAGCCAAACGTGTGACACCTCGCGTCGGACCGCCCTACTCGCTCGCCGTCATCCGGTCGATCTCCTTTTCCCGGGAATTCCTTTAAAGCGCAATTCCGGAAAACAATTCATATCGAACTGGCTAGTAAGTGGTATGCGCGAAGCTAATCACGACACCTGCCGAGAAACGAACATTGTTTTGCCCTGCATTTGTGAACTGGTTGGTAAAGCGCGTGTACAAATAGTCGACCTCGGCCGGCCTGAATGAAAAGTTCTTGTTGATTGGAATATCGACTCCTCCACCGAACGACATGGCAAACGCATCGCCAGCCGGTGCCTTGTTGAACGCGCAACTCCCGCTGATTGGCTGACAAATCTGCTTGAATGCGTTGCCGTAGACATTCGAGTGTGCCGCTCCGAACAGAAGCTGCCCGAAGGGGTGGATTCGATGAGCTGGGACCTTGAGCTGCGGACCGAACATGTATGTAAACAAGTTACCTTGTACGACGCCAGAACCTCCGCCAGGGAAAAAGGTATTCGGCGGAATGTTGAAACTGGTTTTGTTGCTCCCGTAGCCCTGCAGATCCATCACGAATCCGAGGTACTCGTTAATGTTGATTTTGATGGCGCCGCCGCCTCCGTTCAAGCTGTGGCCTTTGGTATAAGAGGCACTCGGAGCGTAGCGCGCAAATGAGTAGTCGAGTGCCAGCTCCGCTCTCGGGAATTCCTGCGCCCATGCTGCTACCCCGAGAAGCGCCACAACCCCTACCACCTCGATTGCTCTTACTATCTTCATCTGTTCCTCCATTGTTGAGGTATGAGTAAGCTAACTCTGACTCCCAACAAGACTTTTTTGAGACCCCACAGACGCAACGCCTACGATCATCGAACATTGCAACTCTTCCCCGTTCTATGCTGTGAAGGGTCTGTGCAAACATCATCAGCGGCCTCGAAAGACCCGACTACTGGCAAGGTTTACAGATCAGAACTTCTAAGTAATTGGGTGGGCAATCTCGGGCAACGACGAATAAGGATGTTTATCTCGGGCTCGGATCGTTGGATTGAATCCATAAGACTGACAATGGTCGTCTGGCCCGACGAACTGGGAAGGCAGTGGCTGTTTGACGCAACATCCGTTCCAATAGGCGTGCCCCTTCCGCGGCTGTTCTCCTCCGAGAGGAGGATCCTGAACCGCGGGTCTCGCTGGAGCGTTGGCAGTCAGGAAGGCTGGAACCGTCCTTCAGAATGGACGGGCGATGACAATACAGCCGCAGTGGAGTTCATGCTAAGAATCCTCCATTTCCACAATCTCACGTGTGGCGTGTGGAACGTCGCACATTTGACGCCCTCCAGATGCATTCAGCGCCGGCGGCGCTTGACATGCAACTGTGCCACGGCACGTGTCAGTGACGCATTCACGGACGCAACTTCTTCCGATGACAGCTTTTCGCGCAGACGGGCAGCCGCGCGCTGCCGCGCTTCTTCGACTGCGGCTTCATCGATCTTTTCGGCAGCTATCGCCATATTGGTCGCGATCGAGATGCGTGTATTCGTGACTTCAACCAGGCCTTCGCCTACGGCCATGAAACTGTCTTGACCGTCTTTGCGGACAATCATTTCTCCTGGAACCAGGTAGGTCATCAATCGAGTGTGTTGAGGCAGAACTCCCATTTGGCCGCCCACCCCGGGAATCGTGACCATTTCCACGTCGTCGGAGTACACCATGGCTTCGGGTGTCGCTATTTCCAATCTGATGGTATTGGACATTTTGTCTGCACCTTCCGAGCGCATTTGTCCCTTCGGATTCGCCCTCAGCTCTGCCTGATCTCTTCAATTGCGCCCTTCATGTAGAAGTTACCCTCTGGCACATCATCGTGTTTGCCTTCGAGGATCTCCTTGAAGCCACGGACAGTTTCGGCGACAGGCACCTGTTTGCCCTCTCGGCCGGTGAACACCTGAGCGACACTGAACGGCTGACTGAGGAAACGCTGAATCTTCCGTGCCCGGAAAACCGTTAGCTTGTCCTCCGGTGAAAGTTCATCCATGCCCAGGATCGCGATTATGTCTTGCAGATCTTTGAACCGCTGGAGAACTTTCTGGACTCCGCGCGCTACGTCATAGTGCTCCTGGCCCACAAGTTCTGGTGTCAGCGAACGAGAGGTTGACGCCAGCGGATCAACTGCTGGATATATTCCCAGTTCCGCAATCGAGCGCTCGAGCACAATCGTTGCGTCCAAGTGTGCGAATGTTGTTGCTGGAGCCGGGTCAGTCAAATCGTCTGCCGGGACATATACCGCTTGAAACGAAGTGATGGAACCTTTTTTGGTTGACGTAATACGTTCTTGGAGAGCGCCCATTTCGGCGGCGAGGGTTGGCTGGTATCCTACAGCACTTGCAGTTCGACCGAGCAATGCCGAGACTTCAGAGCCGGCCTGAGAAAAGCGAAAAATGTTGTCGATGAAAAGCAACACATCCTGGTTCTTCTCGTCGCGAAAATATTCTGTAATCGCAAGTCCGGCGAGCGCAACACGAAGTCGGGCTCCGGGTGGTTCGTTCATTTGCCCGTAGACGAGAGCGATCTTCGATTTTGAAAGATCGTCCTGGCGGATGACACCTGCTTCCGACATCTCGTGGTAGAGATCACTTCCCTCTCGCGTGCGTTCCCCGACTCCCGCGAACACGGACACTCCACCGTGGAGCTTGGCGATGTTGTTAATCAATTCCATGATGACTACGGTCTTACCCACTCCTGCACCGCCGAATGCCCCAACCTTTCCTCCCTTCATGAAAGGACAGATGAGATCGATGACTTTTATTCCGGTCGGCAGAACTTGGGGGGAGGTCGACTGTTCAACGAGTGGGGGCGCGGCGCGGTGGATCGGATAGTACTTCTCTGCGTTAACGGGTCCTCGTTCATCCACAGGATTCCCGGTCACGTCGAATACTCTTCCCATAACCGCGTCGCCCACGGGCATGGAGATAGGCTTGCCAGTGTCGATTACTTCAAATCCGCGTTTGAGGCCTTCGGTACCTGACATCGAAACTGCACGAACCCATTTATCTCCAAGATGTTGCTGTACCTCAAGAATGATTGTGACCGGCACGCCCTGGATTTTGCATTCACAGGTAACCGCGTTGTAGATGCCTGGCAGTGCCCCGGGAAATTCGACGTCCACTACCGGTCCCAGCACCTTCACAATCGTCCCTTTGTGCACATTTGTTGATTCTGTCGTCTGCTGCAGCATAGTTTGCCTCATTCGGATTGTCCGCCCGCGATCTCAAGCAATTCCTTGGTAATGTTTCCCTGTCTCAGTTTGTTGTATTCAAGTGTTAGATCTTTGATCAGGCTTTCGGCATTGTCCGTCGCGTTCTTCATGGACACCATGCGTGCGCTCAGTTCGCTCGCCTTCGCGTTGAGCATTACCTGATAGATGTAAATGTCAAGGTAGTGCGACAACAGGTATCGCAGAACGTCTTTTGCGCTTGGCTCAAACAAAGATTCTGTGGTGTCAGCGGCCAACTCTTGTTCCGGTCTCGCACCGGGGATTTTCAGGCCCTTGATCTCTCCGATCGGCAAGAACTCCACGCAGATTGGATGTTGCGTCAATGTGTTTTCGAAACGCGTCGCGATGATCTGAACCTCGTCGACCTCCCTTTTTAAAAACAGGTCGCGAACGAAGCCCGAAAGCGCCCGGGCCTCCGAAAATTGTGGCGTGTCAGCGTAGGTAAATTCCGCAGCCAATTGCCGGTGGGTGCGAGCCACAAATTGCGCAGCCTTGCGCCCTGCAGCTACAAAGATGGTCGTCTTGGGATCGAATTCAGCCGCGAGACGGAACAAGTTTGTATTTAGTGCTCCGCATAAGCCCTTGTCGGCTGCGATGAGGATTACCGCGCGTTTCTTGACCTCTCTCGCTTCTAATAATGGGTGTTTGAATTCGCCCATGCGGCTCGTCGCATCACGCTGGATGCGGTAGAGCAACCGAACGAAAGGCCTCCCGGCGAGCGCAGCTTGTTGGGCGCGACGCATTTTCGACGCGGCCACCATTTGCATCGCTTTTGTGATTTGCGCGGTGCCGCTAATGGAACGGATCCTTCGACGCAAATCGCGAGGGCTGTTCATTCTGAATCCTCACTCATTTCAAACCGACATCCTTCCAGAACAGTCGGGGGTTGAGCAGCATCAGCCCTATTTCCAGGTCTCTTTGAACTGGTCTGTCGCTGCCTTCAACTCACCCGACAGGGCGGCGCTGATGGTCTTTTCCGCCGCGATCTTCTGCAGCAACTCCGGCTTGCGGGTACTTAGAAACTCTGTGAACTTCGCCTGGAACTCCTTGACTCGGTCTACCGGCACGTCGTCCACATATCCATTTTGTACAGCCCAGATCACGGCAATTTGGACTTCTACGGGAATTGGGCTGTACTGAGGCTGCTTGAAGACCTCCATGATCCGTTTCCCGCGATCGATCTGCGCCTGAGTTTTCGCGTCCAGTTCCGATCCAAACTGCGCAAATGCGGCGAGTTCACGAAACTGCGCGAGATCACCTTTGAGTTGCCCCGCGACTTGTTTCATGGCCTTAAGTTGCGCCGCAGAACCTACTCGCGAAACCGATAAACCGACAGAAATGGCGGGCCGCATTCCCTGGTAAAACAAATCTGTCTCCAGATAAATCTGGCCGTCTGTAATCGAGATGACGTTGGTTGGTATGTAGGCGGAAACATCGCCGGCTTGCGTTTCGATGATTGGCAGGGCTGTCAGCGATCCGTTACCGTACTTCTCTCCGACTCGCGCAGCTCGCTCAAGCAGGCGGCTGTGCAGATAGAACACGTCTCCCGGATAGGCTTCACGCCCCGATGGTCTTTTCAGCACCAGAGAAACTTGCCTGTAGGCCACCGCGTGCTTGGACAGATCGTCATAAATGATGAGGGCATCCATTCCGTGATCCATGAACCACTCACCCATCGCTGCTCCGGCAAATGGCGCAAGATATTGATTTGTGGCGGAATCAGAGGCTGGCGAAGCAACGACGATGGAGTACTGCATTGCTCCAGCTTGCTCGAGGACAGAGATGATGCGCGCGATATTCGACTGTTTTTGGCCGATTGCGACGTAAATGCAATACAGCGGACGGTAGTCCTTATCACTCGTCGACTGGGCCGCACTGTTGAGGCGAGCCTGACTGATGATGGTATCAATACAGATGGTTGTCTTCCCGGTCGATCGGTCGCCGATGATCAGTTCTCTTTGTCCCCGTCCAATAGGGATCATCGCATCGATGGCCATGATGCCGGTTTGAACAGGCTGATTCACTGACTTGCGTCGAATGATGCCGGGCGCCATCCGTTCGACCGGATAAAAAACATCACTCTTAACTGGTCCTTTTCCATCGACTGGTTCTCCGAGTGTATTTACAACCCGGCCCAACAAACCCAAACCCACGGGTACTTGGAGCAACTTTCCTGTGGTGCGAACTTCATCCCCCTCCTGAAGCAGGGTGTAATCGCCAAGGACAATTACTCCAACTTCGGTCTCCTCGAGGTTGAGCGCAAGTCCGGTGATGCCATGACCTAAGTCAAGCATCTCGTTGAGCATGGCATCGCTCAAACCTTCTACGCGAGCCACGCCGTCGCCCACCTCCCGAATGACACCCACGTTCTGCTTGGTCGTTGCGGCTTTAATGCCTGCAATCTGGGATTCAAGTTCCTCTAATAGACCAGCCATATAGCTTCCGCTCCATTTTGGAAAATGCGATTTTGAAGTTGCGATTCGATCTACCGAACCGCAGCTACCTCGTTCACAATGCCGAAGCTCCTGGCGAGGGCCGCGAGTCTCGCCTTCACACTGCCGTCATACACATCGTTAGCGACTCGAACACGGATTCCACCAATCAAATCCGGGTCTTCTGCGAATTCTGCAGTCATCCGCTCGCCGTAAACAGCCTCGAGGTTAGTCCGCAGACGGCTTTGGAGGTCAGCCTGTAACGGCACTGCACTCTGGACTGAGGCGGTGTGCTTGGCAGTATCGAGCTTCACCAGGCGTTTGAATTCGCCAAGCACAGCCAGATATCCACGGCGCTTGGATTGCAGCACGTGTCTCACAGCTTCCCGAGCCCGGTCCTCATCCAATCTTCCATCTGCAAAACACCAGCGGAATAAAAGCTTCGCCCCGCGCCGTATCTGCAAAGTCGTTGCCGGCATGATTATGTCCTCAGTTCACAGCTACGCGGCTCGGCCTAGTTGTGTCACCGTCTCCTCGGCCATGAGTCGCTGATCTTCTGGTGTGAGCATCTTGCGGGTGATTGAGGCGGTCGCCTGGATAACCAAGATTCCAACTTCTCGTCTTAGCTCCGCGAGCATACGCTCGTGCTCCAGTAACGCAGCCTCCTTCGCCTTCTCGATGACTTGCTCAGCCACGGCAATCGCCTTCTGGGTTTCTTTCTCCAAGAGCCGAGCAGCCGCGGCGTGTGCTTCCTCAATTATTTGCGTTGCTTTGGCATCAGCTTGCTGCATGATTCGCAGGCGTTCAGACCCGGTCTGCTCTAGTTCGACCCTGATTTGTTTTTGATCAGCGACCCCTTGAGCGATCTGCTGCCGTCGCTGATCCAACATACCCAGTACGGGTTTGTAGGCAAATCGATGGAGAAGAAAACAGACAATGCTGAAGCTTATGATTTGAGCAGCAAGATGAGGCCAGTCCACGCCGAAGGTATTAGCAATCTGCTGGATCTGCCCTCCCGGATCAGCTTCTTTCAATAAAATCAGAGCATTCATAAGTGTCACTCTCGACTAGATCGTGGATTCTGCCCCCGACTCTGCAGCACCTAGAGTAAAAAGACGTCTCTACTTGGCCAAGAACAACGCGTAAAACACAATGGCCTCTGCGAAAGCAATGGCCAGGATTGACTGGACCAGAATCTTGGTGGAAGCAACGGGATTACGTCCGACAGCGTCAGACGCCGCCATGCCGATTAAGCCCACGCCGATGGCTGCACCTAATGCTGCCAGACCCACATGCAGATTTCCGCTCATACGTTTTCCTTTCCTTTTTTTCGTCGGCCCGCCGAGAAATCGTTGAACGGGCTCGAATTGTTCACGTGCTCAGACATGTGCAGCGGCCGATCCCTCTTCTTCGTGCTGGCACATGAGCATGGTGAACACAGCCGTCAACAACGTAAACACCAGCGCCTGCACTAAGCCCATCAACAATTCCAGGAAATAGAAAGGGATCGGTACTAACCAGCCAAAACCGGGCACTAACTTGCTCATCGCCTCTAGCAGGTTCTCACCCGCGAAAATGTTGCCGTAAAGACGAAAGCTCAGCGAGATGGGGCGAAACAAAATCGAGACGACTTCCAGACAGCCAGCCGCGAAAAATACAACCACCATTAGCACCTTTAATGCGCCTGTGGTGTCTCCCTTGGGTGCAAATAGTTCCTTGAGAAAACCGAGCGGGCCAACTTCCCGAAAAGACCATATGATCCACATTGCGAAGAAGACCAAGGCCATCGCTAAAGTCATGTTCACGTCCGCGTTAGCGCCGCGGAATAGAGGTTGGCCGATGACGAAGCCGTGATCAGTGCTGTTTCCCCAACCGATGGATCCGACTCCCGGAATAAGTCCCACCCAGTTGGCCGAGAGGACAAAAATGAAGATGGTCGCGAAAAACCAGAACGTCCGCTGGGCCAGGTGCGGACCTATGATCCCCTCCATGAACTTGTACAAACCTTCAATCAGCCATTCCACGAAGTTTTGCAGTCCGGCAGGTACTTGTTTCATGTCTCTCGTCGCCGCCTGGGCTAACACGATCAGCCCGATTGCGACGACCCAGCTGACCAGCATGGAGTTGGTGATCGGGAAGCCGAAGGGGCGGGCGATTTCAACCGCCTTGGCTGACAAACCGTGTTCCGCAGGCTTCGAGTTCGGCTCAGATGAGTTTCCGCTCTGCACGGCCTCATCTGAACTCACCGATGCCGCCTGGATCGTTCGGTCAGACGCCTCGCTCCAACGGCAATTGACGATTGCGAATAACGTCCCCAATAGCAGGAAAAGTGTTGCTTTTGTTAGTTGGCCAGGAGCGTGAAGACGTGTGGCCGAGTACGCTCCCATTCCGTTTCGTGGATTTGTCGTTACACTCACGCGGACCGCCTGTTCGAAAGAAAAGAAAAAGCTGCGGATTCGTCTTCGCCGACTTTTTCATAACCGGTGAGGGCAAAATAAAGAATCTGGTCGAAAAAGCTATTTAGTGACCGAAGGAGCGTCACGCCGCCCAAGAATTCGACCGGTTCTTCATGAAAACACTCCTGTTGGGCGTAATCCCAGAGGTGCTCGCGAGCAATAGTTACTGCCCGGAACATTTGGCTGAGCGGCACACCCTGACCGGCTCGGCGGACACCCAGAGCAACATAGTGGTGCTCGAGGGCGGAATCCGTTTCGTCTGCCAGCCACTCCGTCAGGGCTTGGTAAATCTGACTTGCATATTGCCGTTGTTCACTCTCGGGAACTTTGAGTAATAACTGTTCGCATTTCCCCGAAGCCCTGATCTTCCGGACCAGTTCGTCAGACATGCTGGCCGAGTTGGTTTTCATCAATTGAATTAGCTTTAAGGCGCGCATGGCTTTCGTTCCTGGGACACTTACTGTCGTTTGTTCGACAACTTATTTCTTTATTGGCGGCGGATAGTTTTTCAACATCTTGGTCACGGTCTTGGTCAGATTCTTCTGCTGTTTCTCGGGCTTAGCTTTCTGGTCAATCGTTTTGCTTCCCAACCCGCGCCATACCAGGTCTTTGTTCGCTGAATCGTACATATCCAGCGCTAGCTGGCCAACGTAGATTGTCGACGTCTGGCCTGTCGTCATTGAACTGCCCCCACCTCCGTACCATCCCGACCGGTACCAGCCACCCCCATATCCCCAATCTGTGTTGTAGGAGGTAAATTCCTTTTCTTGCGCCACAGCGACCTGATACCCGATGTAGAGGTTCGCGGAGTCGTCCTCAACCTTAGTCAGACCCTTCGCGGCGAGTTGAGTATCGAAAACATCCTTTATCTGTTTGTTAAGGAGATCACCGGGACTTTTGGCATCCTTCAGTTCCACCCACTTGTACGTCTTGAACCTGGAGAAATCGGTGTTCTTATCAAAGTTGTAGCGGACATCCTGGCTGAGAGCCGAGACCGCTGGAATAACGAGTCCTAACAATAGACACGACAAAGCTCTTTTCATCTTGGACCTCCGTCCCTAATTTGCGATTCGCTTCTACGGGTGCGTTGTCAGGCGCTCCAAGGAGCGCGCGTACATTAACTCCGCGCCCTCTCGTACGGAATCTTTTGCGATGCTAGGGGCTTGGTGCGAACCGAGGAACTGTCATTGCTTACAGTCGGAAATACTTCGGGGCTTGCGTTTATCACTTCAAGTGACGTCGTCGATCCAGCACGGTTGAACTGGATCGAGTCGGACCGCCGCTGTTGACCTGACAGAATTCCCAGTTCCGCCCGGACCAACCGCGTCACAGAATTTCCGTCAGGCTCAGTTCATCTGAGGCCTTCGACGGTCATCATGGGAGAAGCGAATGCCGAAACAACAGCAGCAAACTAAGAACGACGGTGCCAAGGAGAAGCCTGAGCTCACGAAAAAGCAGTACGAGCAGGAGTTGCGCAAACTGCAGACCAAATTGGTCGAGATGCAGGAATGGGTGAGAGCAACCGGAGCCAAGATCGCCGTCGTGTTCGAGGGGCGAGACGCGGCGGGCAAAGGAGGAGTGATTCATCGCATTATGGAGCGCGTCAGTCCGCGCATCTTCCGCCATGTCGCGTTGCCGGCTCCCACCGAACGTGAGAAGTCGCAGCTGTATATACAACGCTATCTGAAGGAAATGCCTGCTGCCGGCGAAGCAACTTTCTTCGACCGTAGCTGGTATAACCGTGCTTTGGTCGAGCACGTGATGGAATTCTGCACTGACAAACAATATGAACAATTCCTTCGCATGTGCCCCGCCTTCGAATCACTCCTCAGGAACAACGGCATTCTTTTAATCAAGTATTGGTTTGAGGTGAGTGAGAAGGAACAGCACAAGCGGTTTCAGAAACGCATTGAAGATCCCATGCGACATTGGAAGCTGAGTCCCATGGATCTGGAATCCCATCGTCGCTGGTACGACTATTCCCGCGCACGCGACGCAATGTTCGAAGCCACCGATACGCCGCAATCTCCGTGGTACGTGGTCCAGACTGATGATAAAGAACGAGCCCGATTGAACTGCATTGCCCATTTGCTCAGTGCTGTGCCCTGGAAGAAGATCTCTCACGAGAAAATCACGTTGCCCAAGCGACAGGGTCCGAAGGGCTACAAAGAACCGGATTGGCCTTATCGTTGGATTTCACAAAAATACTGAACGACCATACCGAACTAGGAGGCGACCAACTTGAAATGGACACGTCCTCTGGAAAAATTTCTGGAAGTTGTTGTTGCCGTGTGGATGTTTGACATCTTCTTCCACGGACCTAGTAGTCCTCCGGTTCGTCAAAAAGGGCCCTCCCAGAGAGAATGGGCCAGGCCCAAGGTGTGAAAGCCAGGGGTGGCGCTCGCCCGACGCGCTAGAATTGGGCGGGCCGCACAACTCTCCCGCCCGGTGGCGCTGCCGTCAATCGACCCTCATAGAGGTTTGGCGCATCTTGGCGCTTGCATTCCTGGGATCAAGCAGCTATGTAATTTTATGTGTGTGCGACCGCCAGCAGAACATCTCATGGACCGTTGGTGCCATTGCCAATCCAAAAACACCAGGTGTAAGGTCATGAGCATGCGGGTTGGCGCGGTGGCGGTTAATAGTCCTCCTCGGACAGGATCCTTGTGAAAACAGGTTCAGTCGTTGCAGAATTTCGGATCCTCGTAGTGGAAGACAACAAATCATTCCTGAATTTTGTGACTTCCACTCTTCATCGACAACCGAATTTGCGAATTGTGGGCGAGGCGCAAAACGGTATCGACGCAGTTGAGCGAGCGGAGGCCCTCCAACCGGACCTGATTCTGCTCGATATCGGCTTGCCCGGGCTGAATGGAATCGCAGTTGCCCACCGCATTCGCAGACTTGTACCTGACGCGAGAATCCTCTTTCTTACTCAGGAAACTGACGCGGAGATTGTTGGAGAAGCCTTTGATTTGGGCGCGTGGGGATACGTAATCAAGGCGCAGGCGGGAAAGGAACTCCTATTAGCGGTGGAGGCCATTCTAAGTGGAAAGAAGTTTGTGAGTGATGGACTGAATAGTCATAGGCATGCGAGCCGGACTTAAGTTGGGTCTTTCCTCCTTCCTGAACTGTGATTCCCACAAAAGTCTGGCTTGAACATCTTTCTCCTCTTCAAGACTTTGCACATTTGTGCTATAAGACACAGAAGTAAAGGCCTCGAACAGAAAAGGCACTGTCTTCTTTAACAGATTCAAGCCTGTCTCTCTGATGTTAAGAAATCCTCGACGCTCCAGAAAGGATTACCCGAGCGCGGACAGACTGCAATCCACGACACATCTTCCCTTGGCTGTTCCTCTTGTCCCAGCTGGGAAAATCGCTTGTGAAGTGACGGATGCTCAGGATGGGAGTGTTACTTCACTCATAGAAGCAGCAGATGGTCAGAGGAGGAATGGCCATGGCGAATCGACTCCTCTCGTTTGTCACATCCCGAGCTTCGAGCTTTGGTTGGAGAATAGCTGTACTCGCAACGACGCTGATGCTCGCCGCCCTGTCAACCGGTGCGCTATGGGAACTGTTCTCAGGCGGAGCACGTAAGCAACATCTCCTTGCCTGGCTCCTGGGCGCTTTGGCCGTGGCGCTGACTCTGCTGATAATCGAACATTTCAGCAACCGCGACCGGCTTGCTGAGTCCGGCTTGTCCCACGAACGCCTGCGGATGGCCCTGGTCTCGGGAAAGTCTGTCGCATGGGACTTGGATGTCAAGACAGGACGAGACATCTGGTTCGGCGATCTGCAGACCATGTTCGGAATTCCCGCCGAAAGCTCCACCGTACAAATGGGGACTTTTTATCGCTATGTCCACCCGGATGATCGGGAACGAGTTTCCCAGGCAGTGGCAGATGCGCGAGATAATCGCAAACCGTACTCCACCGAGTTCCGCACGATTCACGAGAGTGGAATGGTCCGTTGGGTAGGGGCTTCCGGCGAGTTCTACTACAACAAGAAAGGCGAGCCTGTTCGCATGCTGGGCATTGCGGTGGACATAACCGAGGGCAAAAAGGCGCACGAGGCGCTGGTCAAGTCGGAAGAGAAGTTCTCCAAAGCGTTTCGCGCCGGTCCAGTGACGATGACGGTGACCAGAATGCGCGATCATCGTTATCTCGACGTCAACGAAACTTTCGAACAGGTGACGGGGTGGAAGCGAGAAGAGGTAATCGGACGAACTCCATTCGACATCAACATCTGGATAGACCCTGGCGAAAGGGAGCGGGTCAAGAGACTTGTTGAGGATCAAAAGAGCGTTAGAAACTTCGAAGTCCATTACCGTCGCAAGAACGGATCGCAAGGAGTTGGTTTAGCCTCTGCGGAGTTGCTCGAAATCGAAGGCGAACCGCTCATGCTCTCGGCCATCATCGACATCACCGATCGCAAGCGAGCTGAAGATGCCCTGAGTCGCAAGGAAGCTGAGTTAGCTGAAGCCCAACATTCGGCTCAGTTGGGAAGCTGGCAGTGGGATCCTAAGAGCCTCCAGCTACATTGGTCGGAAGAACTATCGCGAATTCATGGCTTCGATCCAAAGCTCCCTCCCCCTTCCTATGAGGAGTTACCACGCCTTTTCACTGCCGAGAGTTGGGATCAATTGCGCAAGACTATGGAAGACGCAATCCAGACCGGGACGTTTCCGGAGATTGACCTGGAAGTAGTGCGCCCCGACGGGGGTCGGCGCTGGGTTAGTACCCGTGGTTATGCTGTACGCGACTCTACCGGGGAGGTAGTCTCCCTGCATGGCACGACTCAGGACATCACAGAACGCAAGACGAATGAAGAGGCGCTGCGTGCTAAGGAACACGATCTGGCAGAGGCCCAACGTCTGGCTCATGTCGGCAGTTGGGAGTGGGATATTGACAGCGGAGCGATCCATTGGTCGGAGGAGCTTTATCGCATCCATGGGCTAGACCCCTCTAAGCCAGCACCGGCCTTCGAAGATCTACCCAATGTGTATACACCTGAGACTTGGGGCTGTTTGCAGCGAGCCATGGCTGCGAACTCTTTCCCTGCCATGGACTTGGAACTTATACGCCCAGATGGAAGCAAACGGTGGATACACACGACTTTTGACACCACACGCAATAAGGCGGGAGTGATCACAAAACTCCGTGGAGTTTCCCAGGACATCACGGAAGAGAACGCGATCGTAAACTCGGCCATGGACGCTATCGTAAGCGTGGACGAGGAGCAGCAGATACTGCTGTTCAACACGGCTGCAGAAAAGATGTTCCAATGCTCGGCGGTTGAAGCGATAGGAACGCCTCTCGACCGTTTCATTCCGGCGCCATTCCGACCCATACACAAGACGCACCCCTTTCAATTCGGATTGAACGGGAGCACAGATTACGGTCATTTTGGGAGTTTGTATGCCTTACGATCCAATGGTGAGCCGTTTCCCATAGAGGCGTCGATATCCGAGACGGAAAACAGTGGGAAGAAATTGTTTACGGTCATCATTCGGGACATTACGGAACGGCTAAGGGCAGAGACAACCCTGCGCGAGAGCGAAGAACGATTCCGGCTGGTTGCCAACAATGCGCCAGTGATGATTTGGATGTCCGGGGCGGACAAACTGTGTAATTACTTTAACAAACCGTGGCTTGATTTCACTGGGCGGCCCTTGCAGGAGGAACTCGGCCATGGCTGGGTGAAAGGGGTTCACCCGGAAGACTCCGATGAGTGTCTGAGAAAGTACGTGGACGCGTTCGACAAACGACAGGTGTGCGAAGTGGAGTATCGGCTGCGTCGACACGATGGTGAGTACCGCTGGCTGCTGGACATCGGCGTGCCCAGGTTCAACGCAGACGGTTCCTTTGCCGGCTACATCGGCTCCAGCCTTGACATCACGGAACGGAAGCTCGCGGAAGAGGCTATGTCGACCATAGGGCGTAGGCTGATTGAAGCGCACGAAGAGGAACGCACTTGGATCGGCAGGGAGCTTCATGACGATATCAACCAACGTCTGGCGCTACTGGCGGTGGAACTGGATCGACTGACACAGCACGCCAGTGAAGAAGTCGGTGCGCAAGTCCATCATGCCCAGGAACGTATCGTGCAGATCGCGCGGGATGTGCAAAGCCTGTCCCACCGACTACATTCCTCGAAACTCGAATACTTGGGCCTCGCGAAGGCGGCCACCAGCTTCTGCAGGGAGCTGTCGGAACAAAGCAATGTCAAGATTCACTTTAAACATGCCGATATACCGCACACGCTACCCAAAGAAGTCTCTCTCTGCTTGTTCCGGGTTTTACAGGAGGCGCTGCAGAACGCAACGAAGTACAGCGGCGTGCGGGACTACTCGGTCGAACTCTATGGTACTCCGGAGTCGCTTGAGCTGACGGTATCAGATAGCGGAAAAGGTTTTGAAGAACAAGAGGCTTTCACTCGCCATGGATTGGGGTTGATCAGCATGCGCGAGAGGTTGCAGTTGGTGCGCGGCGAACTCTCCGTAAAATCACGACCTGGAGCCGGAACCACTATCTATGCTCGCGTTCCCCTTAAATCTGAGGAGCATCGAGCGCTGGCCGGATAAGAAGAGCCTCTCCGTAGAAGATCGACCCGCAAAGCAGAAGAAACAGTGTCAATTGTAAAAGAGGGCTGCGAGACAGGTCCCATCTGGTGCGAGGCTGACAATTCTGCTAGTTGTAGCCTACATCTCCAAGTCTTAGCGTTTCCGTGCTGAGATTTCTGCAGCACTGGAGACGGCTATGATATGTACGAGATTGACGAATCCTCCATTCGTAATCGCAACGACGGCTTGCATGTTGATCGTATTCCTCGTTGGTTGCAGTAAGAAGTCCGACACTTCGTCCGACACAGTTTCCGCTGCTGAACGAGCTCCTGCCAAGCCAGTGCCTTCCTTTTCCGCAGCTCAGAAGGTGGGACTGTATGTGTTTCCCGGAAGAAACCAGACTCATGACCAGCAGCTCATTGATGAGTCGGAATGCTACGACTTGGCGCAGCAACAGTCTGGCGTGAATCCTGACATGGGCGCACCTGCACCGCCTACTTCTGCTGACATCCAGGCAGCGCAGGCGCAGGGCGCCGCATCGGCTCCTGAGGCAAAAGGTGGCCGTGTGCGCGGTGCAGCGCGGGGAGCAGCCGGCGGAGCCATGCTCGGGGCCATTGGTGGTGACGCGGGCAAGGGTGCTGCCATGGGAGCAACCATTGGGACGGTACGCGGCGGAAGGCAGCAGCGTCAGGCCAACGCTGCCTCCAAGGAACAGGCGGCAAACCAGGCGGGAGCACAGGTTCAACAGCAATACTCACAACAGAGAGCAGCGTACGATCAGCAGATTGGAAGCTTTAAGCGAGCATTCTCAGCTTGTCTTGATTCCCGAGGCTACTCGGTCAAGTAAGAATTCTAGCTTGTCAGTTAACATGGGCCGATCCGGGACATCTGTCCTCACTGACACGTATTCGTTCCGCACGTAAGCCAGGTCTATTCCCCCGCTGCACGTATTTTGTGAAGGCAGCTGACAATCCTGACAGATTTGAAACTCCCTGCGACTTGTTCCACTTGGTAGCGGCGAAAAACGGCCAAACATGATGCGCGCTAATCACAGCCTTGAGCGCCGGTCATGGGGAGAGCACTGATGAAATTCAGAATATTCGTATCAACCCTTGCAGTGATTTTGCTGGCTGGAGGATTGGCCAGCGCGAAGGACACACCGGTTCAGAAACGTGAGAAGAGTCGGAAAATGGCGGCTCAAACGTTGGACGATCTCTATAAACTCCAACCGACATCGCGAGAGCTCATCAAGAAATCGGCTGGGTATGCTGTTTTTAGCAATATCGGCACGAACCTGTTGCTGTTAAGCACGGCCCGCGGCGCGGGCATAGCCGTTAATTCGAAAACCAAACAAGACACGTTTATGAAGATGATTTCCGCCGGCGCTGGTCTCGGAGTCGGCGTGAAGGACTACCGGGTAGTTTTTGCGTTCGAAACTGAGAAGGCTTTGTCGAGCTTTCTCGATTCCGGTTGGGATGGTTCCGCGCAGGCAGACGCTGCAGCCAAGAGTGGCAAGTCTGGCGGAGCATACTCCGGAGCGGCTTCGGTCGCACCGGGTGTGTGGGTTTATCAAATCACCAAGAAGGGCCTCGCTCTTCAATTGACCCTGCAGGGTACTAAGTACTACAAAGACGACGACCTGAACAAACCATAACTCCTGGACGATCGCACAAGAAATACCGGGACTCCTAATTTTCATCGTTAAACAGTCCCGCAAAATGTGTGCAACCGTCGAATCGCGTCATATTGCACCTCGACATATTAGTTTCCTGCGACTGTGCTTCATGACAGTATGCGCCTAGCGCGGGCGACCTATTCTCAACAGTGACACTGGGGTGTGGGTACATTTTGAGACCGCATACCCGGATTCGAGGCGTCCATTGAGACTGAGGATTGCGGCGACGACTCTCTTCTTCTCTTTGTGCACGATTGCTCGTGTGCAGGCCGGGGCGACCTTGTTCCTCGGAGAACCTTACAGCTACGATGGCGCTTTCGCCGGAACGGGTCACGCGGCGCTTTACTTGAGTGGTGTTTGCGCTGCATCTCCGCTTGTGTTGCGCCACTGTCTCCCGGGCGAGACGGGAATTGTCCTCAGCCGCTATCGCGGCATCGGAGGATACGACTGGATTGCAATACCGCTCATCCCATACCTCTACGCAGTCGAAAAACCTGAGGACATTCCTCTATTTGCCGACAAAAAACTAGTTGCGTTTCTGCGAGACCAGTACCGGCGCAATCACTTGGAGGCGGTAGTTCCGGATCTACCGGATGATCGCACGCCGGATGGGGCATGGTATCAGTTGATCGGAGCCTCCTATCTCCGCACGATCTACGCATTCGAGATCGAGACCCGTCCAGAGCAGGATGACAAACTGATCCGCACTCTCAATGACGCGGCCAATCACCAGCGCTGGAAACTGGTTACTGCGAACTGCGCGGACTTTGTACGTCAGGTTATCAGTTTTTACTATCCGCACTCTGTGCATCGCAGCATCATCGGCGACTTGGGGGTTACTACGCCGAAACAGTTGGCAAGAACTCTTTCCAAATACAGCCGGGGCCATCCTGAGCTGCATGCGTCGACATTTGCCATCCCACAAGTTCCAGGGACGATACCTCGGTCGAAGCGTGTGCGTGGTGTCCTGGAAGTCATGCTGACGTCGAAGAAATATATGTTGCCACTATTCCTGTTCCACCCCTTTGCCGCCGGGACTGCGGTGGCCGTGTACGTGGGGCATTGGCACTACAACCCCGGGAAGAATGCGCCGATTCTGGATTCAAAGGATCAGTTGGGTGTAGCCCTGACGAGCGCGGACCGTCGCGTTCTGCAGAACCGACTTGAGGAATTGGTCCAGACCGCAGCGGCGGGCGCGTACGCAGACGGACGCCATTGGACATCGTTTCGCGCTGACGCCGTACCGGCACTCGATCACTTCGGAGGACCCACCCTGCAGGCACGCGTCGGTGCTGAAATCATGTCGGTGGGCATTACGCGTTCCAATATTTTGAGTTCTCTGGTGGGTTCCCAATTTGCGGCGGCTCTCATGGAAGCACGGCTTCGCGAGGAATTGAAATCCGCCGCGGCCAAGAAGACGGCTCGCGCGGATGTTGAGAGCGATCTCGCGCTACTCAAACAACTGCTCGAGTCGCAGCCGAAGGAATCGGCGAGCACGGGCGCTCTCGCCTCGGGGAGCGCGGCTCTGCCTTCATCGGCTTCACAGTAGCACTCGCCAAACCAGTTGACCGCAGTGAGTGGGGCGAGTGCCCAGACTTCTTTGTCATCCATCCAGGGCTCATGAATCTTTGGGCTAAAACTCTGGAAGTTCTGCCAGTTCTCGCCGGGCCAAGTAAAACGTCAAATCACAGTGCGAGATGAAAGCACGTTGAGCGTCCTCAGGCATGAAACGTTTCATTTTTGAAGCATCAGCTTGGGTGTTTCTGGTCCTTGTCGTCGGCGCATTTTCTGGCGCACAGACGTCGAAAACCAACGATGCCATGGCAATTGCAGCGGAAGATTCGGTTTATGACCCACCGGCCGCCGCTCCCCCCCAACAAACCTATTTGAGCAGTTCGGGAAAAATGGTCGCCGATTATCAACCGCCGGGATACATTAGCGGGACTATTCTTGATCAGTCGGGAGCAGTGAGCGTAGGGGCTGAGGTACGGCTCACCGACGAAACCCAAACTGTGAGGCAAGAGGTAGCCTCCGGCAGCAACGGGCAATTCCTCTTCACCAATGTCTCTCCCGGGGCATTTCGTCTTACCGTCACGTCGCCAGGATTCGCAACCGGAGAATTCTTTGCAGCTCTGCGACCCGGGCAGACTTTTCTGGTCCCCGCGATCATCCTGGCAGTGGCCAAGACTGTGACCGAAGTGCATGTGAAAGTGAGCCCGCTCACGTCAGTCCAGGTTGCGGACCTGCAGATTAGAGAACAAGAGAAGCAACGCGTATTCGGTTTCATTCCAAATTTCTACGTGAGCTACGACCGGGACGCCCTGCCACTGAACACGAAGCAGAAGTTCAGGCTTGCCTGGAAGACAACGAGAGACCCATTCACGTTCATCGGAGTCGCCGCGGTGGCTGGAGTTGAGCAGGCCACGAACACGCATGACGGATATGGGCAAGGAGCGCAGGGCTACTTCAAGCGACTGGGTGCCTCCTACACTGACGTGCTTACTGGCACGTTTATTGGAAGCGCAGTACTACCATCTCTGCTGAAGCAAGATCCGCGTTACTTCTACAAAGGAACGGGCAGTACCCGATCGCGGGTGTTGTACGCGCTCGCCAGTCCTGTGATTTGCAAAGGTGACAATATGCGCTGGCAGCCCAATTATTCGAACGTGGCCGGCGCCTTTGCTTCAGCCGGCATCTCGTATCTCTATTATCCGAACAGCGATCGCAATGGCGCCGGATTGGTGGTGCAAAATTCACTGATCAGGCTGGGTGAAGTCGCCTTCGAGGGTGTACTTCAAGAGTTTGTCGTTCGACGACTTACGCCGCATCTTCGAAATCGCGCGTCTGATCGGCGCTGAGGCGTATGGACGAAGGTGCGGTCCGCTCAGAACTTGATTGGCGTATGGGTAAGATGGATTCTGTCGTCCTTCTGCTCGTCCTGGCACTAATCTGCCCTAGTCAACTTGAAATAGCGCACGCGAAAGACGTATCGTCGATCGACCGTATCGATCCCGGCGTTGAGAGACGCGCTGAGCCTGGTCTGCTCGAGACCGCGAGTTGAAGACACGAATCAACGCATTCGAGAAGCCATCATATTTGGATTCGTTGGTGGCTTTGTTAAACCGAATGACATGAAGCATCCGGAAGTCCTGTTCGCGAAGTATGTCCAAAGCCGGTACGGCGCCGGCGTCCATGTCGGAATATTTGGAAATCACGAAGGGACAAAGGCGATAGAAGATCTTACTCTGTTCTTGGACGCGAATAAGGATAGTTTCTTGTCGGCCGACGAGAAGGAACGAACAAAGGTCATCCTTTTTGGACACAGCTGGGGCGCTTCACAGGTGCTCTCCTTCGCAAGAGAACTGCAAACGCGCGGCATCCCAGTCGCACTGACCATCCAAGTCGACAGCGTGAAGAAGTTCGGACAGAACGATCACATGGTTCCTGCGAATGTGGCGAGAGCAGTGAATTTCTATCAAAGAAAAGGGTTCACGCCCGGGCAGCCACTTATTGTTCCAGCCGATGCGACACGAACTAACATCTTAGGGAACTTTCAGATGAAGTACGAAAGCCATCAGGTCAATTGCGACAACTATCGATGGCTTTCCCGGGTTTTTAACAAGGCACATCACCAGATCGAAAACGACCCCCAAATCTGGGACAAGATTGCATCCCTCATTGATTCAGAAGTCTTGAGCAGAGAGGTTGAGAGTCAATCTGTATCGTCGACTGCTTGCGGTAGATATTGCAAACACTCAAAGGTCGCCAAAAATTGATCGCGCTCGGCCCTGACGAAGCCCGCTGCGATTGCCACCGGAGTTCACGGGGCACTTTCATGCTGCTTTTCGAGAAATACTACCGACGGCCGGTTGCACGTTGATGTGAAATGACGCTCTGCCTTGGGCGAGCCTAGGGCCAATCACAGTGGTCAATCCCTCTAGCGTGGTGTTGACCTCGTTTGCGTGCATGCGCTGAACACTGACCGTGAGTGTAATATCGAATGATCCACATTCCGATTCCTGTGGCTTGCGATCATGCAAACTGCCGCCGAGAATCCGACCCAAGCTTAGAAGGGAACGACTGTGACAGGCGGGGCATTCGTCAGTCCGGCTCTGACTAATGACCTCGCAATCGAGGCAGAACACCGCACTACTAAGAGGTACTACCTCTGCTTCACGCTCATTCCGGGCTCCGCTGACAAAGTTCATGATTTCCTCCCTGAAGAGTCGCTCCAGAATGGAGCAAGGTTACCGCCATCGAGTAACGCGGTGTATCTGTCACTAGTGCCAGTGCGTCATGACGGGAGTGTTTTCATACCCAAAGACTTTGGTTTGCCGACTTGTAGTGAGCAAACGGATGACAGTCCGCCGCCGCACGCCATAAATTGCCGACTTCATTGACCGGTAATATCCTCTCGTATTTCTTCTAGTTGTGCTCCACCCACCTGTAGCGAGATGCTACAAGAAGCGAACGTCATCACTTGATGTAGTCGGTATTCCGGGGTCAAACGTTTTTATTGCACCATCGCTCGCCAGGGACGCTTGACACGAAGGAGGCTGGTTGCGGGAAGTTCGAGTGCTCCTGGCAGATGATTACGAGCCGTGGCGTCATTGTGTCTCTTCGCTGCTTCTGAAGTCTCCCGGACTGCGGATTATCAGCGAGGTGTCGGATGGTTTGGAAGCTGTCGAGAAAGCGCAGGAACTAAAACCGGACTTGGTCCTGCTGGATATAAGCCTGCCAACGCTTAATGGGGTAGAAGCTGCGATCCGAATACGCGAAGCTGCTCCGATGACGAAGATAATTTTCATCAGTGCGTACCAGGATTCCCATGCGGTGCAGACGGTTTTAACTAACGGGGCAGACGGGTATGTTCTCAAGTGGGACGTAACGAGGGAGCTCTTGCCAGCCATTGAAGCGGCTCTGTGGGGAGGCAAGTTTGTGACGTCACATCTGACCGAGCTGAAACCGGCTCCAGTTGCCTCAAAAGCAGAGAAGCAACGGAGCGCTTGACTTGCCCAATAAACCCTTAAAAACACCGTTTCTGCTGAGAACCGCGGTCGATTGAATCGATGACGAATTAGCATTGAATCTCCCTGAAATACCCGTCCCGCCATCACCCTGAGGTCAAGGATCCGCCTGAACTGACGTAACTTTTCTTCCGCTCGAGCCCCGTTCACAATCAGGTCATGGGACGAGGTTCAGCGACTCGATTTCGAGAATCATGGTTCAACCGATCAGGGTTCCAAAGACCGGGCGCGACGATCGCCAGAATCTCGGCTTTGCCTCTTCTCGTGGTCGTCTTCACAGGCTGGATCCCGAACGAGCAGCTTGAGCTGGGCTCGAAAAACCCTTGGCCCTGGGGGCCGGTTATGGGAATCTGCTTAATCGTCGTAGGTCTGTTAGGGTTACTCTTTCCACGGGAACCACTTTCGGAACCTAAATCCACTGCGCAGTACTAGGCCCGACAACCACCTTAGCCTGACTTTCTATCGATTCAAGCCGTTCGTGACACCATCTAATGCAAAGCGTCGGAACGCTTTTTAAGCATGGCCGCCGACACTGGATCGTCACTTTCGAGGCAAGAAGACAACTCCTTTATTTTGTTTCGATGGTCCGGCAGCAGCTTTTCGCTCTCGCTCTGGATGTCAACAACCGTCCGAGGCTGCCCATTGCCGGACCCGGGAAACAATAAATACAAAATTCCCTCAGACTGCCCCCCGCGGCGGGCGTCGGAGTGGATTCCCAAAGCGTCGGCCAAAGCGATAGAGCCTTCACCCAAGGTTCCAATATCCGCATAGATGGCGAAGGACGATTTACCGTTGTGGAGGTTCATGACGACGGCGAAATCACCCAACCGCGCCCCTCCGCGGTTCGCGACATCTTGTGGCAAGGCTATGTAAGCAATCTTCGATGCGTCCACATATCCAGTTGGATCCGTGAACTTCTTAGTTTCGTCTGTGAGAGAGGTGCATGAGATGAAGTAACCGGGGAAAGGATCACCCTCTCGCTGAATCAACGGATTGCCGTCCCGACCAGTAACGACGCCGTTCCAATGAGCTGGCTCACCGGCGTATTCGGGGCTCCGTCGGCATCGATCGTCATGCCCGAGACGAAGAAGAAGGCATTGCCGTCCGACAACTGCCAAACCGGCACTTCATGAAAGTGCCGCCCGTCTCGATCCCGCGCCACAACTTCCAGCAGCAGTGATCTCGTGTTTGCGCAATTGTTCGCCTGTACCTCGAGTAAGCCGTTTGCGCGGGCGTTCTCGGCCGCTTCCTCAAAGTTTCCGGTCAACACCGAGCTCCATCCGACGTTATAGCTCGACTGCAGATGAAGGAACGGAACCTCTCTTGAGATTTCAACTCTTTGGGCGAATGCCGACGCGCACAGCAACCCGCAGAGTACCGCCTGAATGACTTGTTTCCTCATCCAAATCTTTTCTCCACTAATTGCAAGTTCCTCTCGAATAGCCTTGATTCCATATCGTAAAATCCAGAGTCTTAGCCTAAGCTGCTCGTGCCTCTGCTAGATCTGTCAAGAATTGCAGTCGTCACGTCAAACAATAGAATTGAGGCTGGAGGCAGAGGTAATTCGTCACTCTCTTACATTTCGAGATGTGTCGAGCGTTCTGGCAAACAGAGTCAGCCTCTCGCGACCGTAGGTGTCGTCCAACTCCAAGTGGATAAGCAAGCGGTATTCATAGTGCCAGCGGTTGACAGTGCTATTGTGTAATCATCAGCTCGGAGACGCAGAAAGTTGACTAAGAGACTAATCACTGCGTTTGTTTGTGCGGCGATGGTGTACCTCATCGCGCTATTGCCTGTTCTCCGCGCCCAACAGCAAGCGGAGCCAAAACCGCTACGTTTTGACGTCACTGCATATATGGGGTACCGCACCAGCATGAGCTTTCCGGTTGAGCCCCATGTCACCGGCACCAACCCTCGGGTCGTACTGGATGCGAGCCCGAGCTATGGAGTCTCGTTCGGAGTGCGGCCCCGTGAGGAGGATTTAATCGAAGTACGCTGGGCAAGGCAAGATTCTTATGTCCACGCGGAGGACATCACGCCCCAACCGGACCGTCAACGTATAATCCTTGATCAATTTCATGGAGACTTTAGCCACGAGCCTTTCGTGGAAGAGTGGCCCTCATGGGCTAAGCCGTTCGTGCTGGCCAGCGTCGGAGCTACCCATGTTTCCGGTACAAACTTCAACTTCTCGCGTTTCTCGTTTGGAATCGGCGGCGGAATCAGGCTCTATGCCAGTCGCCATTTCGGTTTCAAGATCCAAGCGGAGTGGCTGCCGGTCTTTGCGGACCCCCAAGTGGCCTTCATCTGCGGCGGAGGCTGCATTGTTCATGTCGGGGGCACTGCAGCTTCCCAGGGGGAAGTCTTCGCGGGCCCGATTCTGCGATTCTGATTTGATTTTCAATGGACCCTTGACGGGCCGATCGAGGAAGCGCGGAACTTGACTAGGCACACCGACGAAGCCGTATCATGTTAATAAGAAAATAGGTCTGCCGGGTCTTGCCGGAGGTGCTTATGATCTCGCCTCGCAGGTTGCTCGTGCGAAAGAACCGCACCCGGAAACAACTCCAAGGCTTTGATCCGAAAGTCTTCTTGTCTACTGTTGCAGTTGGGAGGATTCTTCTGCACTATCGCTCGAAACAGGCTATCTTTTCGCAAGGAGATAGTGCCGACGCAGTGTTCTTTATTCAGGAGGGAAGAGTGAAGCTGAGTGTGCTCTCCAAGCAAGGCAAGGAGGCCACGATCGCGTTGCTCGGCAAGGACAATTTTTTGGGCGAGGGATGCATCGCCTCAGATCAACCGCTCCGACTCGCAACCGCTACTGCCGTTACGGACTGCTCGATCTTGAAGATAGAAAAAGCCAAGATGCTGCGCACGCTCCACGAGGAAAACGCATTCTCCGACATGTTTGTTGGGTACGTGGTCGAACGTCACAATCGCACACAAGCGGACTTGGTTGATCAACTGTTCAATTCGAGCGAAAAGCGGTTGGCACGGGCACTCTTAATGCTCTCCCGCGTCGGGAAAAGGGACAAGTCTGAAACCGTGATTCCAAGAGTGAGCCAAGGCACCCTAGCGGAAATGGTCGGCACAACCCGCTCACGAGTGAATTTCTTCATGAACAAATTCAGAAAGCTTGGATTCATCGACTACAACGGTGGTTTGGAGGTAAATAGCTCGCTTCTCAGCGTTGTCCTGCACGATTAGCCCAGGCCAGCCCAGGGACCACATTCGTCGTTCTCGTCTGAAGGAGGCTCGTCACCGACAAAACCCCTAGGGTGTTCAATTTTGAATAGTCGCAGCAGGGCAATCTCCCGTAAAGTTAACCGACAAAACAATCGCGACGCTGGGAGGTTCCAGCCCATGCGTTCGGTGGAGAGCCGGCAGTCCCGTAATTCCATCGGGGGTCGCCATGTACTGTAAAAGGTGCCATTCCGACAAGCAGAGCGTTTTCAACGGCGAAGTTGCTATCCATTTCTCCGGACACGAAGGTCTGGATAAATCCCTGGTCTTTGTTTTTCCGAAGCTCGCCGTCTGTTTTCATTGCGGCTTCACGGAGTTCACAATTCCCACACGGGAGTTGCAGGTTCTTGAGCGCGGTTCTCCCGTTGTCGGTGCAGCAGTTCTTTCCCAGAGGGTATCCCAACCGTCGGAAACCAAAAAATGGTCACCTTCACCGGGAGTAAACGGCTGACGTTGCACAGATTCGTTGGAAGATCTGGCAGTCCAGTGCTCTGTTAAGGCTGCCAAGTGGATATCCGCGAAGAAATATCTGCGTCGCACCTCGTGGCGATCTCATCCAAAAGTTGTTTCGAGGCGAATCGCCAGCTGACTCTCACTTAGCGCCGCTGACGATTGGGTGGATGCTGGGGCGGTCGCCGAGCTACTCCTTCATTCTAACCGTTGGACGACGTGTGGTGTCTTCGTTACTTAACCGAATAGCCCTTGGAGTCTATGCAGGCTGAAAATGCGCGCCGAAAAGTATCCAATGTCTGCTGTTGTTGGGCCTGTCCCTGTTGCTGGGCTTGCTGTTCCGCCTGCTTGTTAGCTTTCTTTTGTTGGCGACGGCCCCGGACCGCACCCGCCGTAGCTCCGATCGCGGCCCCTTCTCCCGCATCACCAGCGATCGCTCCAATGGCTGCTCCGCCAGCAGCTCCACCCGCTGCGCCCTTCACCGCCCCTCCCTTCTTTTTGTCGGCCTCCTTAGGGGCAGGCGGAGGAGCAGCCGGATCAATCCCAGTCTGCTGCTGCGCGGACGCGTAACAAGCACCCTCATCTGTAGTTTGCTGTTCGGGCGTTTGGTTTTTCTGCGGGTAAACAAAGAGTCCGACCTTCGCAGCTGGGGAGCCCGCTGAAGGCGCTGGTGATTGAGTCGCAGCCGGGGGCGTATTCTGGGCAGTAGCCACATACCCGCCAGTAATCCCTGCACATAAACAAACTGAGATTGCATATCGCCTCATAGATCCCTCCACACGTAGACTGATCATTGTGCCGATGTGATTTTCGGCGACGGCGGCACCTGGTGAGAACTGGAAGAAGTGTCAGCTCGTCTTTGGGGCGGTAGAGTCGGCACTCCGGGACAGTTCCTTCTAGAATGCGTCCCGAAGTGAATACAGAAGATAGCCAGATGCCAGAATAACGACGATTCCGGCAACTAACAACCGCAGGCTTGTTCCATACATCGTTAGCAGGTGTTTGGAGTCCTCCAGCATCACCAACTCATTGCAGCCTTCCTTGGGCTGCATGCTGCCCTGTGCCAGGTACTCGCGGTAGTCGGTCGGTGAGTCCAGATAATAGATTTCTGCCCAGATGCGACAGTCCTGAATGTGAACAGCGTTGTTCTCAACTCCACGATCAAGATCTGCCATGATGGTTTCACTCGCGTATCGGGTTTTCGATTTTAGATTCGTATACCGCCAGCTCCCGACATGCAACTCGCAAACCTAACAGACAACCCTTTTCGACAGGCGCCATTCTCGAGATCCCGCCGTTAGGAGAGAGCCCCAATTCTCCTCAGTTTTTACCGGGAAAGACAACGCAGAGACTGGGTACTGGCACTGTTACAAGTAACAGTTACGACCAGTACGTCTCTTGCCTACACTTTGGGCGAACGTAAAGGGATCCGTCCAATCAGTTTGTCGGATGGATCGCAGTAGGCTCACACGCAGGAAATGCAAGGGCAGTATGACGAAACACCTCCGCAGAATTGAAGCTGTGCTGTTAATCGTCGGCTTGTTGCTGACTTCTATTTTTGTGGCAGCGTACATCCACCGAGCAACCATGTCTCGTAGAGCCCTGACGCAGTTCCGTGAACTCAAGCGCGAACGAACAGTCGATAAACCGGCTCTATCACTGGCTGGGCGACAATTCACCTTTGATTTCAGTCTCTGGTCCCCTAAGCGGGTAGCGGAATACGAGCAGAGTCTTACCGAGAAATTCGACTCGCCGCTCGGCATTTTGCACGTTGCTAAAGTCCACTTGGAGGTACCGGTACTCGACGGAGTAGACGATCTGAGCCTGAACCGCGGGGTCGGGTATATTCCGGGCACAAGCCGTCCCGGTGAACCGGGGAACGTCGGTATTGCAGGCCACAGAGATGGCTTCTTCCGCGTCCTGAAAGATGTCGGCCCCGGAGACATGATTGAATTGGAGACCCTCGACCGCATTGACATCTATCGAGTCAGCCAGATCGTCATAGTCGATAAGGACGACCCTTCGGTGTTGAAGGCAACTTCAGGTCCCACCCTGACGTTGGTCACTTGCTATCCGTTCTATTTCATCGGGAGTGCGCCGAAGCGCTACATTGTCCTGGCTTCACGAGTCGCTTCGGGTCATCCCGCAGCGGCCGACCAAACGCAGAGCACAAAATCAGCTCGTTTCGCACCAGTAATAGAAGACGCGAATCCACAGTCGCAAAAGTCAACCAAGGAGAAAACACAATGAACTCAAAAATTGAAAGCGCACGAGTGTGGCTTGTGCTTGCAGTGGGGGCGATGTTTCTGACCTTCACGGTGGGCCTGAGCGCGCAAGTGCAGACACAAACCAATACAACGAAGGGTGCCCATACTCAAGAGGTCACTGTCGAGCGTGGCGAAGTCGTTTACGTTACGGGCAACGACCTAGTCGTGAAGATGGAAGATGGGACGATCCGCCATGTCGCCAACGTCCCAGAGAGCGTCCGGGTCACGGTCGATGGCCAACAGCTTGGAATCCACGATCTGAAGCCAGGGATGAAGCTCCAGCGCACTATCACAGTGACAAAGACCCCAACCGTAGTGACCACGGTAAAAACCGTCACGGGAAAGGTGTGGCAGGTGCAGCCGCCAAGCCACGTGATCCTGACTCTGGAGGATGGCACCAACGAGCAGTTCAAGATCCCCAACAACCAGAAGTTCAACATTGATGGTCAGATGAAGGACGCGTGGGGACTGAAGAAGGGCATGAAGATCTCGGCCACGAAAGTTGTCGAGGAGCCTGTGGACGTGTACGATCGCCACACGAAACTAGCAGGCACAATGCCCCCGCCGCCACCTCCGCCGCCACCCGTCGATGTACCTATCCTCGTTGCTGAAAATACACCACCTCCGGCCCCGGCTGCTGCTCCAGCAGAATTACCGAAGACTGGAAGCATCTTGCCGCTGATCGGGCTGCTTGGTGGTCTTTCCCTTCTGTCTTCGCTTGGGCTTAAGGTAATTCGCAGCACCTTTTAGTTGCTGCCGGGGTTCGGGGAGGCAATGTCGTTTCTGCCATCTCGAACCCATTTCTTTTTTTTCACTAAGGTTCTTTCTGGCGGGTACGTTGAATTCGCGATATTCCTTTATTCAGTGCTCTCATGAAATACGCGCCGGGTCAGGACGGCGATCGACTCCTGGAGCTGAGGAACAAAAAGTCAGAATTTTCGAGTCGACATTAAAGCCGGACTGAATGGTGGGGGGAAGTATTGATTTCGTCACGCCGCAATCAGATGAGTCCGTATGGCGTATTGAACCAGTTCGGCATTCGTTCTGATGTTCAGTACTTCCATAATCCGGTACTTGTGAAATGCTACTGTGCGCGTCGTAACGTTGAGCACAGAGGCAACCTCTTTCATACATTTCCCTTCTGCCAACAGTTGCAGCACTTCGCGTTGCCTCTCCGTGAGACGATCTGCCTCGTCGACGAGCTTCTTGTCCTGCCGCAGGAGAAAGTCCACGGTTTCTTTCGCGATTACGGGCGAGAGGTAGGACTTCCCCTTCAGTACTTCCCGAACGGCAACCGTCAATTCCGAAGCTGCGCAAGTCTTTAACAGGTATCCCGAAGCGCCGCGACGAAAAGCCTCAGCTGCCAAATCCGCGTCGTGGTTCATGGTCAGGAATATCAGTTTCACTGAGGGCAGCAATTCCTTCGCCTGCTGACCTGCATCAAGACCATTAAGCAGAGGCATCGAAACGTCGACAATGATAAGCTGCGGCCGCAACTCTGCTACCGCCCGTACCAGTGCGCGCCCGTCGCCCACCGTTGCCACGATTTCATAATCAGATTCGAGGAGCTTCCGGCATGCTTCGGCGACGAGAGTGTGATCATCAGCAATGAGGATTCGGGGAAGGTTCCTTCGAGGGTTTGAGATCATGTTAAAACTCCAGTTCTAAGGCGTCTTTCTCGGATCGAAATGGCTGCCCAGCTGTGCGGATTGCTAGCAGCCTGAATGAGAACGGCCAGCATACTTCCCGTTTTGACACTTGCCAACTAGCAGTTTTGCTAGTGGAGAACCCCCAGTTGATTAGAGAAATTCACCGTTCTGGGTCTCGCATCCGGAGCCACGCACGTAAGAACAAACAGTTCGAACTTTGTTCACTTGCGACGAGTATGTGGGTAGGAAACTCTTCCAAGGCTAACCACGGATGCGTTCTCATGCACCTGGTGATAGCCAGCAGCTAGCTTCGCGCCACAGTTTAGCGCCTTGCCGAGCCCAGGAGAATCGCCGTCGACAGTTCCAAACACAATTCGATGTTGTTCATCACAACGCTCTACTCGTATCCATACCGAAGGGGGCTGCTTTGCTGTGTCTGAGGAGAGTCGGACCAATAGAAGATCCCCAGGACGATACGTCGACACGCCAGTCCCACAAAACGGCTGTTTGACCGGATCTGAGGGGATCTGACGTGTTTTTTCTCTTACGCGGCCAGCCAATATGCCCTCCAATCTCAGTGTCCACGGACCGACTCGAGCTAACAACTGTAACTTCTATCAGTTCGCTCGTGGTCAATGTCGCCCTATGTTGTCTAGAATCTGCCCGCTTGGCAGGGGGGTGAACAAAATGAAGAAGACATCACGCGTTGGACGACCGATGCAGAAACCAATATGCCGTCTGCGTCAACGCGTAAAGAAAACTATAGCTAGATTGTTCGCGAAGAGACGAACGAGAGCAGGAGATTTCTTTCGGTATTCTGACTGCGAGCAGGAAGGTACGGATCTGTCTGCGTGTAACTAGGCTGCGATTACCTTCTGCGTCCCCCGCCCATGCCGCGGCCCATCGAACCACTGAAGTTCTGGGTGCGCATCTGGCCTGAAGTGCGCGCTTGTTGCTGACGGTTCAGATCAGCCTGAGGCCTGTTTGTTGACTCCCATCCACTACCCGTATTCTGGGACCAGTTGCCGCTCTGGCGGTTATACCGGTACACGCTCCCATCTTTTCCAGCATAGACGTTGTTGCCACCTACTGCGACTCCAGAGCCAGTGTTAGTGTTGTAGGCGAACCCTCCACGTCCAGCCGCGCCTTCTCCGCTGTAAATATTTCCGGCGTATCCTGCGCCGGCACCGGCCACAATCCCCGTTTTCGGATCATAGGCGGCAGCACCACGCCCAGCGACCGTATTCCCAGTATAGATATTCGTATTACTTCCTCGACCAGCGACTCCCACTGTGCCGCGCTGCGTGTTTTGAAATGCCGTTCTGCTTGCGGCTCCGTAGTTTCCGGTGTAGGGATTAGCCCATGCGGCTTGTGTGTTGGCGTAGGCCGTGTTTCCCCAGCGTCCGTACACATTGGTACTGGCATATCCACCCCAGCCATACCCCCAGGCCGGCCCCCAACAACAAGACCCGTAGTAACCCCAGGGTCCCCACCAGGGGTAGTAATAATAAGGATATCCATAACCGTAGCTGTAACCCACGCCGATCGTGAGACTCCAGCCCGTTCCCGAACTCCAAGTGGAAGCAACACCCACTCCGTACGTATAGGGTGCTCCATACCAGTAGGATCCGATGTAGGGCGGATAGTAGAAGCCTGTCCCATAGACAACCGTCATGGTTGTGGAAGAAACGACGCTCCCGTAGTAGCCCGGAGTGTAGCCCACGTAAACCACCTCCGGCGTAGAACGGTACACCTTTACATACGTGACGAAATGCAATGGTGCATCGGTTGGTATGGAGTAAATTGATTCGGGAACGGATGTTGCGACCTCCCACGGTCCAAGCGGGGCTGTTGCTCGAAACCACACCGCGTTTTCGAGTGAGTAGTAATTCTTCTCATCAACCCTGATGACTGGAGTCGCGGTATTCACAGCATATTGCAACTCTGTACCGGTAATGCTCTTGAACTGAGGATCTCCGTCGTATTTGACATCCAGTTGAGCTTCCACGCGGGTGATTGTGGCGGTTTGGGGTATGGAGTTCGCGATCAGGGCTTCTTTGGCCGGCGCTGTGCCTGGTATGGATGCCAGAACGCCCGCTTTGGGACTGCTTTCAGGTATGTTGGAGAAGCCGGCCGGCAAGCTTTTACCGTCTACAAACACCCATGATCCGTTCGCTAAGGATTCCGACTTGAACCAGCGTCCCGATACAAGGACGTAAAACTCTGAATTCGCGGGATCGCGAAAGACGTTAGCGCTCGTGTTCTTAACATATTCAAAATTTGCTTGTGGCAACGGCTCAAATTGAGGCGCACCTTCGGTGGTCAATAGTTCTGCCGGTGCCATCCTGACGTAAATCGCAGGAAGCTTTCCTTCTTTGTTCGCCTGCTTCAGCGAAGGCGGCGTGGTTCCTTCCGGCGCTCGAGCCTTCTGTCGCTCCTGAATGCCCTTCGTGATTTCCTTCATGTCTGCCGGTATCTTGGATGCGAACGACCAAGTAGCTTCTAAACTTGCCGCCTCCATCCATCCGTCGAGTACATTCAGGAAGTATTTGCTGCCCTCGTTGTCCAGGAGAATGGTTGACTTAGTGTTCAGAACCAACTGTAGGCGGGTTCCTCCCACGTCGCGGAACTTGGGCGGGCCATCGATCAGGACAAGTACTGCAGGTTTTGTCGAGAAGATGAGCTCAGGAGGATCATTGTTAACTGGAAGAGCCCTGATAGGAGAGTCCACCGATTGGTTGGCAATCAACGCAGCTTGTAATCGATCAAGTGCAACGACTCTGGTCTTTCCGGGAAGCTTGGCCTGAAGTAGCGATCTAAACTCATTCTCTCGCTCCTTCATGGTAGGAAACTGCAGCCTGGTGATCTGGAAATCATCTAGAGTGACTTGACGGTTCACCTTGTCGACCTCAGTCTTTGCGGTAAACCAGACCACACCGTACTTTGTTGCTTTGTCTTTATCTTTGCCCTTTACGACAGAGAGCGCCGCATAAGCGCGAATCTCATCATCTTTCCAGCTCTCGAGCTGCGGTTGGTACATGAAGATCTTTTCATCGCCGCGATCAAGTTCACGCGGCCAAGGAGCGTCGGGCGCCTTCTTTTCATTCTGAATAGCCCTGCTCGGCGCTGACTTTGCATCCTGCATTCCGCGAGTGTATGAGGGAGCATCGGGTAGAGAATCCTGCGGCGGCAGCGCGGACGCGGGACAATACACGGCCAGGATAATTATCGAAATTGAGGTAAGCCGAAAGTCGGTTCGCATCCCGAGCGACTCAGTCAACATCCACGATCGTAGAAGGCATACGCCGTCTCCAGTACTGGCAGAGATTACAGCTGGCAACAGTCGGATTTGTGCGGTGGCTTCGGTTCTACCAGTGGCCACAACACTACGACCTCAATCATCACCACGCCATCCTTTCGATTGGCGAACATTGGGCGGCCCAAAAGCAGCAATAGGCAATCAAGATCGCTGCTTTAGGAAAGGTGGCAATTGAGAATGTCGCCCCATTCGTTGTCGTGTACCGATCTGGGCCTGATGCGAACAAATCGCACAGTCACTAAGTTGCCGTTTGACTAGCAATGGAAAGCCTGCCCGGAAGAAGCCTCCGGTGTCGGATTGTCGCATTCAATCCGAATTCATTGGACCAGGCTGGACGCTCTCACTGGCACAAATGCCAGTTTCCGATCCAGCGTCGGTCTGAGAATTTTTCTTGCAGAGGCTCGCATGAAATCGAATTCCTATATTCATAGCATTAGAACTGTGTGCGCAATCTTGGTCGCGATCTTCTTTCTTGTCACTTGGGCACAAGGTCAGTCCCAGGACCAGGACCTGCAGCAGATGAAAGCCAAGCTCCAGCAATTAGAGCAGGAGATGCAAGAACTCAAGGCACAGATAAACAACGTCCAACAGGCCCCCGCACCCGCCGCTCCCAAGACCACCGTCATCGTTAGGGCGACTGAAGAGGCGCAGGAGACACCCGCGGCACCGAGGGAGGAGAAAAAGAGCAGTATCGATCTCTACGGTCACGTCATGATGGATTCCGGCTATGAATTCGGGCAGAGCGATCCGAATTGGTTCGATGTGATGCGGCCGACCAAACTGGCATCGTTCAAGGGCCAATTTGCGCCGGACGGGAAGGCTTACTTCAGCGTCCGTCAGACGCGGTTTGGAGTGAAGACCTCGACTCCAACAAGCCTGGGTAATCTCAACACCATCTTCGAATTCGAACTGTTCGGAACCGGAGTCGACCAGGGACAGACAACGTTCCGCTTGCGTCATGCCTACGGTGAGTTAGGGCATTTTGGCGCCGGCCAAACTTGGAGCCCGTTCATGGACATTGATGTGTTCCCCAACTCTGTCGAGTATTGGGGACCAAACGGAATGGTCTTCTTCCGAAATGTGCAGGCCCGATGGGCTCCGATCCAGAATGACCGCTTGCGCCTCATCTTCGCCGCGGAGCGGCCGGGTGCCAGCGCCGACGGTGGCATCTATGCCGACCGCGTAGAGTTGCAGGGAGTCAAACCCAAGTTCGACATGCCTGATTTTTCCTGGCAAGTCCGTGTGATGCGCCCTTGGGGACACGTGCAAGTCGCCGGAATATTTCGAAAGATTTCATGGGTTAATACCGCTCCTAACCCACCGGTCGATCTCGGCGGCGATGCTCTCGGATGGGGCATCAATGTGACTTCAAATATCAACTTTACCAAGAAGGATGTCGGACGTTTTGCAGTGGTCTACGGTGATGGCGTTGAGAACTACATGAACGATGCCCCGATCGATGTTGGCGTGAAGAACAATCTGTCCAATCCGAACAAGCCGATCGTAGGTGTCCCCCTGCCGGTCTTGGGCGTCGTTACATTCCTCGACCACAACTGGAATAGCCACTTCAGCAGTTCGATTGGATATTCGCTCGTGAACATCTCGAACTCTAACGCCGAGACTGCGAGCGATTATCACCAGGGTCATTACGCACTCACAAATCTTCTCTACCACCCGGTCCCGAGCGTGATGGTAGGTGGAGAATTCATCTACGGCAGGCGCGTCAATTTTAGTGACGGATTCAACGTGAATGATTCTCGCCTTCAGTTCTCGTTCAAATACGACTGGAAGAAGGGATTCACATTCTGAAATGCCCGGCATTTGCCGGTAAGGCGCGATTCCTGCTGCTGGTAAGCACTCGCATTCAGCTCTTAACCTGCCCTAAACACTCTACTCCTGACACAAATGACAGTTCTCACCAGCCACGCGGTATTCGACACTCCCCCACGTGAAGGTCACGGGCATGAGCCTGCCTTTATTTCTGAAGGCGGGAGGGCAGACAACCAATCCGGACTGAAAGACATAGCAGTCCTGGAAAAGGAGAAGGGCGATGGATAAGTTATTGAACATAATCGGTAAGTCCGAAGGAGCGTGTGGTAGTTGCAGTACGGGCGGATGCGGAACCTGCAGCCCAGCCGCTCCGAAACTCGAAGCACCCGCGGTTCTTAGCCGTCGCCAATTCGGATACACTGCCCTTGCCGCTTCTGCAGCGGCAGTGCTTGCAGGTTGCTCCAAACAGGAGCCCGCAGAGGCAGCCGCTGCCCCTCTACCGCCCGCCCTTTCTCCGGAGCTCAATGTGGTCCAATCGTCGAAGGGCCCTGTGATGACCACTCTCGAGGAGTTCTACAAGATGGGACCGGGGCCGTCGAGTTCCCACACGATGGGGCCGATGAGAATCACCTACGATTTCTTCCAGAAAGTTTCGAAGCTCCCGGATGACCAGCTCAAGCGAGCCACGGCACTCAAAGTGCACCTGTACGGAAGTCTCAGCGCAACCGGAAAAGGTCATGGGACCGACAGAGCATCTCTGGCGGGCCTGTTGGGCAAGGCTCCCGCGACGTGCCCACCAGAATTTCTCGACTCACTGGCGGCAAATCCGGATGAAGCACATAAAGTTACCATCGGTCCGTCAACCCTCAATCTGACACTGAAAGACATCATCTTTGACGCCACCAAGGGAGAGTTCCACCATCCGAACACGATGACGGCGAAGCTCCTGGCCGGAGACGAAACACTCTATGAGTTGGAGTACTACTCGGTTGGCGGCGGGTTTATCGAGTGGAAGGGATACAAGCCTCCAGACAAAGGACAGCCGAAGTACCCCTACGAGCATGCCAGGGAACTGAAGAAGTATCTCATCGACGACAAGATCCCTCTGCCAAAACTGCTCCTCGCGAATGAGATGGCGATTTCCGGCAAGAGCGAGAAAGATATTTGGGAATTTCTGGATCAGGTCTCCGAAGTCATGCTGCGTGGCGTGAACACAGGATTGACGGTGGATAGTGTTTTACCGGGACCTATTAAGTTGCACAGCAAGGCGGCAGCCATGCAGCGCAACTTGAAAACATCCTCTAAAGGGGAGGCGGGCCGAGCCGTCACGCGGATCGCCTCTTACGGCTTTGCGATGGGCGAGGAAAATGCCCGAGGCCACATCATCGTAACCGCACCCACAGCGGGTTCGGCAGGAATCATCCCAGCGATCGTCAAGTCGCTAAACGACCTCAACACACCGCAGCAAAAGATTCGTGAAGGCTTTCTCGCGGCGGCTGCGATCGGGTACCTGTGCAAACACAACGCTACCCTGTCCGGGGCGGAGGGCGGCTGCCAAGCTGAGGTCGGCGTCGGATCTTCGATGGGTGCAGCGATGGCGGCCCAGACTCTGGGCGCCAGTCCGAAGGTTGTCTCCAACGCTGCCGAGTCCGCACTGGAACATCACCTCGGCATGACTTGCGACCCTGTCGCTGGTTACGTGCAGGTCCCATGTATCGAGCGCTGCGCCTATGGAGCAGTCAAAGCGTGGACTGCCTATTGCATAGCCAGCGAAGAAATACCGGAAGAGCGCCGAGTTGATCTTGATACTGCCATTTCCGCAATGGCTCTTACAGCCAAGGAAATGAACGCGAAGTACAAGGAAACTTCCGAAGGCGGCTTAGCGGTGTCACTGGTGCTCTGCTAGGAACGAAACATGGCATCACAGCCGAAAGCCGTTAGTAATCGTGTGCCCGTGGTGGTCGCGCGTGAAGAGGCTGGGCGCGAGACCCGACCGAGCGTAAAGATTGCTGCGATCGCCTGGCTCGTGGCCGTCGTTTACTACTTTCTCCAATACGTACTGCGCTCCGCACCATCCGTGATGATGCCGCAGCTGTCGACCGCATTCGGGATCAACATGGTCAGCGTGGCCTCGATTGCCGGTCTTTTTTATTACGGCTATTCGCCTTTCAGCCTCATCGCGGGGGCAGGCATGGACCGGCTAGGGCCCCGCAAGGTCGTGCCCATCGCCGCGGCAGTAACCGGCGTGGGCGCCTTGCTGTTCGCCACCGGCAACAGCACCGCAGGCAGCGTGGGAAGATTGCTGCAGGGCGCAGGGGGAGTTTTCGCGCTCGTTGGAGCGATCTACATCGCCTCAAAATACTTTCCTCCCTCGCAGGCTGCCACACTGATCGGAGCGACACAGATGTTTGGCATGGCCGGCGGAGCGGCCGGACAGTTTGTTGTCGGTCCGCTGATCGCCAAGGGCCTGCCTTGGAACATGTGTTGGGCAGGACTGGGTATTTTAATATTGCTGATCTCCGGCCTGCTCTTCCTCCTATTACCAAAAGAACAAAAGCCAGAGAAACCCGATCCGGAACGGTCCGTCACAAAAGGATTCTACGTTGTGTTCAAGAACCCTCAATCCATTTTGTGTGGATTGATTGCGGGGCTGATCTTCATTCCCACAACGATCTTCGACATGGTTTGGGGCGTGCGTTACCTGCAGGACGCACATGGTTTCGACTACGCTTCAGCGGTTCTCCGTACTGCCATGGTTCCGCTGGGGTGGATTATCGGTTGTCCACTACTAGGTTTCATCTCCGATCGGCTTGGACGGCGCAAGCCGGTCATCATTGGTGCTGCGACTCTGTTGTTGGCTTGCTTGGCCTTGATTCTCTTCGGCCGCACGGATGCGTTCCCTCCTTACGTCCTCGGCCTTGTCGCCGGAATAGCCTCGGGTGCAGCTATGCTCCCGTATACCGTCATTAAAGAAGCTAATCCTCCACAGTTCGGCGGGATCGCCACAGGCGTCATCAACTTCCTGAACTTCACATTCAGTGCACTGCTGGGTCCGGTTTTCGCATGGCTGCTGCAGTACTTGTCGGGCGGATCCGGTGCCATGCAACTGGAGCACTACCAGATGGCATTCGCACCTCTTCTATTCGGCGTCGCAATCGCTATCGCACTAACTTTCTTACTCAAGGAGACGGGCACGGCAGCTCGTTTTCCGCTATCAGCACTTAACCGGGAGGCATAACAGTGATCAGCCTGATGCAAGAAACTGAAACCGGAACTGGCAAATATGAGCAACTGCTGATGAGGTGCTCAAGCCTTGAGCCCATTCCCACGGCAGTAGCGCATCCTTGCGACGAGACTTCATTATCTGGAGCAGTGGAGGCGGGGAAAAAAGGCCTTATCGTCCCGATCCTTGTCGGTCCACGCCCAAAGATCCTCGCCATCGCGGAATCGGCAGAGATTGATCTTCGCAACATTCAAATTGTGGACGCTCCGCATAGTCACGCCTCAGCCGCCAAAGCAGTTGAACTGCTACGCGAGGCAAAAGCGGAACTCCTGATGAAAGGAAGCTTGCATACCGACGAGTTGATGGGTGCCGTAGTGTCTCGAGATGGAGGCCTGCGCACGGCGCGCCGGATCAGCCACGCATTCGTGATGGATGTTCCTACCTATCACAAAGTGCTTATCGTAACTGATGGCGCGATCAATATTGCTCCCACGTTAGAAGACAAAGTCGATATCTGCCAGAACGCGATTGATCTAGCGGAATCACTGGGTCTCGAGTGGCCAAATGTCGCCATCCTCGCAGCTGTGGAAACAGTGACGTCGAAGATGCCCGCCACAATCGATGCTGCAGCCCTTTGCAAGATGGCCGAACGCGGACAGGTTAAGGGGGCTCACCTGGAGGGGCCGTTGGCATTTGACAATGCCATCAGCAAGCAAGCTGCGAAGACCAAAGGCATTGTCTCCGAGGTCGCCGGAAATCCGGACATACTGCTGGCCCCGGATCTTGAAGCAGGAAACATTCTTGCCAAGCAACTCACCTTCCTGGCCAATGCTGACAGCGCTGGCCTAGTCCTGGGCGCCAAAGTACCAATCATTCTCACGAGCCGAGCCGACAGCGTTCGTTCCCGAATTGCCAGTTGCGCAGTGGCCATGCTCGCAGCACACGCTCGCAGAAAGAAAGGAGTGAGCATCCATGGATGACTACGCGCTTGTTCTCAACTCAGGATCATCAAGCTTGAAATTCTGCGTATTCATGCGTCCATACCAGGGAGCGTGGCAACTGGAATCTCGGGGGCAAATTGATGGCATCGGGACTTCACCGCGACTCTCGGCACGTGACAGTCTCGGCGGAATTCTTTCGCACTCGAGCTTAGATGACACGGTTTGCGACGGGCGAGCCGCAGTCGACGCACTAGGATCTTGGCTTCGTTCCAGATACGGCGACGCCCGCGTCTTAGGTGTCGGTCACCGTGTGGTGCATGGGGGAGCGAAATTTGATCGGCCAGTACTGATTACGAGAGAGGTGCTAGTAGACCTTTACCAACTCATTCCTCTTGCCCCACTCCATCAGCCCTACAACCTTGCGGCCATCGAAAGAATCCGCGAGCGGATGCCTGATGTCCCACAAGTTGCTTGCTTCGACACCAGCTTTCATCAGACCTATCCGTCTGTTGCCAAGCTGATACCGCTACCAAAAGATCTTCGAACGGCAGGCGTACAGCGATACGGCTTCCACGGCCTGTCCTACGAATACATAGCTTCGGTTCTGCCTGGCCTAGCCCCGGAAATCGCGGGGAAACGCGTCATCGTGGCACACCTAGGCAGTGGCGCCAGCTTGTGTGCCCTGAAAAACGGGGTAAGCATAGACAGCACTCTCGGCTTCACTGCGCTCGATGGACTCTGCATGGGCACCCGACCAGGCGCGCTGGATCCCGGCGTAGTTCTGTATTTGTATCAAGGGCTGGGGTTGTCGGCGAAGGAAATCGAAACCATCTTGTACAAGAAATCCGGTCTGCTCGCGATCTCCGGCATCAGCAATGACATGAGAGACTTACTTCCGGCCGGCGAACCGGATGCCAAGCTGGCGATACAGTACTTCGTCTACCGGGCAGCAAAGGAAATTGGCTCTCTCGCCGCAGTATTGGCTGGAGTCGATGGCCTGGTGTTCACGGCCGGCATTGGAGAGAACTCTCCCGAGATCCGCAAGCGAATCTGTGATGCTTCATCGTGGCTGGGAATCGAACTGGATACCCAAGCAAACTCTAACAATCGTTCCCGTATCTCGACCCTACAAAGCAAAGTCTCCACTTGGGTGATTCCAACCAACGAGGAACTCATGATCGCACGGCACACTGGTGCGCTTCTTGGGTTGCTGCAGGCCGTCGCATGACGGTCAGAATTGAGAACTATAATGGCGACTGCCTTCATCGACTCGACAATTTCTGAACAGGCGACCTCTCCTTGGACCGGATTCGAAACGGGTCTCTGGCAAACTGAGATCAACGTTCGGGACTTCATTCAACAGAACTACAAGCCCTACGACGGGGATGAGTCTTTTCTTGCGGCTGCCACCGAGCGGACCAAAGGGCTATGGGGTAAGCTGAACGAACTCTTCCTGAAAGAACGGAAAAAGGGAGTGCTCGATATCTCACAGATCCCTAGCTCCATCACGGCGCACGGGCCTGGATACATCGACAAAGAGAATGAGATTATTCTCGGGCTTCAAACCGAAGCTCCCCTCAAGCGCGCCATCATGCCCAATGGCGGCTTTCGCATGATCGTGAATGCTCTCAAGACCTATGGTTACGAGCCTGATCCGCACGTAGTCGACACGTTTACGAAGTACCGCAAGACTCACAACGAGGCCGTATTCGATGCCTATACGGCAGACGTACGACGGTGCCGCAGCTCTCACATCCTCACCGGACTCCCCGATGCATACGGCCGGGGCCGCATTATCGGCGACTACCGCAGGGTCGCTCTCTACGGAGTCAAGCGCCTGATTGATCGGAAGCAGCAGGAAAGGCAGAGCCTCGACTGAATTGCAACAGATGGCAACGAGCTACGGCTTTGACATCTCGGGGCCGGCTCGTAATGCCCGCGAGGCTGTGCAATGGCTTTACTTCGGCTATCTGGCGGCGGTAAAGGAGCAAAACGGAGCCGCCATGTCGCTCGGCAGAACTTCTACTTTCCTCGACGTCTACTTCGAGCGCGATCTAGCCGCAGGGATCTTGACTGAGGAACAGGCACAGGAAATCGTTGACGACTTCGTCATTAAATTACGAATCGTCCGATTTCTACGCACACCGGAATATGACGACTTATTCGCCGGGGACCCGACCTGGGTCACAGAGTCGATCGGAGGAATGGGCGACGATGGAAGAGCACTAGTGACGAAAACGAGTTACCGATTCCTTCATACTCTGTACAACCTCGGTCCCGCACCTGAGCCCAATCTGACAATCTGGTATTCGCCGAGGCTGCCTGATGGATTTCGCAGCTTTGCTGCGAAGGTAGCAATCGAGACCAGTTCGATTCAATTTGAGAGCGACGAGATCATGCGCCGCGAATGGGGCGACGATGGCGCCATTGCCTGCTGTGTTTCTCCGATGCTGGTGGGAAAACAGATGCAGTTCTTCGGCGCCCGAGCCAACCTGGCCAAATGCCTCCTCTATGCGATTAACGGTGGGCGAGACGAACTTACAGGTGAACAGGTCGGGCCCGCGATCGGTGCTGTTCGTGGCGAGTTCCTCGACTTCGATGACGTGATCGGCAAGTTCGAGAAGATGATGGACTGGCTGGCCGGTGTCTACGTCAATGCCATGAATATCATCCATTATATGCATGACAAATATGCATACGAACGCCTCGAAATGGCGCTTCACGACTACGCGCCGATGCGCACCATGGCTTTCGGAATGGCTGGGATGTCGGTCATCGCCGACAGCCTGTCGGCCATCCGCTACGCAAAGGTCAGAGTGGTGCGCAACGACAATGGCCTCATCACCGACTATCAGACGACCGGTGAATTCCCTCAATTCGGCAATAACGACAATAAAGTTGATCAGCTTGCTTCTTGGGTCGTCACTACCTTCATGAACAAGCTACGAAAATACCCAACATATCGACATGCTCTGCACACCCAATCAGTTCTGACGATCACATCAAACGTGGTTTACGGCAAGAACACGGGCAACACTCCTGACGGGCGTAGGAAGGGGGAACCCTTCGCACCAGGCGCGAATCCGATGCACGGGCGGGACAAGCACGGCATTCACGCCTCCGCCGCATCAGTCGCCAAGATCCCCTATCGCGATGCCGCCGATGGGATCTCGCTCACCTCCACGTTGATACCCGAAAGCCTTGGAAGAGTTCTGGAGGATCGCATCACTAATTTACGAGGCATGCTCGACGCCTTCTTTGGCGTGACTGGGTATCACATCAATGTGAATGTGCTTAATCGCGAGACGCTGCTGGACGCGATGGATCACCCGGAGAAATACCCGCAACTTACAATCCGCGTCTCGGGATATGCGGTGAACTTCGTGCGCCTTACCCGTGAACAGCAAATGGACGTCATTAATCGCACCTTCCACGGAAACTGAACATCATGAATGCCACGAAGCCATTGCAGTATCCGCCGCTTCACGCCGAAAGCCCGTTTGAACTCCGCGGCAATTGGGGACAAACGGTTCCCGAGTCCGATGTGCGTGAGGCACTCGCTACTGGAGAGATGGGGTTCCTGCATTCATTCACAACTGGTTCGGCCGTCGACGGCCCCGGCGTTCGAGTCGTCGCTTGGACAACCGGTTGCCAGTTTCGCTGTCTTTACTGCCACAACCCCGACACCTGGAATCTGGACCACGGGATCCCAGTGACGCTCGAAAGAGCGACGGAAGAGTTACGCAAATATCGACATGGGTTGAAGGTAATGTCCGGGGGCTTCACCTTGAGCGGTGGCGAGCCCCTTATGCAGGACCGTTTCGCCGTGAAGTTGTTCGCGGCCGCTCGCACAATGGGTATTCATACGGCTTTAGACACAAACGGCAGCCTGGGCAACCGCCTGAGCGATGCGGAGTTGGACACCATCAGTCTCGTGCTGCTTGACATCAAGTGCTGGAACCCTGAAGTGCACGAGCGCCTTACTCGAATGGAAGTTCGTCCTGTGCTCGACTTCGCACGCCGTTTGGCTTCCCGTCACAAGCCGGTTTGGCTGCGCTACGTGCTCGTACCCGATCTCACCGACAACCCTCTGGACATCGCCCCCCTGGCAAAATTCGCCGCTGAACTCGGCAACGTTGAACGAGTCGATATTCTCCCGTTCCATCAACTGGGCGAATTCAAGTGGAAGGAGCTAAAGCTGAACTACAAGTTGCAGGGAGTTCAGCCACCACCTCCTGAGATCATCGCGATGGCGCGTGAACAGTTTCGTTCGCAAGGACTTAATGCTTACTGATCGTGTTGTGAGTTTGGAGGAGAGCAAGTGGACCGTGCAGTAGATTCGGACGCAGAATCGGAGTCGGGAGCATCGCTCCGGCCGCCACATGACTTTTCGTCTAACCATCCGGGAATCCCCCCTACGGATCGCTCAGATCCCGTTCTGCATAACGCGCGGTTCTTGGACGGACTATCAAGTGCCGGGAGGTATGCTGTCCTGCAGTCTGCTCAGCGCCACACGTATCGGAGGAACTCGGTCGTCGTAGAGCAAGGCGACTCTGCGGATAGATTGTTCCTTTTGCGGAAAGGCTATGCTCGACACTTCTTCATCACGCCCGAGGGACGAAAAGTAAATCTATTCTGCCTCGTACGCGGCCACATATTCGGCGGTGCCTGTCTACTGTCCGATCCTGCTCCGTTCATTGTAAGCACTGAGGTCACTACAAATAGCGAAGTGCTTGTGTGGGAACGCGACACAATTCGGGGATTCGCCAGGCGATACCCCCGCTTACTGGAAAACGGATTGTCCATTGCATGTGACTACCTTGTCTGGTACCTTGCGACTCACCTAAGCCTTGTTTGTCACAGCGCACGCGAACGACTTGCTCATGTGCTCATTGGCTTGTCTCGCGGAATCGGTCAGAGCGTTCCGCACGGAATCGGGCTCGAAATCACCAACGAGCAATTGGCCAATACAGCAAACATAACTCCCTTTACCGTCAGCCGGCTGCTTAGCGAGTGGCAACGCAATGGCTCAATCCAAAAGAGCCGCGGAAAGCTTGTGCTGTGCCGTCCGGAACGACTATTCAGAAACGACTCTGGAGGGCGGGTTCCTCTCGGGATGAACTCTGCGTGTTCCGGCGCATATCCGGATCGCGTGGAAATGCGACGATCTTTGCCAAGTGCTCGGGGATATCTATTAACAACCAAGCGATTCCAGCAAGCACACGCCGAACCGCGACACCGTTATTAACGCAACCATCGGCATCGCCGTCTGCCTTGCACTGAAGAATTCAACGATTCCGGTGCTGGTAAGTGCTACACCGACAAATACGGCCATCGCGCAAATAGCTTTGGCGATTCTCATTGCCCGCCCTCCAAGCGTTGGCTCCTAGCGCCGAGAATCTGAGGAGTGCGGAACAGACTCGTCAGAATAGTGTCCAGTTGCTGCGCTGTTTTTTAGGGCTAGGTCGGCGGAGACTTAGTGGATGCACCTATTTTCTGATTCGAGAAGTCGTGTGCTGTCACGTGAGGTGTAGGTGCTTCCTCCTCCGTTCCCCAACGAATTTCGTAAGGGAAGATGATTTCCCAAACCAGGTGCAGAATGCGTCGCAATCCAGTCGTTCTGGTGTCGCCGCCCATGCCGCACTCCAATGACTTGCTGCCGCGTGTCGATGTGATGTTACATTCGAAGAATGACCATGCCCACTGTCAATGGTCACAGTTTGAAGGCAGGTGAGTTAGACAGACCCCAATATCAGACAGCTTCATAATCTTGAACCGCGCTGTCGACCTTCTTCCCTTCCGCATCACTTGAAACAGGGGTTGATGAGCGGTCGACCTGGCGAACCTCAAAAGCCGGGCGTCTGTACTCTCTAGAAAGATAGCTCTGCGGAATCGTGGTCTCATTCCCATCCCGCAGAGAGGCGTAATGCGGTGAATTTATTTCTACCCCAGCTTCGTTGAATTTGTCCTGTATGTTTTGGTGCAAATCAGAATAGATATTCAGCATGTTTCGCGGTTTTGCTGTATAGGCATTGAGTTCATAGGAGACATAAAAATCGTTCAGTGCAGTTTGCAGAACGAACGGCGGAGGGTCATGTAAGACATCCCGAGTCGCAAGAGCGGCAGAAATCAGCAAGTCGTGAACTTGTCGCCACGGAGCACTGTAACCAATTGTCGCGACCGTATGGAAAATCACCCCAAGTTTTCGCGCCTCCGCACTATAGTTCACAACGACGCCACCGAGCACGGTGCCGTTGGGTATTGTGACGACTTCGTTTTTTTGCGTGCATATGCGCGTCACGAGTAAGGTCTTCTCAATCACTTCTCCGACATCACTCCCTATACGAACGAAATCGCCGACCTGAAAAGCACGCATGTACGTAAGAATTGTCCCTGCAACTCCGTGGGCGACGGCCGAGGTCGAACCGAGTGACAAGAGAACGCCAATGAATACCGAAATGCTCTTGAATGCGGGACTCTGCGATCCGGGCAAGTAGGGGAACGCAATAATCACAGACGCCACCAGGATTAAAGTTCTGACCAGGTTTGCCGTGGGTTCCGCCCAATCGGGATAAAACCCGCGGATGCTGATCTTTCCGTCCCGCAGTTCCCCAAAGAAATACTGGTTCACTTTCATGAGATACGACGTGATCAGGCAGACAAAGGCGAGGAGGATCAGATTCGGCGTGTAAGCAATCACGTTCTTCCCCAGAGCCGCCAACTCCGAGAAGAGCCAGTTGGTGACTTGGGAAGACGTGTATTTCGTCGACGGGAAGAAGCGAAGGACTACCGTACCGTAGGCCTGGAGCATGGCCAAGAGCACAATCCAGAACGCCGCGTGAATAATCATTAGCAATGGGGGTCCAAGATAGTGTCCGATTCGCACTCCTTTGATCTGGGCTGGCCCTCCCTGAATGAGCCTCGCCTCGAGTCGCTTCCGGAACCTCTTGCGAAACCAAAAGAGTCCAACGATCAGAGCCAGACACGCGGCGGTTGCCAAGATCGCGTACATCGTTCCCCAGATCAAGTGCCTTAGTGTGTGATCCACCCGGTACTGGACCACTACTTGCCGAATAATTTCTGCGTACTCAGCTGCGAGATCTGCTCGTGCCCGCTCCGCTCCCATCGCGTCGGCCTGGGTGATGCCCATAATACGATCTTTGCCAGCGAGAATCTCGGTCCAGGTCCCTCGATCTTCTGCATGAATCGATTCGACCTGAATGATCCTGTTCTTACCTAGAGAGATGATTCGTTGCCCAATAGCCTCGGCCCGTTCTTGCGGAGTGAACCCTCCAATCGGTGCATATACTAATAGGATTGGTCTTCCATCGACTTCCACCGGTGTCCCGGTATTCTCGATCGCAGCACTTGCGCCTTCTACCGAACTCTTTTCCTTTCCGTCGTCGGAACCTGCCGCGCATGTGACAATGAAGATACTCAGGAGGGCACAAGCTGCTCTGGCTCTTCCTATGCGCCGCAAACCCCTTCGCAGTTGCGCCGCCAACGACTCCTGGGACAGGACTTGCTGTGACAGCACTAGAATTCTCGAGACGAATGTCATGTGACACTGCACGCGTTACGATGTGAAGTTTACGACGCGGGATGGCCAGGAGCGGACTGTCAAATCTGCTAGTCCGAAGCGCGTTCAAAAACGAAAAACTCTTAATCTGGCAGCAGACGCGTTCGGCGGAAGAAGAACAGGCATTAGGGCCAAGCTATTTCAGCCGATCAAGTGATGCTTAATAGCATACCGGAGCAATCCGGCATTGCTTTTAACCCCAATAGACTGCATTAGATTGTATTTGTGGAACGCCACGGTTCCGGGCTTGAGGTTTAAGACATTCGCAATTTCCTTCATCGACATGCCTTCTGCAAGAAGCTGCAGGATCTCACTCTGTCGCGGTGTGAGCCTTTTCTCTTCTGCGAATGATGTCCCCTGCCGTAGAAGAAAGTCGACAGTCTCCTTGGTGATCGACGGAGACAAATACGACTCCGACCGAAGTGCACGCCGGACGGCGGTCACCAGTTCTCCAGCGGTCGAACTCTTCACGACGTACGCTGACGCTCCGCGACGAAATGCTTCGGCAGCCACATCGGGTTCCGTGTTCATTGTCACAAACACTAACTTGCATGACGGCAGCGAGCGCCTGAGTTGGTCACCCGCGTCAAGCCCGTTCAACTGGGGCATGGCGATGTCCAGAATTACGACGTCTGGCTTCAACTCTTCCGCCCGGCGCAGCAGTTCTCGTCCGTTGTTGACAACTCCGACTACCTGGAACTCCGGCTCCAGTAGACTCTTGCAGGCCTCTGCCAATAGCGTGTGGTCATCTGCAATCAGCAGGCGAGATCTGTGACGATTTTCCATGCGCGTTACATCGCACAGCCGTGCCAGCCCCGCGTGGAGCATCCTGCAGCGATTGTGCTTGTACTACTCTGAAATTAAACCTAGTGGAATCAGCACCACAATATAACTGTAGGGAATGCCAGTTATCCAGACCTCATTTTTTGGGTATGGGTGTCTACAAGCTGCCGTCATCCTTCGTCGGAAGAAACACCTGTTTGGAGACGCTGGGGCAGCGTCGGCCAAGAAAAAACAAGGCTAAGCCGAAAGGAGACTCGGGGAGATATAGATGTGGTTTTCCATCACCGTGTGGATGCCAGGAATCAGGTCGGTGGCCAGATGCGCCTTCGACACATAACCGAGCGCACCAACGGACATGGCCGAATCGACAAAATCGGGGTCTTCGTGGACGGAAACAAAGAGCACCTTGGCAGGGCACCCAGATGCCTTCAGACATGCTGCGGTCTCAATTCCATTCAACACTGGCATGAAGATGTCAAGGATCAGCACATCGGGAGGTCGGTCGATCACAAGGTCGAGAACCTGCTTTCCGTTTTCCGCCAAGCCCACAATCTCAAATTCGTCCTCGAGCATTGAGGCAACCGTTTGGCGGAACTCTTTCTGATCATCCGCCAGGAGGATACGGGGAATAGTGCGGCCGCGCGCACTGCGGCGGTCCTTCGGTTCGGCTTCACGAGCATCCCACTCAACTGCATTCACGCACGCCATGAAACAAATCTAGTGCCTTGGCTCGCTTGTGTCTGCTAGCAGCGCGTGAAGGGGCTCTGCCATTTATCGCTAGCCGTTGCCCCTTGAACAACAAGTCTGTGGCTACGATTCTTCGAGGGGATACTTATCATCCTGCGATCGCATCGGCTATTCCTCAAGCAACGTTGAACGCCGAATGCCTGATGCAAGTTCTGGTACTTGATCCGCGATGCTGTGCGCGCTGGAGGGCCGCCGCGTTGAGCGACGGACAAAGGCTCCGAATGAGCCCAGATACGTTTGCCCGTAGCACATCTCTTGTCACTCACCTACCAGATCGCCGACGATGTATCAGTCCAACTGTAACTTCTGCCAGTTTCTGCCCGCAGTGCTGCCTTCTACTCTTTGCTCGATCAACGAGTTTGTACTTCGACCGTGCGCGAGAGCGCGTGCTTCTCGGTAGCACGATTCTTGCTCTGGACGTTAGGTCGAGAGGACCCGGTTGAGGTTGTATTCGTGCCGTCCTCAGGAGTGTCTCATGCGAACCAAACGCCAATCGTTTCGACAGTATGGGCTTCAACGCACACCCATGGTTTGCGTCAGCCACAAAGATGTGCTCATTCAATGGTTCGCCCCTGCGGCCCTGGTTATGACCCTCCTTCTGGTGCCGTCAGTCGGTTGCAGCAAGGAAAAGGTGCGTGCCGAAGCACTACCTCCGGAGGTCGAAGTTGCAGCGGTGACGCAACAAGACGTCCCCCTTTATACCGAGTGTATCTCGAGTCTCGATGGATACGTGAATGCACAGATTCAGCCGCAAGTCACTGGGTACTTGACAAAGCAAAGCTACATAGAAGGCACCACGGTCCACAAAGGTGAGGTGCTGTTTGAGATCGACCCGCGTCCGTTTGAGGCCGCACTCGCACAGACACAAGGTCAGCTCGCACAAGCAGAGGCGCAACTCGGCAAAACCAAGCTGGATGTCGCACGTGATACTCCTCTTGCCAAGGAGCGCGCGATCCCGCAAGCCCAACTTGATAACGACATCCAGGCGAACGAAGCAGCCGTGGCCCTTGTAGCGGCGGCAGAAGCGCAAGTCGAGCAGGCTCGGTTGAATTTGAGTTTCACCACTGTGCGTTCCCTGATTGACGGCGTAGCGGGCATGGCAAAAGGCCAGATTGGTGACTTGGTAGGGCCGACTACGATTCTGACCACTGTGTCGCAGGTTCAACCTATCAAAGCTTACTTTGCGATCAGTGAACAGGAATATCTGAAACTCGCGAACCGAATCAGCGCAGTGACAGAAGGAACGAAACGGGCAGGCGGGAAACGAACACTCGAACTGACCCTCTCGGACGGAAGCTTGTATCCAAACAAAGGCTGGGTTTTACTTGCTGATCGGCAAGTGGACGTGAAAACTGGAACGATTCGCATGGCAGGCGCCTTCGACAATCCTGGTGCGATCCTGCGCCCGGGCATGTTCGGGCGCGTGCGCGCCGTTACTGGCGTGGCCAAGGGTGCCCTGCTGGTGCCGCAGCGATCCGTGGTTGAAACCCAGGGGAGCTACAGCGTAGTCGTGGTTGGTCCAGATAATAAGGCAAGCGTCCGGCCCGTGAAGACTGGGGAACGTGTCGGTCAGATGTGGGTTATTACCGATGGCGTCCAGGCGGGGGAACAGGTTATTGCCGAGGGCTTACAGAAAGCAAAGGAAGGCTCGACTGTCCAGCCCAAGCCGTTCAAGCCGGCAACACAAGGAGAATGAGCCATGGCAAGTTTCTTCATCCGCCGTCCGATCGTCGCCATGGTGATAGCGATTCTCATGGTCCTCATCGGCATCGTTGCAATGCGACGGCTGCCCACTGCGCAGTTTCCTAACATTGCACCTCCTGAAGTTCAGGTCAAAGCCACTTATCCCGGCGCCGATGCGGTCACTGTCGAGCAGTCCGTCGCAACGCCTATCGAACAGCAGATGAGCGGCGTTGACAACATGAACTACATGTACTCGAACAACGCCAACAACGGCCAGATCACCCTGACCGTTAATTTCGATATCAAGACCGATCCAAGCACGGACCAGATTCTCGCTCAGATGCGCACCAATCAGGCCAACTCGCAACTGCCTGCGGACGTTGTCAACTACGGCGTCACGGTACAGAAATCCACATCTGCGCCCTTGATGATCGTTGATCTCTACTCGCCAAAAGGAACGTACGACAACATATTTTTGGCCAATTACGCATATATCAACCTGAATGACCAGTTGACCCGCGTGCCGGGCATCGCGAGCGTGACGGTCTTCGGCGCCGGTCAGTACGCAATGCGCTGCTGGGTTCGCCCAGACAAACTGGCAAAGTTGGGAGTTACGGTCCCCGAAATCGTAAAAGTGATCCAGGCCCAAAACACAGTAAACCCAGCCGGACAAATCGGCGGCGAACCGGTTCCGAAAGGGCAGGAGTTCACCTATGCCGTTCGGGCTCAGGGTCGTCTGCCATCCGCCGAGGAGTTCGGTCAGATTGTCATTCGTGCCAACCCTGATGGTTCGATGCTGAGGTTGAAAGATGTGGCTCGTCTGGACCTCGGGGCGCAAACGTACAACTTGGTTGGACGTTACAGCGGAAAACCCGCCGCGGTCGTCGCCATTTATCAACTTCCCGGATCGAATGCTGTGCAGTCCGCTGCGGGTGTCCGCAAGTTGATGCTGGAGGCCAAGCAGCGCTTCCCTCAAGATCTGGAGTATTCCGTTGCGCTGGACACCACCTTGGCTGTCACGGAAGGCTTGAACGAGATTAAGCACACGCTGTTCGAAGCCATCATTCTTGTAATACTCGTTGTCTACATTTTTCTCCAAGGCTGGCGAGCAACGCTTATACCTCTTCTCGCAGTTCCTGTATCGCTAGTCGGTACCTTCGTCGTATTTCCCCTTCTCGGTTTTTCGATCAATACTCTCTCTCTCTTCGGACTAGTGCTTGCGATCGGCCTGGTTGTTGATGATGCCATCGTTGTGGTGGAAGCTGTGGAACATCACATTGAGCATGGCATGACTCCTAAAGATGCAGCCTTCAAGGCTATGGAAGAGGTGTCGGGTCCAGTAATCGCAATCGCGCTGATTTTGGCGGCAGTATTTATCCCCACGGCTTTTATTCCAGGCATTACGGGCCGTCTGTATCAGCAGTTTGCAATCACGATCGCAATATCGGTGATCTTCTCTGCATTCAACGCGCTTTCACTGAGCCCCGCGCTTTCAGCTTTGCTGCTTCGTCCACGGAAAGAAAGCCGCGGCCCGTTAGGAGCATTCTTCCGCTGGTTCAATAGGGCGTTTGGAAGGGCGACAGATCGATACGTCAGCACTTGCGGAATGCTGATTCGGAGGGCCGGGATGAGCATGGTCCTATTGTTGGGTGTTGCAGTACTGGCAGGATGGTTCGGATCGCGCTTGCCCAATAGCTTCCTGCCCGACGAAGACCAGGGATATGTATTCGCTGGCCTGCAACTGCCCAATGCTGCTTCCCTCCAACGAAATGATGACGTTTCACGCAAGATCGAGGAAATGATCTTAAAGACGCCAGGCGTTGACTCGGTAACAGCAGTGCTGGGCTTCAGCATGTTGAGCGGAGCCCAGAACACCTACAGTTCCTTTTACTGGATCACTCTGAAAGAGTGGGCGGAGCGCAAAGCACCCGAGGAACAGTATGAGGCTATCAAAACCCACTTGAATCGGGAGCTTTCGCAATTCACTGAAGGCCTTGGCTTCTCTTTTCCGCCGCCCGCAATTCCGGGCGTCGGCGCTTCCGGCGGCTTCACGTTCATGTTGGAAGACCGGGCGGGCAAGGACCCGCAATTTCTTAGTGAAAACCTGGGGAAGTTCCTGGCGGCAGCTCGCAAGCGCCCTGAGTTGGCCTCTATCTACTCGACCGCGCTTCCCGTGGTGCCCCAGGTTTACGTCGATGTGGACCGTGCAAAAGCAATTTCACAAGGTGTACAGCTCTCCGATGTCTACAAGACGATGCAGACGTTCATGGGCGGCTTGCTGGTGAATTACTTCAACAGTTTCGGCCGTCAGTGGCAAGTCTACGTCCAGGCGGAAGGTGATTTTCGAACCAAGGCCGAGAATGTGGGTCAGTTCTACGTTACAAATGACGCAGGGCAGCCGGTCCCCATGAGTGCGCTGACCAGGATCAAGCCTAGCACTGGACCCGAATTCACTCTACGATACAACCTCTACCGCTGTGCGCAGATCAACGGAGGCGCGGCTCCGGGCTACAGCTCTGGCCAAGCTATGAAAGCGCTGGAAGAGGTCTTCGCCGCCACCATGCCGCCCGAGATGGGCTATGACTACATGGGCATGTCGTACCAGGAGAAGAAGGCGGCGGAAGGAGTCGCGCCGGCCGTGATCTTCGGCATGTCGCTCCTGTTCGTCTTCCTCATCCTAGCCGCTCAATACGAGAGCTGGTCTCTGCCTTTTAGCGTCTTGCTGGGCACTCCGATCGCTGTCTTCGGTGCATTCAGTTTTTTGTGGATGCGAAACCTGGACAACAACGTCTACGCGCAGATCGGGCTCGTCATGCTCATTGGCCTGGCAGCCAAAAATGCCATCTTGATCGTGGAGTTCGCGAAGATGGAATTCGATAAAGGCATGTCCGCCAAAGATGCCGCGCTTACAGGAGCCAAATTGCGCTTGCGACCCATTTTGATGACGGCCTTCGCCTTCATCTTAGGATGTGTGCCATTGTGGACCGCCTCAGGCGCTGGTGCTATATCCCGACGCGTGCTGGGAACATGCGTGATCGGAGGCATGTTGGCCGCGTCGATCCTGGGAATCTTCCTGATTCCTGTCTGCTTCGAGCTTGTGGAGCGAATTGCTCATCGAACAAAGGGCGCGGGACCGGCGCATCTGCCTGTGATCGTGCCAACGGAAGGGGACTAACCATATGAGCAGGCTCGGCCACATTGCCATCGTTCTGCTGCTCTTACTTAATGGATGCACTCTCGGGCCCAAGTACAAACGTCCTACAGCACCGGTCCCCGATACGTTCCGCGGATACGCTGCAGACGCGGGTGCCGCAAATCAATCGCTCGGCGACGAGAAGTGGTGGACAGTATTTCAAGATCCGCAGTTGCAAGCACTCATTCGTGAGGCACTCGCACAGAATTACGACGTCCGTATCGCTGCAGTGCGAGTACTCCAAGCCCACGCTGCGCTGGGCATCACGCGTGCGGATCAGTTCCCCACAATCTCCGCTGGTGCTTCTGCCACGAACGAACGCTTTCCGAGGACACGGGTAACACCAGCATTCGAGACCAGTCCCTTGCAGGTGAACCTGGGATTGGCATGGGAACTCGATTTCTGGGGTAAATTCCGCCGTGCTACAGAAGCAGCCCGCGCCGAATTGCTGGCCACTGAGTGGGGGCAGAAGGCCGTGGTGTCAAGCCTCGTCAGCAGCGTCGCGACCGCTTACTTCCAACTCTTGGAACTTGATTCCGAGATGGAGATCTCCAGGCGCGCGTTGGACTCTCGAAAGGAATCCTTACGCCTCGTTGAAATAAGAGAAAAAGGCGGTACAACGTCCATGATGGACGTCCGTCAGTCCGAGCAACTCGTTTATACGGCTTCGGCGTCGATTCCCGATCTGGAGCGACGGATTGAACAACAGGAGAATCTGATCAGTTTACTGTTGGGCCGAAACCCTGGAGTGGTCAAGCGAGGACTGTCCCTGGTTGACAATGTCGTGCCGCCAGAAGTTCCCGCGGGAGTGCCATCTTCCCTGCTCAGCAGGCGTCCCGATATTCAATCGGCGGAACAAACGCTAATAGCGGCAAATGCGCGCATCGGCGTAGCGAAAGCGGCATACTTTCCACAGATCACGCTCACAGGATTAGCAGGTTTTCAGAGCGCAGCCCTCACGAGTCTCTTTACGGGCCCGGCTGGCCTGTGGAGCTTTGGAGGCCAGTTGGTACAGCCACTCTTCACCGCTGGAAAAATTCGTTCGGGTGTGCGGCTAACTGAAGCGCAACAGCAAGAAGCCGTCCTGATCTATCAGCAATCGATTCAGCAAGCGTTTCGTGAGGTCTCCGATTCGCTGGTGGCTTATCGCAAGAATCGCGAGTTTAGGGAACAAGAGGCGTTGCTCACCAATTCTGCAGGAGATGCCACCCATCTGGCGGATAGCCGCTACCGAGGTGGTGTTACGAGCTATCTTGAAGTGCTCGACAGCGATAGCCGTTACTTAGACGCCCAGCTTGGACTTGCCCAAGCCCAACTGAATGAGCGCCTTGCCTTGGTGCAACTCTACAATGCGCTCGGAGGCGGTTGGCAGCAATAAGGAGGCGCTTGGCAAGATGATCGAGAGCCTCACGAACCCGAGCGAACGCCTTCTCGATCCGATGGAGAGAATCTCAGAGGTCCTCTTCGCGCTGATCATGGTCTTAACGTTCACCTGTTCCTTCAGCGTGGCGGATGCCGGCCGCGAGCAAGTGCGCACGATGCTGCTCGGCGCACTCGGATGCAACTTAGCCTGGGGCATTATCGATGCGGTGTTCTATTTGATGGCTTGCTTTAGTAAGCGTGGACGCGGACTCTTAACTTTGGGCGCACTACGCCAGGTATCGAGCCCGGCCGAGGCGCATCAGATTATCGCGCAGGCATTGCCGCCTGTATTGGTCTCTGTATTGTCCAGTTCGGACCTCGAAGTCTTGCGAGAGCGGCTGAACCACGTTGGCGACATTCCTCAGCAGCCTCGCCTCAGCAAGGGGGAATGGCTCGGCGCACTCGGAGTCTTCCTTATTGTCGTCCTGGCTACTTTGCCCGTGATAATGCCATTCGCCTTCATCGCTAGTGCGGGCAGGGCACTGCGTACCTCCAACGCAATCGCGGTGACCATGTTATTCCTGGCAGGCTATGCATTCGGGAAATATGCAGGGCACCACCCTTGGAGAATGGCTGTTGTCATGGTGCTACTTGGTGGCGCAATGGTAGGGACCACGATTCTCCTGGGAGGATAATCCACGCGATCTCCTACGATTCTCGCAATAGTCCTCCTGCTGGTATCTTCAGTTGGCGCCCAAACCACGCCTGAGAAGACCTCGGCCCTTCCAAACGATGCCGTTCCGGATCAATGGTCATACTCCTTCAATGTCGCCGGCTATATTGTCCCCGACGACCGCTCCTATACGTCACCAACATTTAGCGCGGATCGTAAACATGTGCACTTCGGAGCACGCTACAACTACGAGGATAAGGAGACGGGTTCAGTCTGGGCGGGCTATAACTTCACCGCCGGAGATACAGTTGCGCTGTCGATCACCCCTATGATCGGTGGAGTACTCGGCAACACGGCGGGAATCGCTCCCGGATACCTGGCATCGCTCACTTGGAAGCAGGTCGAACTCTCCACTGAAGGCGAATTTGTCTTTGATCTGCGAGATCATTCGGGAAGTTTTTTCTACAGCTGGATGGAGTTGAGCTATTCGCCCATGGAATGGTGGCGTGTTGGTCTGGTGGCGCAACGGACTAAGGCCTACCATACTAACCTCGATGTACAGCGCGGCATACTGCTTGGCTTCTCCCGAAAGAGGTTCGATTTCACTACATACATCTTCAACGCAGGTTGGACGGACCCTACAGTCGTGCTCTCGCTTGGTTTCAGTTTCTGACTCCCACTTCTATTGCAAGTTGCGTGTTGCCTATGCACCAACACGCTTTTCTGACACTCCCGACTGTCACTTCTGTCAGTGCCCCTTCCATTGAACTACTCCTAACCTGTCATTGATGTCTCACGCTTGAGGTCACAACGTCTGCATGACGGGATTGTGCTCGTCAGCAGAAGTGCAGTAACCCTAACAAACCCTGCAAGGTAGGAGAGTTACGATGGCCGTCGACCGACTCGTAAACCTACTCGCGGCCGTCACGCTGATCGAATTGATGGTCACTCTAGGGCTTGGCGTGAAGGCTTCAGATGTCCTCAGTGTCGGCCACCAGTGGGGACTCCTGTCTCGGGCCTTCGTGGCGAACTACATCCTTGTACCCGGGGCAGCCTTTGGCTTGCTGCTGCTCTTTCACCCTAGTCCAATGGTCGCGGCCGGAATTCTCGTTGCCGCGGTGTGCCCTGGCGCACCCTACGCCCCTCCGTTCACGGCAATGGCCAAAGGCAACGTCACTGTTTCGGTCGGCTTGATGGTCGTTTTGGCCACATCATCTGCGGTGGTTGCACCCTTGTTGCTCGGTCTCTTGCTTCCAGTCATTGCCGGAAACGCAACCATAGACATCAACGTTGTCAAAATGATAGGCACTTTGTTCGGGGCACAGTTGTTGCCATTGTGCCTCGGCATCTGGATCCGCCACAGTCATGAAGCACTTGCCGATAGGTTAAAGAAGCCGGCGAGTGCTTTGAGCCTTTCGCTCAATCTTGTTTTGCTGACCGTCATCATTACTGTTCAATTTCAGACCCTGGCGGACATTCATGTCAGAGGCTACTTCGGCATGCTCTGTTTAGTACTCGCAACTCTAGTCGCAGGCCTGTTAGTCACTAAACGGGAACAAGCGGACACCGCGAAAAGCATGATCCTGACGACATCGGTTCGCAACGTCGGTGTGAGCCTGGTTATTGCAACGGCGAGCTTTCCTGGTACGGCCGCAATCACCTCCGCAACCGCATATGCGCTCTTTCAGACCGTCGTGATTGCGTTAGTCGCCTTAGCATGGGGCCGCTACACTCCGAAGATCCATTTGGTGGAACAGAAGGCTGCATGACGAGGGTGATCTCACCTCTGGGAGCCGGTAGTTCAAAACGGAGCTTCGCTCTATGAGTACAGCAAACATGGTCTCTCTTGAAATCTCCGCCACAAAGACGGCATTCGAAGTCCCAATGTCAGATCGCCTACAGAGGCGCAATGTTATCGATCTGACGGACTGGTTGCCCGTCTTCAGGATGCCGGAACAAAGAGCTTCGTCGAATTTTGGTGGTTCTTGAATTCAAGGCAACACGGCTGAGTAAGGACGCCGCATTTAGGCCGGCAGATTGAAAACAGGGCTTCGCTCCAGCAATCGAAAGGAAAAGCTATGGCAGTCCACACATGGAGGGTCAACAGACCGGCCCCACCGCAACAGACGGCTTGGAAGGCACTCCAAAATCACTATAAGAAAGTTAAAGACCTCCATCTTCGTGAACTCTTCGCGAGCGATCCAGTGCGCGGCGAGCGGATGACCGCTGAAGGTGCTGGCCTGTATTTGGACTATTCCAAGAACAGGATCACATCCCAAACGCTGAAGCTCCTCATTGCACTGGCAGAAGAATCCGGACTGCAGGTTCGGATGGATGCCATGTTCCGAGGTGAGAAAGTAAACATCACAGAAAAGCGGCCGGCATTGCATGTTGCACTTCGTGCTCCCAAAGGCACATCGATCTATGTCGATGGCAAGAATGTTGTTCCACAAGTTCACGCTGTGCTCGACCGTATGGGCCATTTCTGCGATCGTGTGCGAAGCGGAGAGTGGAAGGGACAAACGGGAAAGCGAATCCGCAACATTGTAAACATAGGCATTGGCGGCTCATATCTTGGCCCCAGATTCGCGACGGAAGCCTTAAGGGCTTATGCGGATCCGTCCCTGACATTTCGCTTCGTTGCGAACATCGATAGCACCGACTTTGTGGCGGCGGTGCGTGATCTTGACCCTGCCGAAACGCTTTTCATAGTTTCTTCGAAGACCTTCAACACGCTTGAAACAATGACCAATGCCCGGACGGCTCGCGAATGGCTCGTCGCAGGATTGGCAGGAGATGAGGATTCCGTCAGCAAACACTTTGTAGCCGTCACCGCGAATATTGCTCGGGTCACGCAGTTCGGCATTGAAACAGCGAACGCTTTTGAGTTTTGGGATTGGGTGGGCGGACGATATTCACTCTGTTCGGCCGTGGGATTGTCCACCATGCTTGCAGTGGGTCCAAAGAATTTTGGCGCGATGCTCGATGGCTTTCACCAGATGGACATGCACTACCTGACAACGCCATTCGAACGGAACTTACCGGTGATCATGGGTCTTCTGAGTATCTGGCAAAATGACCTCTTCGGCTCCGAGAGCTTTGCAATCCTACCTTATGAGCATTATCTCGAGCATTTCCCTACCTATTTGCAGCAACTAATTATGGAGAGCAATGGGAAGCATGTCACACTCATCGGAACGGAGGTGACCCAACCAACGAGCCCCGTCTGCTGGGGTGATGCGGGGACCAACGGTCAGCACTCGTTCTTCCAACTATTGCATCAGGGAACACGATTCATACCTTGCGACTTCATTGCATTCGCACATTCTCTCCACCCGATCGGCAAACATCATGACATGCTCATGGCCAACGCTATTGCCCAAAGTGCGGCCCTGGCTTTCGGTAAGACCGCCGAGCAGGTTAAAGCAGAAGGCACGCCGGACTGGCTTGTACCGCATCGAGTATTCGATGGTAATCGGCCATCCAACACAATTCTTGCCCGCCAATTAACACCCGAAACTCTGGGGCAACTTATTGCCCTGTACGAACATATTGTTCACACCCAGGGTGTGATTTGGAACATCAACCCATTCGATCAATGGGGGGTTGAATTGGGTAAGGATTTGGCCCTGAGCATCATGCCGCAGATCGAGACAGCAGAGGAGCCACGACTCGAATATGACAGCTCGACTAGCACCCTGATTCGACGCTACCGGGCATTGCGTGGGCAATCTGACAACGCTGTTAGTTGTTCATGAAGTGCTGGCAAACGAATGCTCATTCGAGGCCAAAACAACGGCCCACGACGAGAGAGAAGTGATGAGTTTGGTGGATACCGAATCAACCTGGCACCTCTGGATCGGTCGGGGCGGTCGTTCGTGGTCCTTATCACCGACCTGGAAAAGAACTGAACATGGTAGACGACAACATCGATTCCATCGCGTTTCACAGCGCTGAACTGCGTAGCGAGCGTCTTCGCATTTTCGGAGTCTTGGGATTCCTGGGGTTGCTCACTGTTGTGTTCGCCATTCGATTGTTTGTGATCCACACAGCCAGCATCGCTAATACTCGAGTTTGGTGGGCCGTATTTCTGGTTTGCGCGGTGACCGGATGTGAGTATTGGATGCTTCGCAAAGTAACTTCTGCGTTGCATGCTCAATCGAAACTCAGTGCTGCCTTCTGGTATTTCAGCACGGCTTTGGAAGCCTCGGTACCTTCTTGGGCAATCGCATTTCTACCTAGTCAAGGAGTTGACGTGGTCTATCGGCCGTTAGCGACTCCCCTGCTGCTCGCATTCGGCATCTTCATTATTCTTTCTACCCTCCGCTTGAGGCCTTGGATAAGCATCTTCTCTGGATTCATTGCTGCCACCAGTTACGTTGGCGCCGCGCTCTACCTTGGCTGGAGACCTCCAGTAATTGGCACTCCAGCTTCGATGGCCCAATCTGCCGTGTCACTGAATGCGATAACGCTATTGGCGACCGGACTTGTGGCTGGCGCCATTACAGGAGAAATTCGAAAACACCTTCAAGCGGCCCTTCGTGAGGCAGAAACCAAGCGGAAGCTCGAGGCCGTCCAGCATGATCTTCAAGTAGCACGGTCAATCCAGCAATCGCTACTCCCTCAGCAGTCACCTCAGATCCGGGGATTCGAAATTGCGGGATGGAACCAGCCGGCAGATGAGACCGGCGGCGATTACTTCGATTGGAATAGCCTGCCGGACGGCAAGCTTATTGTGAGCCTCGCAGACGTGACTGGACATGGTATTGGTCCGGCTTTGATCGCCTCAGTCTGCCGTGCCTATTCCCGGGCCAGTTTCAGCGTAACGCGCACCCTCACCTCTGCTTTTGAACACATCAATCAGGCGCTCAGCGCCGATCTTTCCACCGGACGCTTTGCGACGTTCGTTGCCGCCGTCTGCTGCCCCGAGTGTGCTGATGTCGAATTGTTAT
>QIAL01000958.1 GCA_003225535.1 Acidobacteriota bacterium | reverse complement strand
AGCTTGGACATGATTCTAGCTCTGTAGGTCTCAGCGGTCTTAACGGTGATCCGTAATATGGACGATATTTCCTTATTGGCCTTGCCCGCAGCCAGCAGCGTCACAACTTGCACTTCCCTCGGACTTAATTCACAAGCAATAGTAGGCGCTTTAGTAAGCGCGATGCGTCCATTCCGAGAGATGGTGCTAGGCACAACGTAGGGGAAGCTAGCCTGCCGATTGTCCTCTTCGTCTTTTCCACCTGACGATGAAGTTATGGCCTCAACCAGGCCCGAAAGCGCCTGCATAGCTCGGACACACTCTTCCAATTTCTCGGCAGATTGGGCCAATAGGGTAGGAACGACAGCTTGTTTTTGGCTCGATAGGTACGCCCAGCTTACCTGGTCCCTAACCTGGGGCAAGCTATCCATAAGACTGCGCAAACATCTCGCAAGCATGATCTGCTGCGTGGCTTCAATCGCAATCGAGCTGACCCCCGAAACCTGATTGTTTTCATTCTTTATCGGCACAAAGTTCACAAGCCAATGTCCCATCTCATTTCTAGTTGGCACCTGTGCGGTAATTTCGGCGCTTGGGATTGATTCGCCAGTATGAAATACCTGATCTATTAGTGATTCAGCCCTTGGGGATGCTTGTGGGAACACCTCGCGCAGCGTTCTTCCTACGTGATCTTGGGCCGGAATGCCGTGTAGCGATGCTAGAGTCTCGTTGACCGCAAGAAAGCGATGCTGGTTGTCAAAGATGGCGATACCGAGCATCTCGGCATCGAAAATGGCAGCAATTAGTTGGCTTGAGTTGTCCGCGTGGAATCCCGTTTGCAGCGTTGCTCCTTGTACCCCGGTTGCAACTTTGTTAGGCATGCGGTCCTCCCGTACACTCAAGCGGGGGACAGTGCCGCGTAAAGTAAAGCAAGATCAACTTGCATTCGCTGGTCAAATCCAAGCGTCATACATCGAACTCAGCCAGTTCATGCAACAGTTTGTAGAAGGTCAGGCTAATTATGCCGTGAGGCTCCCCGAGGACTGCCTATACCTATAAGCTCATTAGTAATAACTGTCAAGCATTACCTTTTCAGATATACAGACACTTACAAACTAAATAGCGTATTCATTATTGTATTGACAACTATCTGGCAACCAACTATAAGTCGGATGAGGGCGTTCCGTCATTTTCCGCCTGCCTCCGAGAGGGGTGATTGGATGATGACTCCCAAAGGAACGCCCACCTTGCTTGTGAAAACAGGCTGCCACGTCTGCCCGGTCGACGGTACCGACGCCTTCATCCGATCAGCCTATGTGCCTCACTCAAGATCGATGACAGTTACCGAGCATTCGTCCAGAATCGCGAGCCGATGCCCGTCAGAACTCATAGAAAAATCAAAATCGCGATGAAGGACTGGATTCACCTGAGCTGTGACAAGTTGCTGCCCGGTGTCAGTGTGAACCACAACTCGGCGCGCAACCCTGTTACCCGAAATATCCAAAGGACGTGAACCACCACGCCACGTTTCCACGATGAATGCGAACCGATCACCAAGTACGTCGCTCCTGACCTCTTGTGTGAAAATGTTATGCTTCGGCATTTCATCGTCTTGCCAATGACGAGCAGCAGAAGCGACTCATCGTTCAGTGCTCGAGCGATAAGCCGCAGAGACCAGTCCGATCGCGCATAAGCAAGAGATGGATGGGGCACTCGAAGGGTCTCAGCGCATGGAAACCAACAGGTTTGCTGTCGGTTCGCAACTCTTCGCCCGGAGGGAGAAATCTTCGTCTGATCTCGTGCTAAACTCCGCTTTCCCCGCTGACATTCCGAATTTCGTGCGACGCCAAGCCCATGAGGCCCCCCTCATTCGTGCGTTTCCCATCGCATAGCGGGCATCTCCATACGCGGAACCCCTTTTTCTCTGGATCGAGTGCAGCGAGATAAATGGGCGTCCGATTTGCGCCTTCCACCCCTGTGTTGCCGACGTGAGTCGGTTCCTCATCCCAGTTATACTGAGTT
>QIAL01000957.1 GCA_003225535.1 Acidobacteriota bacterium | reverse complement strand
GATCATCGAGCGGCTCGCCGCTTCACCGCTCATCTCGCCGCGCTCGCCGAGCACGAGAATGGCGACTTTCGCCTGCTTCGCAGCGGCCACCGCCTCCGCGAATCCCGCGGTGGAGGTGTCTTCGACTCCCGACCCTTGCGCGTACATCACCTGAGTTGTCGCGGGCACCTTGGCTTTGATTCCCGCCAGCACGGTGACCACATCTTCGGGCTGGCCCATCGTGTGCCATGGGCCGAGCGGTTCGGGCTTGTTGTCGGCCAGCGGGCCGATCACCGCGATCGCGGACGTGTTCTTGTCGAGCGGCAGCGTCGACCCGTCATTCTTGAGCAGCACGATCGATTCGCCGGCGACGCGCCGTGCGAGCGCGCGCGTCGAGTCCATCGCGGGGGCGGTGCGCGGGCGATACGGATCCTTGAACAGGCCGAGGCGTTGCTTGGCCCGCAGGATGCGCATGACGGCGGAATCGACGACCGCCATGGGAATGCGCCCCGACCGCACCAGCGCCGGCAGCGAATCCATGTAGATGCTGCTCTGCATGTCCATGTCCACACCAGCGGTGAGCGCGCGGCGTCCCGCCTCGGACGGCCCGCCCGCCACGCCATGCGGAATCAGCTCGGCGACGGACGTCCAGTCGCTCACGACGAAGCCTTTGAAGCGCCATTCGCGGCGCAGCACGGTGTCGGTGAGCCACGCGTTCCCGGAGCTGGGTACGCCCGCGTTGTCGTTGAACGCCGACATGAGACTGGCGACTCCCGCATCGACCGCCGCCTTGAACGGTGGCAGGTAGATCTCGCGCATCGTCCGCTCGGAGATCTCGGTCTCGTTGTATTCCCGGCCCGCCTCGGCCGCGCCGTAGCCCGCAAAGTGTTTGACGGTGGCGAAGATGTTTTCCTGGAAGCCGCGCACCCGCGCGGCGGCCAGGAGCGAGCCCAGATACGGGTCTTCGCCTGAGCCTTCGGCGATCCGGCCCCAGCGCGGGTCACGCGCGATGTCCACCATGGGCGCGTAGGTCCAGCTGATGCCGGCGGCGGCCGCCTCGAGCCCGGCCGCCCGCGCCGTCGCTTGTGCCGCTTCGGGGTCGAACGACGCCGCTTCCCCGAGAGGGATCGGGAACGTCGTACGATACCCGTGTATCACATCGAGCCCGAACAGGAGCGGGATTTTGAGTCGCGACTCCGTCACTGCGACGCGCTGCACTTGGGCGGTGTTCTCCGCCCCGATCACGTTGAACAATCCACCGAGCTTGCCCGCGCGCGCCAGCGCGATTTGATCGTTTGAGGCGCGGCCGATTTCTCCAGCTGCCGAGAGCAGGTTCAGTTGGCCGAGTTTTTCGTCGAGCGTCATGCGGGCGAGGAGGGAGTCGAGCTTCTGGGCGCTGACGGGACCCGCACACAGGCACAGGCCCACGAAGGCGGTGATGCAGCGGTGCAACATAGGACGCAGTCTCTCGAGGATGGTGGCCCGAAAAGTTACGGCGCAAAAGGCGACAACGCGAAGGGCTAGCGGCCCCCTCAATCGCCGCCACAAACTTAGAGGGCATCGACACACTTTCCCGGGGGACCGCGCAATGTCTCGCTACCGTTTGCTGTAACCGTTCGCGGATACGTCAAGGACCAGAACGGGGCCGTGGTCGCTGACGCTGAGGTATCCGCACGGAACCCCTTGACCGGAGTGCAGCGCTCGACCACGACGCGCTCGGACGGATCCTATGTCCTGCCAGGACTGGCGCCTGCGACATATGAGCTATCGGTTCGCAAGATCGGGTTCACACCGCTGCAACGCGAAGTAACGGTTCAGATTGGTGCCACGCAGATCGTCCAGTTCACTCTCCAAGCGGGCGCGGTCGAACTGCAGGCCGTGTCAGTCGAGGCAGTGCCTGCCGTCGAGATGCGCACCTCGGAGATTGCCACGAACGTCTCCCAGCAACAGATCCAGCAGCTGCCCTCCAATAGCCGGAACTTCCTAGATCTCGCGGTGCTTGCGCCCGGCGTCACAGTTACAGAGGACCGCATTAACTCAGGTGCGGGGTTCAGGACGTTCTCGGCGGGGACGCAGGGGGCGAATAGCGTCAATCTGTTTATCGAAGGCGCAAGTTTAAAGAACGATCTCACAGGGGGTGGCGTCGCGGGGCAGGACGCGAGTCGTGGCAATCCATTCCCGCGAAACGCGATTCAGGAGTACAGAGTCGTCACTCAAAACTTCAAAGCCGAGTATCAGAAGGCCTCAAGCGCGATCATTACTGCGACGACACGCAGCGGCGGCAATCAGTGGTCTGGAAACGCGTTCGTCGGCTATCAGAACAAGGGGTTGCTTGCGCTGGACACTTTTCAAATCAAGGACAAGCACGTAGCCGACAGCATTGGCCAAGCAACGAATAAACCATCCACCTTCCAAAAACCGGATTACAGTCGCGTTTTGAGCGGGCTAGCCGCGGGCGGCCCGCTCATTCGGAACCGATTGTTCTTCTTTGGCTCGTACGAGGGGAATTACCAGAACCGCGCGAATCAGGTCAACATCACGCCACCCATCGGATTCGCCGCGCTAGACACGGTTAATCTGGCCCAGTTCAACGGTCATATCACGTCGCCGTTCCGCGAAACATTGCTGTTTGGCAAGCTGAATTATTCGCTGGGTCAGCACTCTTCGCTGGAAGCTAGCTACAACAATCGGCACGAGACGGACGTGCGGGACTTTGGAGGCCAGGTCGCTGCACAGGCCGCCGTGAACTACCTCCAGGACATTGGACTCGGGATCGT
>QIAL01000956.1 GCA_003225535.1 Acidobacteriota bacterium | reverse complement strand
TTCTCCAGTTTGATCGTTACCCAGCCACAGCGATCTCGCACGTCCTCAAAAACTACAAAACGCTTTGGAGGCCTTTCCTTGAACGCTAAAAGTTTGTCTCATCTCTTTTTGAGCACCTTGCTTCTCCTCTTGCTTCTGATTTCCATGGGGAGTGGACGCACACAGGCGGCCCCCACGTCCGTACGGATCAACGCAGGTGCGACGACTTCCTATACCGATAACAATGGCAACGCTTGGCTTGCGGACCAGTTCGTCAACGGGGGAACGGCCTACACCAACTCTAGCACGCTCTCCGGCAGCAGTCCCGCACCGCAGGTGTATCACTCCGAGCGTTATGGCCAATCGAAATCCTCCTTCGCTTACAATATCCCCGTCTCAAACGGCAGCTACACCGTGAACCTGGATTTTGCTGAATCCTATGTAACCGGTCCCGGACAACGCATCTTCGGCGTCTCCATTAACGGCACGCAGGTCCTTACTAACTTCGATATCTTTGCCGCCGCCGGTGGCATGAACATCCCGGTCGCGAAAACTTTCAGTGTCGCCGTGACGAATGGAACCCTGAATATCAACTTCCTCCCCGGTTCCATTGAGAATCCCAAGGTGAACGGCATCGAAGTCGTGCCCGGCACGCTGCCGCTGCCGGTGGCATGAACACCCCGGTGGTGAAAACTTTCAGTGTCGCCGTCCCTATAGCTGGTCGGTTTCGAGCGGCAAGCTGCCCACGGGTCTAAGCCTGTCCTCGTCTGGGGCTATCTCCGGTACTCCGTCTGTCGCTGGCTCCTATCCCTTTACGGTCGCGGTCAAGGATTCAACCAGCGCCTCGGCCTCAAAAAGTATGAGCATTAGTGTCGGGACCCCCGCTCCTCCTTCTGTCTCGATCAACAGCCCTGCCAATGGCGCCACTGTCTCCGGCACCGTCACCGTTTCCGGCGTGGCCAGCGATGGAGTAGCGATCAGTTCTGTGCAGCTCTCCATTGATGGCGGTGCTTTCTCCACCGTTTCCGGCACCTCCAACTGGTCCTACTCCTTAAACTCCAACTCGCTCTCCAATAGCTCCCATTCTCTTTCCGCCAAAGTCAACGACTCTGCCGGCCAGTCCGCCACCAGTTCTCTCGTCGACTTCACCGTCAACAACGCTTCCACTTCCACTGACTGCACTCTCTATGCTTCCCCTTCCGGCAGCAGCGGCAACTCGGGTACCAGCCCCTCGGCTCCTAAATCCTTCTCCGCCGCTGCCAGCGCTACTCAGCCTGGCTCCGTCCTCTGCCTCCTCGGCGGTACCTATAACCTCAGCTCCTCCTTCACCCCTCCCAACAGCGGTACTCCCTCCTCCTGGATCGTCTATAAAAACTACGATTCCACCCCCGTCTACTTCGTCTATACCGGCCCCGCTAATGCCAACTCCATCTTCCGCATCACCAACGGCGGCTCCTTCCCTTCCGGCGGCCCGGCTTACCTCGAATTCCGCGGCCTCAACTTGAATGGCCAAGGCAACTCCGGCGATGCCTTCTGGTGCGGCGGTACCCATCACCTCCGCTTCATCTCCAACACCATGCACGATACCGGCGGTTCCGGCATCGCTACTCGGGACTGCGATTACCTCACCGCTGATCACAACCTCGTCTACCACAACGGCTATCTCCCTTCTTCCACCTCCGTCCCTCAGTGGTACGGCTGGACTAGCGGCATCTCCTTCAACTCCGACCAGTGGTTCGATAACTACTCCGGCTTCCACAACATCATCTCCAACAATATCGTCGTCGGTGAATTCGACAGCTCCCCCAATCATACCGACGGCAACGGCATCATCCTCGACCTCAGTTCCGGTTCCTATGACCCCTCCACTGCCAATACTCCTCCCGCCCTCATCGTCAACAACGTCGTCTACGGCAATGGCGGCCGCTGCATCCTCGGCTATATCGTCACCAACTTCTGGTTCGTCAACAACACCTGCTTTAAAAACGACCTGGATACCCTGGAAAGTAATTTCGGCTC
>QIAL01000955.1:1473-3000 GCA_003225535.1 Acidobacteriota bacterium | reverse complement strand
GGTTGATGGCGGACCCTCAGGAACGTCAGCGGCTCGGAGGGCGAGCAGTCGAGGTTGTCGAGCGCTTCAGTACGGACAGAATCATGAAGTTATGGGGCGACCTCCTTGCGCGAATTACAGACCCTCCCATGCGTGAAGAACATACGGTCTCACACTGGCCCTTGTTTCGGAACCGGCGCATCACATGAAGATTCTTTTTCTCACCCGTTCTCTGAACTGCGGCGGGGCGGAGCGGCAGTTGGTTCTTCTCGCGCGGGGACTTCATCAGCGCGGGCACGACGTCGCGGTCGCTCTGTTCTATTCCGGAGGACCGCTGGAAGCAGATCTGAAGGAAGCCTCCGTACGGATGATTTCCCTCAACAAGCGTGGACGGTGGGACGTTTTTGGATTTCTGACGCGGCTGGTTCGAACTGTGCTCTACGAACGGCCCAACGTATTGCACAGCTATATCGGCAACCTCGTGACGGTGGCCGTGAAACCTTTCCTCCCTTCGATGAGAATTGTCTGGGGTATTCGCTGCTCATACATGGATTTTAGCCGCTACGATTGGCTCCTCCGCGCGAGCTATGCGCTATCCTGCTGGCTTTCAAAATCGGCAGATCTTATCATTTCCAATTCGCACGCCGGACGCCGAGTCCACGTCGCAGACGGATATCCTGCCGACAGAACCGTTGTGATTCCGAACGGCATCGATACGGCTCGGTTCTGCCCGAATCCCGAAGCGCGAGAACGGATACGGGCACGGTGGGGCGTGGGAAGGGATGAATCACTGATCGGCCTCGTGGGCCGGTTGGATCCGCAGAAAGATCATGAGACGTTCCTGCAAGCGGCTGTGTTGTTGCTACAAGAACGGAACCATGTGCGTTTTGTCTGTGTGGGAGATGGACCGTCCGAGTATAGAACTGTGCTCCAAGACCGTGCGCATGCGCTGGGGCTGTCCGACCGTATTATGTGGGTCGGCATGCAATCGCAGGTGGCCGATGTTTATAACGCGCTCGATCTGCTGGTGAATTCTTCTTCGTACGGAGAAGGGTTCGCCAATGTGCTGGGTGAGGGCATGGCCTGCGGCGTTCCTTGCGTGGCTACCGATGTGGGGGATTCGGGTCTGGTGATCGGAGACACGGGTCAGCTGGTACCGCCCAAGGATCCGGCTGCTCTCAAGATAGCGATGCATCGGGTCCTGGATTGCAAGCCACGTACAGCAGAGATTCGCCGACGCATCGTCGAACACTTTTCGTTGGAGAATCTTGTTCTCGCGACCGAGCGGGCGCTGCTGGTGTTGTGCCATCAACCGACTGGCACAGCGCTCCCAACAGGGCACAACAAGCCTGTGTGCTGATCGCGCGTCCGAGCTGCTGGGCTCTCTCTTGTTCCTTGCGAGGCCTTCGAAACCGTGCCCCCACAGGGTCTGGTTCCCAGAATCATCCCGCCCTCAATCGGAAGGCACATCAGATAGCAATGCGGCCCAGACCTCTCCTTTTAGTGACCGTGATCGTAGGCGCCAGTCTGTTGCCTCTCCTGATTCTG
>QIAL01000955.1:0-1386 GCA_003225535.1 Acidobacteriota bacterium | reverse complement strand
TCGTGTTTTCAGAAGGATGGCGATTTGAGATTGTGAACACCGGCCGCATCAATAATTACGGGTTTGTCAACGAACAGGACTACGCAAAACATGCCGAGGACGGTCCCGTCGTCGTCATCGGCGACAGCTACGTGGAAGCCTTTATGGTGCCCTACCAGCAGACGGTACAGGGAAGACTGTCCCGACTACTTACACACAATCGACTCGTATACAGCATAGGGATCTCCGGAGCGCAACTTGCCGATTACCTAGCCTTCGCGGAATTCGCGCGAAACGAATTTCACCCCTGCGCAATGGTGTTCATCGTGGTGGGGAATGATTTTGACGAGAGCTTGGCTAAGTACAAAGCCGGTCCCGGCAATCATTTCGAGCAAGTTGCCAGCACATCTGACTTTCGACTGGTTCTTACGGGCTATCGTCAGAGCATCTGGAAGAACATGATCGGACATTCGACCTTGGCGCGGTACCTGTGGAAAACGGTTGGGATCGGACATATTTCAGAGGTGGTGCAGCAGAAGCTCGGCACCTCCGCCCGATACGTGGGGAACACGGCAGCCACAGTATCTCAAGAACGTCTGACAGACTCACAAAGAGCTGTGGACTACTTCTTTCGTGAATTGCCACAGCGGGCGGGAATTCTCAAGTCGCGAATTCTCTTCGTCGTCGATGGAGTAAGGCCCGAAGTCTATTCTGGGTCCGATGAGGGGAGTGAAGGGAGCAGCTATTTTCATATGATGCGCCGATACTTTCTGACCGAGGCCGCAAGGCTCGGCTATGAAGCCATCGACATGCAGCCCCTGTTTTGGTCCCGCCACCGACGGGATGGAACCAAGTTTGAGTTTGCAAATGATGGGCATTGGAATGGATTCGGCCATGAGGAGGCCGCAGAGGCAATTGCTTCTTCACGCACGTTCCAGGATATCATGACCCAATGAGCTTCCCCTTGCGCAACGTCCTCGCGGTGATCGCCGTCGCGGTCTTCTATACCAACTGGCCGGATTACGCCCATACCCGTCTCGGTATCCTGGTGCCATATTATTGGGTGCTCGGCTTCGGGGTGTTATCCCTGCCATTCCTGTTCAGACAGATCGTTGCGTCGGACATGCTCAAATCGCCGGTCGTGATATGGTGTTTCGGCTACGCCTGGTTGACTATATTATGGTTCGTAGGTTCAACACAGTCTGAAATCGCATGGCAGGTGGTACGTGTGCGGTTCCTGGCTATCATTGAGCTTCTATTGTTCATCTCGCTGTTTTCCAATCAGGAAGCCAATAGGCGCGCCAGACAGGTGCTGGTCGTGGGGGTAGCCGCGGGCGTCATCATACAAATATACGAGCTATTCTTTCCGATGGCTTTCAGCGAGGTATTGGGCCGTTCAGCAGGGTT
>QIAL01000963.1:802-2435 GCA_003225535.1 Acidobacteriota bacterium | reverse complement strand
ACCGGGTAGTGGTTCTTTTTGAAAAGTGCCAGAAATTCTTCCGCGTGGCCCCACTTGGCTTTGTAGTAGTACTCGATCGCGAACGGTTGATCTTTCCCCTCCGCCGCCGTTGCGTTTTGCCGCGCTCCGGCACCCATTGTCGATGCCCAAAGCAGCATTACCAGCCCGAGCGCAGCCTTCGCCAGCAAGCGCTGCGTCTTTGAACTTGAGACATGCATTTGTGCTCTCCTCCCGAACGCTATTGAGACTACCGGGCAAGCCCCGCAGTTCAAACTAAAAAACGATTCGAACGCCAGCGGCATCCTGAGTGGCTCGTTTCAAGCTCCACGTCCTGCTATTCTTTCCCCAGGGGGGCCGCATGCAGACCGCATCCGTGAGATGGATTGGAGAAGAAAAATTCGTGGCCACGAGCCCGTCCGGGCACGCGATTACGATCGATTCCGACCGTGCATCGAACAAAGCGCCCGGCCCGATGGAGCTTGTACTTCTTGCGCTGGGTGCCTGTACCGCCACCGACGTGGTCACTATCCTGGAGAAGAAGCGGCAGAAGCTCGAAGCGCTGGAAGTAATTTGTTCTGGCGAACGAGCCACGGAACCGCCGACCGTCTGGATTAAATTGGAAATGCTATATCGTCTCCGCGGCCAACTCGACGACGCGGCAGTGAAGCACGCTATCCAGCTCAGCGAAGACAAGTACTGTTCGGTTGCGGCCATGCTCAGGAAAACGGCCGCACTTTCGTGGCGCTATGAAATTCTTCCGCCGGTGTCCTAGCGCCGTGACGGCACGCTTGCTATTTTATTTCGCTGCCGTATTCAACGAAACAATATCTGTACCACTTTGTACTTGCGCAATGGAACAGTAGAAGCTATATAAAGACATCTTAGATGGGCCCTCGCATCCGGATTTCTATCCTTGGGATTCTGTTAGTTTTCGCCGCCGCGACGCGGGTTTCCGCGCAGGTCACGGCGCCGCCCCCGGATGCGGCCAAGATTCCGCTTTCAAAAATCCCCCGCGTGCACCGCGCGCCCAAACTGGAAGACTTCCTCGAAAATCGTCCGCGCGAAGCCGAATTGACAGTCTCCGATTTCCGCCAGAACATTCCCGGCGATGGAACGCCGGCGTCGGAGCCCACCATCGCTTATCTCTCTTACGACAACAAGAATCTTTATGTCGTCTTTGTTTGCCATGAGGAAGCCGGCGCGGTTCGAGCACACCTTTCGAAACGCGAAGCTACCGATCAGGACGACGGCGTTGGCCTGCTTCTGGATACCTTCCGCGATTTTCACCGCGCCTATTTTTTCTATTCCAATCCGCTTGCGGTACAAACCGATGCGATCTACACCGAGGGGCAAGGATATGACTTCAGCTTCGACACCTTGTGGGATAACGCCGGCCGGATCACAAACGACGGCTACATTGTTTTCTTTTCGATTCCGTTTAAGAGTTTGCGATTCTCGAATGTCCCGGAGCAAACCTGGGGACTGGCCCTTTATCGGGTGATTCTCGGAAAAAGTGAGTACGACTACTGGCCCTATGTGACTCAGCGTGTCGAAGGACTTACGCAGCAATTCGCCCCGGTTGGTGGCCTGGAACATGTGTCGCCCGGACGGAATATTCAGCTCATTCCTTACG
>QIAL01000963.1:0-693 GCA_003225535.1 Acidobacteriota bacterium | reverse complement strand
AGGTGGAATCGGACGACCCGCAAGTCACTATCAACCAGCGTTTTGCTGTCTTCTTCCCCGAGAAGCGGCCGTTCTTCATTGAGAACGCCGGTTTTTTCATGACGCCGATCAATCTCTTTTTCTCCCGTCAAATTGCCAACCCGCAGTTCGGCACCCGCATGACCGGTAAGCTCGGCAAATGGACGCTGGGCGCGCTGATCATCGACGATCGCCAGCCAGGAATGGCGTTCAGCAGCGGTCCTTACAATACGCGGGCGGCGGATGGAGTGCTGCGGGTAACGCGCGAATTCGGCAATCAATCCTACATCGGCGCTTTTTTTTCGAGTCACGATTTCGCAGACACCAGCAATCGCGTAGCCTCGCTCGATGCGCGCCTAAAGTTTTCAAAAAACTGGGTGGTTGACGCGCAGGCCGTTCACACTTGGACGCGGCAGAACGCCGTCACCGGTTTCGATTGCCTTTCCTTTCCGGATTTAACGCGCGGAGCCGGATCGCAACAGGGCAATGCTTTATGGGCTGATGCATCGTACAGTGGCCGGCATTTTACCTTCTCCACCAACTACAACGACTTCTCGCCAAATTTTTGCACTGAGCTGGGCTTCGTCAATCGCATCGACATTCGGCAGAACAACGTGTTCGGCGGATATTTCTGGCGGCCGGACAAAAGCAAGATCATCGATTTTGGACCCGTAG
>QIAL01000962.1:1778-2275 GCA_003225535.1 Acidobacteriota bacterium | reverse complement strand
GATCATGCATGAGCAGTGCACCCGCGAGGTCCCCTGTTTCCGAAGTTTCGGATTACATCCGGGGATGGGCAAAGTCCCTGGTGGATGCCGGCCTGGTCTCCGCCCCTGGCAAGCAATGGGAAGTCTTGGCCGAAGCTCCCGCAGCCGCTCCCTCTCCCGCGCCGGATGATTTCTGGGTCTCGGCAAGTTTGTCAGGAGGCCTGAATGGCGAGATCGCATTCAGGATGAGCCGTGCGGACGCGCGTCGCATCGCTGGCGAGAAAGAAGAAAACGGCCACCCCCTCACCCCAGAGAACCAGTCCCGCGTGCTGGATATATTCCGCAATGCTGCCGGCGTCATGAGCTGCCAACGGCAAGGCGCTGACATTCAACTCCAGATTGAAGTGGCGGCTACTCCGGCGTGGCCCGTGGCCGCAAGATACTGGCTCCGTGTAGCCCCCCCGAGCACTCTGCTCATGGAAATTTCTACCAACGAGATGCTGGTCGCTGGTCTGCAG
>QIAL01000962.1:0-1636 GCA_003225535.1 Acidobacteriota bacterium | reverse complement strand
GAAAAGTGATCGCGCGGGGCGAGGTGGTCGTGGTCGATGGAAATTATGGTCTTCGCGTGACCGACTTGCTCGCGGATCACTGAGAACACAAAGGAAACCCCATGCTGCCAGCCTTGCGTGAGTTATGGACCAACCTGGTGCGCCACCGCATCTTTCCACCCTCGTGTGCGCGGCTCGATTGCCGCTCAACTCCGCTGGCGCGCATCTGGCATAGGCGGCCGCCCATCCGCATGCAAAATACCTGGTTGTGTTCGCCGCAATGCCTGGAGCTTCAACTGGTGTCCATCTTCGATCGTATTGCTTTAGCCGCGCCGCCGTCTGTCAGTTCGAGGCATCGGGTGCCGCTTGGGTTGCTGATGCTGGCACACGGTTACCTGAATGAAATTCAGCTGCAAAGTGCGCTGGCGGCGCAGCATCAGGCCGGACGCGGCAAAATCGGCGAATGGCTCCAGAGTTTAGGCTTTGCCACTGACCGCCAGGTGGTGGCCGCTCTGGGCATGCAATGGGCTTGTCCTCCACTTTTGTTGCGCGAGTTTCCCGACCGGCAGTGCACTTTCCTCTTGCCCCAGCCTTTGCAGAAGGTCCTTCGCCTCATGCCTGTGCGTTGGCTCGCGGCTACCCGCACTCTGTATGTTGCGCACTCCGAGAAGGTCAACTATCCGGTGCTCTCCGCCATCGAACAGGTTCTCGATTGCCGCACAGTCCCTTGCCTGGTCAGTGATCGATTGATGGACAGACTTCTGGAACAAACGGGCACCGCATCGCATCACGTGCGGCTCTTCGACCGCATGTCGGGGTCGGCTGAAATGTCGCGCATCGCCGCCAGCTATGTCGTACGAACTGGGGCGACCGAGGTGCGCGTAGCCGGCTGCGGGCCCTACCTGTGGGTACGTTTGCAGGATCCTGATGCCACGGACCTGCTCTTCACGGCGCCGCGGTCGGCTGAGAAAGATCCGCGCCTCACCTTCGGTACGGTTACGTCCTTGCAGCAGCCGCTAGCCAGAGTCTTCGCTGAGCACGCGGTACGCTCGCTGCCTACGACGCAGGCGAGCTCGCACATTGGATAAGAGATTTAACCATTCGATTTGACTTGGAAGTCTAGCGCTCGATGCGAGCTAGTTCCTTGCGGTAAAGTGGATTGCGGGGAAATTCTTCCGCGAGGCCGTTTAACAATTCGCGTGCCTGGTTGCGGTCATGATCGCGTAACGCAGCAACCGCCAGCAGCAAGCGCGCGTAGGGAGCGAGATAGTGCCCCTTCTCCGCCGTTAAGCGCAGTTTCGCGATTCCTGCCGCCTTGTCGGTCTGCGCGCCACCCAAACGAAGCAGCCACCGCACTGGAGCAGGATTTACGCTCAGCAGGTAGTTCTCCACTCCAACTGCGAGATATGCGTCGTAATACGAGGGGTCTTCGGCGATTAATTTCTCGGCCAACGCGCGCGCACTCTTGATTGTGCTCAAAGCGGCAAGATTTCGTTTTTCGACCAGCGCCATGTAGTCACCGCGCAGTCCACCCACGAGAACCTTGGCGAAAATCGCGGCATGATTTTCCGGAGAGTGCGCCAGGATCTGATTGGCAATCTGCTCGCTTTTTTTCAGCTCGCCTTCAAAGGCAGCTTGCAGTTTCGGATCTGGGGCG
>QIAL01000212.1 GCA_003225535.1 Acidobacteriota bacterium | reverse complement strand
TTTGCCACTATGGCGTTTCCACACGCTAGAGCCGGTGCCAGTTTCCAGGTGAGCAGCAGAAGGGGAAGATTCCACGGAGTGATAATTCCAACCACGCCCAAAGGCTTGCGGACGGCGTAGTTCAACGCGCTCTTGCCGTCGGCGGTTTCCGTCTGAAAAGACTCGATTCCAGCCGCGCTGATCATATCGGCGAATGCCCGGAAATTTGCCGCAGCCCTCGGCACGTCAAGCCTCGAAGCCAATGAAATGGGCTTGCCGGTATCGGCGACTTCTGCCGCAACGAAACAATCGAAGCGCGATTCGATGGCCTCGGCGACTTTGCGTAAACCAGCCGCTCGTTCTCGCACACTTGCGCGGCCCCACTTTCCTGCCAAAGCCTTGCGGGCACTTTGTACCGCGCGATCGACCAGGTCCCGGTCCGCCTCAGTGACCTGCGCGATCACGCTTCCGTCCGCTGGGTTCACATCCGCGAACTCACGCTGGCCTGCGACAAACTTCCCATCAATGTAGTTCTGGATGACCTTCACGCGCTTCGAACCCCGCGGCATCCTATCAGCCCCGCATCAGCGGAAGCAATCACCGGCTGGAATCAGCTTTTGCGCTCTTGCAGATATCGCCCGAGCGCATCCTTCCACCCGGGCATTTCGATGCCGTCTCGACGCAAGCTTGTTGCCGACAGAACCGAATACGCCGGACGCGGCGCCGGACGTGCCATTTGCTGGCTGCTCACCGGCCTTACCTTAGTTGCAAGCCCAGCCCCTACGACGATCTCTTGGGCAAATTCAAACCACGAACAATCGCCAGCATTGGTTACATGCACGATTCCACTGACGCCCTTTCTACAAAGCTGGATGATCGCTCGCGCCAGGTCCACCGTGTACGTTGGACATCCTCGTTGATCATTGACGACGTCGAGCGCAGGGCGGCTCGCCGCCAATCGCATGATCGTATCCGGAAAACACCTCCCACCGACGCCAAAGACCCACGAAGTGCGCGCGATGCAGCATGTCGGCAAGATCTCCAACAGGTTGATCTCAGCCTCCGCCTTGGAGTGCCCGTAAACACTCTGCGGATTCCGCTTGTCGTCGACTTCGTACGGAGAAGTTTTCTGGCCGTCAAACACATAGTCTGAACTAAGGAATATCAGCCTGGCACCCGCTTGCCGGGCGGCCCTCGCAACGTTCACCGCTCCATCCCGGTTCACGGAGAAGGCCAACTCGCGATGGCTCTCGCAGCCATCGACGTCGGTGTAAGCGGCTGCCAGTACAACCCAATCAGGACGAGCCCTCTCCACGACCTCGCGTACTTTGGCTGAGTCGCGGATATCCACATCGCGCGAGCCCATGGCGAGCACCTCGTCGGCAGTCCATGCGCGCACGAGCGCTTTGCCGAGCAGTCCGGTGGCGCCAAGTATCAGAACTCTCATTGATTTAGCTTATTCAAAACACTCGGCGTGCCGCAGGAGACCTCCCCGCTGATCCTTAGCCGAAACTATGGGCTCACCCTTGATTTCCCACTCGATGTGCAAGTCCGGATCATTCCATGCCAGGGTGCGTTCGTATTCTGGCGCGTAATAGTCAGTCGCCTTATACAAAACGTGGGCTGAAGGTGAAATCACACAAAATCCGTGAGCAAATCCCCGAGGTATCCACAACATTCGCTTGTTTTCGCCCGAGAGGTGCACGGCCTCCGATTTCCCGAATGTGCTGGAACTGCGCCGCAGGTCAACCGCGACATCCAGAACCTCACCTTCAATCACCCTCACGAGTTTGCCCTGCGTCTGCTGAATCTGATAGTGCAATCCTCGCAGTACATTTTGCGCCGAGCGGGAGTGGTTGTCCTGCACAAATCGCTCACTAATACCCAATCCCGCAAACACCTTTTCGTTGTAGCTTTCCAGAAAGAACCCGCGCTCGTCCCCGAAGACGCGTGGTTCCAGGATGAATACCTCCGGCAGTGAGGTCGAAATTTTCTTGATCGGGTCCATCGCAGGCCGCGGCGTTCAAGCGGCATTCACTTCAGAATACCCTCTCTCGCAAAAGCTGCAGTAGATACGCGCCGTAGCTGCTGTTTCGCATCGAACTCCCGATCCTCTCCACATCGGCAGCCGTGATGTACCCGGAGCGGTACGCAATTTCCTCTGGACACGCGACCATCAGTCCCTGCCGTTTTTCAATTGCCTGAATATAGAGCGCCGCATCCATCAGGGACTCGTGCGTCCCGGTATCCAACCAGGCCATTCCGCGTCCCATCACCACGACTTCTAACTGTTGCTTCCGCAGGTATGCCTGGTTCACGTCTGTAATTTCCAGTTCCCCTCGCGCACTGGGTTTCAGCGATTTCGCAATTTCGACGACTTGACGGTCATAGAAATACAGACCGGTCACCGCATATCGGGACTTGGGCTGTTTAGGCTTTTCTTCAATGCTCAACGCGCGCCCACTCTGGTCAAATTCGACAACTCCATATCGCTCCGGGTCATGCACTGGATAAGCGAAGACGCGCGCCCCCTCGGTCTTCGTTGCGGATGCACGCAAGTCCTTCGCGAAATCGTGCCCGTAGAAGATGTTGTCGCCCAGCACAAGGGCACAGGGCGCCCTTCCCACAAATTGGTCGCCGAGAATGAAAGCCTGCGCAATTCCCTCAGGCTTCCGCTGCACTAGATACTCAAGCTGAATTCCGAACTGACTTCCATCCCCGAGCAACCCTTGAAACTTTGGCACGTCTTCCGGAGTAGAAATGATCAGAATGTCCCGGATGCCCGCCAGCATGAGCGTGCACAGCGGATAATAGATCATCGGCTTGTTGTACACGGGCAGCAGGCTCTTCCCGATCGCCTGCGTTATGGGATATAGCCTCGTTCCCGATCCACCCGCAAGAATAATGCCCTTGTATCGCATGCTTTCGGCCATGTCTAGGACTTGTTCCCCGCTCTTCAGACTGAGTAGTGCGTGGCAATCCACTGCCGGTAACTTCCACTGGTGACGGCAGCTACCCAATCGTGGTTCTCAAGATACCAGCGAACGGTTTTGCGAAGTCCGCTCTCCAGCGTCTCTTTCGGTCTCCATCCCAACTCCCGCTCAATCTTGCTCGCATCCATCGCGTACCGCCGATCGTGTCCCGGCCGATCCTTCACATACGTAATGAGTTCCTTGCGCGACGTTCCGTTGCCTGGCGCCATCTCATCGACCAGATCGCAGATCGTCTCCACGATTTCAATGTTGGGCTTCTCGTTCCAGCCCCCAACGTTGTAGGTGTCGCCGGGGCGTCCCTTACGCAGCACGGTCGCAATCGCCTCGCAATGATCCTCCACGTAGAGCCAGTCGCGAACGTTCTTGCCGTCCCCGTACACTGGCAGAGGCTTGCCGTCCCGCGCATTCAGAATGATCAGCGGAATCAACTTCTCGGGAAACTGAAATCGCCCATAATTGTTCGAGCAGTTCGTGGTCAGGGTTGGCAAACCGAACGTGTGGTGATAGGCCCTTACAAGATGATCCGACGACGCCTTCGAGGCAGCATATGGACTGTTGGGCGCGTAAGGAGTTGTTTCAGAGAACGGCCGATCGTCGGGGCCCAGGGATCCGTACACTTCGTCGGTCGAAACGTGAACGAACCGGAACCGGCTGCGATCTTCTTCTGAAAGCCCGCCCCAGTACGCGCGCGCTTCTTCCAGCAACGCAAAAGTCCCATTCACATTGGTGCGAATGAAATCTTCAGGCCCGCGGATCGACCGATCGACGTGGCTTTCGGCGGCAAAGTGTACCAGGGCAGTGGGATTCTGTTCCGCAAGGAGTTGGCTCACCAGTTTACGGTCGCCGATGTCGCCTTGCACGAATGTGTATCGGCGGTCGCCGGCAACGGACTCCAAGTTTCTCAGATTCCCGGCATAAGTCAGCTTGTCGAGATTGGTGATTGAAAACGACGAGTCCTGCATTCGCTGCAGGATGAAGTTCGACCCGATAAATCCCGCCCCACCTGTGACCAGAATCCGATCTTGCATGCGAGAGGACCATAGCTTCAAAGTGGCCAATTGACTTCACCCAATTGACCTCACCCAAAGCTTGGAGTCTCTCGATTGTAATAAAAAAACGACCGGTTTGCCGTGTCCTTCGCCTACATCGACGAAAAGCCGCTGACTGCCTGATTGGTGTGATTCGACAATGCAGTCACGATCGGACCGATTACCCGGCGCGCTTGCGTAACGGCAGAGGGTTGCCGGCAATCGCTGTCGTGGTCCTTGGTTTCTTGGTCGTCACTGCTTCCGGCCTTTCAGTAAGGATTTCGAGATATACACTCTCGATGTCCTCTGCGATCTTCTGCCATTGGTAGTGATCCTCGATCCGCTTTCTGGCGGTCGCTCCGGCGGCTTCTCGAATGGCAGGATTGGCAATGAGGAACCGCAGACGATCTGCCAGATCGGTTGCGTTTCCACCCCGAAAGGTAAATCCCGCGCCGTCGACCACTTCCCGGTTTTCGGGAACGTCGCTGGTCAACACGCACAGACCAGCGCCCATGGCATCCAGCAGCGCGAGCGACAGCCCCTCCAGGTCTGAAGGAAGAACGAAAATCATGGCATTCGTGATCAGTTCGTCGAGGGCGTCGCCGGAGACCCACTCCAGCATCCGGATTCGATCGCTGGCGTGAGTCCTCAGCTCACGGCTATATTCACCGCAATAGCTCGATCCGCCCGCCATCACCAGCTTGGTGTTGGTTTCGATCTGCTCAAAGGCTTCGACCAGCAGGTGACATCCCTTTTCCGGCGAGAACCTTCCCAGATAGAGCACGTAATCCGCCGGCTGCAACCCCCATTCCAGAATGGCGTGCGGCTCCTTGCATTCCCGCAGCGCCCCGCCATTCGGTACGTAAAATGCCTCGACGCCATGCTGCTCGCGATATCGCGTCTGCAGTGCGCGTGAAACAACCATGGTTCCATTGGGGAAATGTACTGATGCCTTCTCGCCGAACCGCAGAACCTTCGAAGCCAGCCATCCCCACTTCCTTCGCTGCCAATCGAGTCCCTGCACCGTCACCGCGGTTTTTGAGCCCAATAGTCGCGGCAGGAACGAAAATAGCGCGGGGCCCAATGCGTGATAGTGCACCACGTCGTACCGACGAGTCAGGGCATGAAGCGTGCTGAGCCCTGTGTGGATCACCGTTTCCAGGTGCTTCGAACGCACCGTCGGCAGGCGCACCAACTTCATGCCATTGTGTTCGGATAGATTGGGCGTGAAATGGTTCCGGCAGTAAACGGTCACCTCATGTCCCATCGCTGCCAAATGCTTCCCTACTTCCTCGTAATAAGACTCGATGCCGCTGTATTTAGAGATCACGCCCCGGCCGCCAATAAAGGCAACACGCAGTCCCGGTTTCCCATGCTGTGCTCCGTCGAGGCGGGGAAGTGTTACTCGCGATCTCTTGGACTTCACAGCGAGAAGCCTGTCATAGAGAGACATCAGCTTTTGATAGTGCCGTTCAGGCGTGTGCTCGCACCGAACCATTTCCCAACCGGCGCGTCCCATTTTTTGGATCAGCTCAAGGTTCGCGGCCAGCGACTGAATCGTGTCCGCAAGTTGACTGACACTACCAACGCGGTACAGTAATCCCGTTTTGCCGTCATGAATCAACTCACGCCGTGATCCGATATCCGAGGCTATAACTGGTCTGGCTTGTGCGTACGATTCCAGAATAGTTTTCCCCAGAGTCTCGTATGCATGAGACGGAAAAACCGTGAATCGCGATTGCGCGATGCGACGGTCTCGTTCTTCAGCGCCGAGGTGCCCTACAAATTCCACATTCGTCAAACGCAAGCTGGCGGTCAGTCGCTCGAGTTCATTCTTCTGAGGCCCATCGCCTGCGATCACCAGGGGGATATGAGGCAGTTGCTGCATTGCACGTATCAGGTCATCGATCCCCTTCTCTCTCGATAACCTGCCGACGTACAGGATGGGACCGTCCTTCGGCGGCTCATCGATGGCGTGAATGTTCTGAAAATGGGGCAGCACTTCGAAGAGCTTGGCATCCCAGCCGTGCTCGACAAACTTGTCACGAACGAACCGGCTGGGCGCAAGAAACAAGTCGACACACTCACGATACGTTCCCAACCAGCGATGAACGTAAGCCTCTGCGACTAACGTGGCGCGTGCCGCCGCCCCGGGGTAGCAGCGCGTTCGCAACGCTTGCCAAAAAGCCCCTCCTTTGCACATCTCGCACGCACGCGCACCGGACACGAAGTTGTAGCTGGGACAGAGCAGTTTGAAATCGTTCAAGTGATACAGCACTGGAACGTTCTGCGCCCGCAGTTCCCACAATATCGACGGCGACAGATGATGATAGATACTGCGGGTATGCGCCACATCCGGCTGGAACTCTTGGATCATCGCCCGGATTCGCCGGCGCGCCTCAGTCGAGTAGATGACGTGGGCCGCGCCCTGCACCTTTTGGCGCCAGATTAACTCCCCTTTGAAATCGATGTGCGGCACAAAGTGCCTGTCATAGGGAGTCGGTTCTCCGCGTTCGTCCGCCATCGAAAACAAAGCTACTTCATGGCCGTTCGACCGCATCAACTCCATCAACTCGAACAGGTACACCTCAGTGCCGCTGAAACGGTAGTTATATTTGTTGCAGAACAGAACTCGCATGGGGATGAGCCTCGCCTCGGAACCGAAACGCGTGCTGGAAGAATAGATCGGTAAATGACTGCAAGTTTTTTTGGCGGTTGAAGTTACAACAAATTTGTACGCGAGCCGCATGCCGGACCCAATCCAAGCGGACGGCGGAGTCTACCGGTATCGTTCGGTTCAGTGCATTGCCGGTAGACCTTTTCTCTTGCATGTCTTCCATAAGGTGCGGGCCCCTTCCGAGCAGACACGAGATTTCCATCACCTTCTCTAGAAAGTCCCACATCGATCCTGGCTCGTACAGGAACCCAGTCTTGTCTGCAATCACCAACTCAGGAATTCCGGTAATCGCCGGGGCCAAGACAGCCTTCCCGCGTGCCATCGCTTCCATCAAGACGAGCGGAATCCCCTCGCTGCGGCTTGTGAGAACAAGCAGATCGGCTCGTCGGTATAACGAATCCATCTGTTCCGGTGGGACGTGTCCGAAGAGCGTGACTCGCTTCTCCAATCCGAGTTCGCGGATCAGTGACTCCAAGCAGCGTCGCTCTGGGCCTTCCCCTGCAATCTCGCACTGGAAGTCCAGATCTTGAGCTCGCAGGTAGTCGCATGCTCTTATTAAGAACGCGTGGTCCTTGACCGCATGTAACCGTCCCACCGCCAGCAGGCGTATCGGTTCAGCGCTGTTGAGGCAAGCGGGTACAATCTCGGTTTCCGGTACATCGACTCCAAGCCGCGCGACGAACACTTTTGCGAGATCAATTTCGGGATAGTGCCTAGCAATAAACCGGCGGTTGTATTCCGAGATAGTCAGGCAGAACTTGCAATTCTGAAGCTTCACATCCAGATAAGCCCGGTGCAGCAGCAAATCTGAGCCATGGAGCGTCAGGCTGAAACTCGAATCGAGGAGACGGGCGGCAACCATCGCAATCCAAGAGGCCGAATACCCATGATGCACGTGGATATGCTCGACCCCTTGCGACTCCAATCGAACCGCATAGCAAGCTCCGAGCAAGGTATGCAGCAGGGCTTTCACCCGTCGTATCAGGCCTTCCTGACCGCAAAAAAGAACTCGAGCGACCAGGTCTGCAATCCTGTTCCAGTGCCAGAGGCATAGCCACACGGCCCGCACCACCACCCGTACCTGCAGCGGTAGTACCGCGACATCAGGATCCTCCCGGGTTGTGTCTTCCCGATTGACCCGGATTACCGTCCCCGTGATGACACGAACTCCCAGCAGCCGCAACCCGGCGACCTCTTCTGCCACGTAGGGTTCAACCGCGACAGGAAATTGATTCGCCAGATAGGCGACAGTCAACATAAGTCGCCAACCTCCGCTCTTCGCCTCTGCGCGGCCAGGATCCCTGCCATGGTGAACAGGATTCCATTTACGAACTGATAACTCATGACCACCACTGCAGCATTGGCCCAGTACACCGCGAGCAAAATCGGCCACCACCGCCGAAAGGAGTCCAGGAAGCCTCGCGCCTCGCCTCCATGAACTCTTCCACACCCCAACCGCCAGAGCTCCCACATCAACCACGCGTACAGCGATAGGCCCAGCAGCCCGTTTTCGACCAGGATTTCCAGATAGGTATTATGCGGATACAGCACTTTGTCGTGAAACTCGCTGACATATTTCGGCAGTTCGGCTGGCATCTGGTGAAAACCCCAGCCGATAATCGGACGTTCCAGAAACATCTGCCAGCTGCCTGCGTTGACCGCTTTTCGAAATTCCACCGGCGCGCTCTCCTGGAGGCGATCGCCAAGAACGCCACCGAGGTCCGTCGTGGCCATCACGACGCCAAGTCCTCCGGCTGCGACCGTCAGCACTGCGACCAAGGCAAGCCGCGCCTTGACCTTCTTAGCAACGAATATCAGGCCGAGTAGAGAGCCCGCAAACGACAACCACACCGCCCTCGTCATCGTCGCCAGGATTGCGATCGGCGCTGACACCAGCACCAACACGGTTATCATGCCTCGCAGGCTGCCGCGCCGATAACCATGCAGCACAAGCAGCACGAGTATGTTCAGTGACACTCCGTTCGCGACCGCTTGCAGGAAGGGACCGCGGGCCCGCTCGGCATGATATCCAAGGTTCGGATCTAGTATGAATTTCGGAAACACCAACTCGTGCACGCCCAGCAGAAAGACAATGGCAGTAAAGCTCAAGTACGCAAGCACAACCAACGCAAAAACCTCAAGCCTCCGAATCCTCTGCTCTTCGGTAAATACCAACTGCGCCAGATGAAACAGAGTGAAAGGAAACAAGTACTTGGCCGCCAGCACTCCCCATGTGTCTTCGTCGATCGGCCGGCCCACGAGGCTGATCAGCACCATGGCCGTGAGCGCAACCATTGGCCACGAGACGCGATCAAACCGCAGGACTTCTTGTTTCAAGACCACCGCTCTGCCGACAACTCCCACGATGAGCAGTGCGAATGTCACCCGGTTCAACCTGTGGAACGAGACGTCAGGATGACAAAACAGCATCGCCGTCAGCGCCGTGAGGAAAAGCAACGGGGGAGCTGCGATCAACGCCTGGAATGGCTGCAATAAGCTCTTGATCGCGCCAGGCCACAGCCCCGACACCAGCTCCGCTTCTCGCGTTGCCACAATCGAGAGAGCCCGCATCAGTCCCCGCTTCCACGGACCACAGCAAACACAGTCCTCAGCAGGATGCGCGAGTCCAGCCCCAGGTTCCAGGTGCGGATGTATTCCCGATCCAACTCCATCGCGCGATCGAACGAGGGGTCGCGTCGCGCCGAAACCTGCCACAGCCCGGTCATTCCCGGCGTCACGTCAAGCCGCGCCAGGTGGCTCAGTTCATACGCGGCAAACTCGTCGACGGGATGTGGCCTCGGCCCTACCAGACTCATTTCACCTTTCATCACGTTCCATAATTGCGGCAATTCATCGAGGCTGTATCGGCGCAGCAGGCGTCCTACCCGGGTGATTCGCGGATCGTCAAAAACTTTGAAGATAGGACCCGACCTTTTATTCATTCCCTGCAATGAGCTCTTGCATTGATCGGCATCACTCACCATGGTCCGAAACTTGTAGCATCGAAACGGCCGCCCTTTCTTCCCTGCGCGTTTCGCCGCGTATAGAACAGGACCGAACGAATTCACTTTCACCAACAGGGCGATGGCCAGCATCAAGGGCGACAGCACAATCAACCCCAAACTGGCGCCCACGATGTCGATGATTCGCTTCACAACCAGACCCGGAGCCGGAAGGCGTTCGGCATGCACACAGATCACAGGCAGACCGCCCACGTGCTCAACCTCCTGCTCCGCCGGGTCGCATCCAAACAGTTCAGGAACGATCTCCAAATCCAAGCGCAGCCGCTTGGCCTCGGCAAACACATGTAAAGCGAGTTCGCGGTCGTGCGGCGCCGCAAGAATCACTTCGTCCACGAATCCTCTCCGCGCCATCAATGCAAGATCAGACACCCGGCCGACCACGTCGTTCCCCAGAGGCCCCTTGTCATCCAGAAATCCGCAGATTCGCCGTCCGCAGCCAGGATGCCGCTCGATATAGCGAGCCACTCTCCGGCCCACACCGCCCGCTCCAATAATCAGGACGTTGCGCGCCTCGATGCCTCCATGAGGCCCGCGTTTCACGCCCCAACGTCTCCATAACCACATCGACCCAAAGTGGAGCGACCCGGCGAAGCAGATCAAGCAGCTACTGGTCCAGTGAGATCCCTGCAACCCGTAGGCAAAGCACAAGACCACGCTGCCCCATAGCACGGACTTGCCCATGGATTTCGTTTGTGCCCGCAAATCAGCCCCTGCTTTGTACAACTCCTCCGTGTACCCCAGAAGGGTGATCAAAGCTGCGTGCAGCAAGGAAACTCCAAGCAGAAAGACAGATGAACGGAGCGGGAACTCGAATAATGGAGTGTCTGGAAACATCATGGGGAAGAGCAGCAACAACACTCCCAGCGAAAACCAGTTCAGCGCAATCAACGCACAATCCGTGCCAATCGACCTGAGACACTCCCACGCCGTCCTGCCGTGAAGCGGGTGCGGCGCTAGCAGTGTCATCAGGCTTTCCGGCAGTGCCGTCGCACCCGTCGGTTCCGGTTCCATCTTTGTGAGTACGTCTGACCTCACCGACCTTGGCGGCTTCTTTCCTGTCGAGCGTGATGCAGGCATTTCTCCCGGAATTAGTCGCGCACACTCCGGGTATTGCGCCTGCCGGCGCGTCGGGTGAACCAAAACAGAGGACACGTTCCACTCCATTCAATGTTGATCTTGCGATTCCCTGTCGGTGCGAGTACTCAATTCATAGCCTTCGGTAAATGCTCGTCGGCATCGGAAACTCCCGATCACTCAAGACTGTTCCCAGAAGCCGTACACTCCCTAGGGCATTCTTGACTTTGAGCGCCGTGACACGGCGCGTATGCTGCGCCGACAACACTAAAATGATCCCGTCCGCGAATCTCGCCATTTCGAGCGCCGCGCTCGATACGCTGGGCGCCGGTGCAGCCACTATCGAATACTCGAATTCTCTCCTCAATTCCGCCATGTACGCGCACAGCGACGAGCGATGACAAGAATCTGGGCCGGCGCTTCGTGGCGGCACCAACCACACGTTTCTGTGAATGGAAGTGGCGAGTTGTCGGATCGGCGTGCTTCGATATTGTGAATGCGCCTCAAAATCGGTGCGGCTGGGACTTCGCTCCAAAGAAACTTCAGTCTCGTCGATTATCGCGATCTCAGCCACCTTCTCCTGGGCTAGTACTTCCCCCACCCATGTGCACAAACTACGGACGTCGGTCTCACGCTCCACCGAGCTGAAGACCACCTGCTGCACCGGAGGGTTAAGCCTAGTAGAAAAAACTTGCCGTACCAACCCGCGAATTTGTTCATCCGCGAATGCCTCTTTGTTCCAAGTAGTCGGTGCAGGAGAGTGGTCCTCCTCTAGAGCTGTTTCTTTGGATGGCCCGATCAGCCTCACGCCAGCAAGGCTCCACGATGCCGAGCTCAGCGCCCCCGCCCTCATGCCGAGAGCCTCCCGCACGGTTTTCTCGGAAGGGATGCCAACACCGGACTGTTCAGACACGCGACTACATCGTCGGGGTCACGGAAGACGGGATTCAAGTAATCTGCAACGAACGCCGTCCCGGTAGCCGTCGTTCCTGCGGCAATCAATCCGAGCGCCAACACCATCCAGACCGACCGTACTGGTAAAGCCGGAGCAGTCGGTTCCTGTGCCATTGCAACATTGACGATTCCACGCTCGTCGAGCGCATCATTCATTCTGGCTTCTTCCTGCTTCTTCACATACAGCAGGTAGTTCTCAAGCGCAGCCTTCTCCTTGCCGAGCAGATCCTCCTGCGTAATGGCGTCCTCTCCAAACTTCGTCGCCATCCGCCGGAAGGCTGCTTCTTCCGTGGTGACCGCTGCCTCTCGCGCCAACAGCCCTCTCAGTTGCACCTGACTCCGTTGCAACTCAGACTTAGCCCATTCATATTGCGTATTCTTGTCGGTAGTTTCGTCGCGTACCGGAGTTAGTCCCTCTGCCTCAATTGACGACTTCGCCTGCGCTATCTCCTCATCCACCTCATGGACCAACCGATGATTCGGTTCGAACTTCGTCAGCAGTTGCGTTCGTTTCAATTCCAGGTTCAACAGGCTTGATTTGAGCTCCTTCAACAGTTCCGGATTGTCCGCGGTTCGAATCTGCGTAGTCGTGCGGTTCGGTAGCGTCTGCAACTGCCTTTCGAGTTCCGAAACCCGCTGTGCCGTCTCTGCCAGGTCGACGTGGTTCTGCCTGTGACTCGCGTCCACTTCGCTCAACTTCTGCAGTGTCAAGTCGCGCTGTAATCCCGCGACCACGACGCCATGGTCCGTGGTGAAGCGCAGTAGCTTAACTTTCGCTTCTTCCAGCTGACGTTTGGATTCTTCAGCCTGTTGGGAAAAGAACCTGAGTTCCCCGGTCGGACGACGGACATTCAAGTGTTTTTCCAGATACGCCTTCTCCAGCAACTGCAAAACTCTTGCCGCACGTTGCGGATCATCCGCTGCATACCCTATTGCGATCAGATTGGTTTTCTTGACTGGCTCGACTCTCAACCCCTTGGCTAGGCTGCGCGCTGCCCGCTCCACCCGTTCGGCGCGTCCCTCGTTCATCCGGAGAAAATGAAGCCAGTCCCGGCCGCCAATTCCGCTCTCTTCGACAACTCGCCGCAAAACATCGTCATCCCGCAGCAGTTCGACCTCCGAATTCAGTTCCTCTTCCGTCACCGCGAGGTGCGTCAGATCAAGAGGTGCATTTACCCCCGAACTGACGGGGGCATCCGCCCTGCCCCGCCGCACCAGGATCTTCATGCTCGCCTCATACTTCGTGCCTGCCAGTGCGTACAGCACGGATCCCGCGAAAACCACTGCCGCCACCCAGACGAAAATCCTTCGCTGGCGAAATAGAACCATCGCCAATTCCCGTATGGTTGGTATCGGTTGCGGATCGCGCCCGCGAATTGGGTCTTCGTCTGTCATACGATGGAGATAGATTTCTCTAAAACTGAGAGGAATTCATATACATGCTCACGGCAGGTTTGGTGAGGAACCTGGAGATTTTCGAGATGACATTCTGCGGCACGTACACCAGATCCCCGGGGCGTAAATGCGCATCCTCTTTCAAGTTGTTCTGCTTCAGCATTTTTTTTAGATTGAGGAGGCGCGCTTCGACCAGGTCGTCATTGACCCGCCGGAACAACACCACCTGGGAGTGTTTCGACTGTGAGGTAAAACCGCCGGCGATCTGCACAGCTTCAGCGACTGTAAGGTCGGAACGCAGTTCGTACTTTCCCGGCTTGCCAACTTCCCCGCCGACTACGAAATACGGTCGCTCGAAATCCTTCAATGCCACGGCTGCTTGCGGATCGTGCAGGTATCCGGCATACGCCTTCCGCACCGCCTCTCCGAACTCCGGGATTGTGAGTCCCTGTGCCAGCACCGCGCCCGCGTCTTTCAATGTGACGTAGCCGTCCGGCTGCACGGTCAACGTCTGATTGAATTCTGGGGCGACCGTAAAGGTCACTTCCACCACGTCACTGGAACGCAACCGGTAGAGCGGACGGCACTCCCCTCCGAGCGAGGGGTTTCCCAGGCTATCCGCTCTCCCGGGTTTTGCGGCCGTTGAACTGTTTCCTCCCTCTCCTGCCCCGGTTAGGCCGGATTGGAAGGAGCTTATGTTTCCGCTCGGGTCCTCCTTCTCACCCTGAGCGAACACGGCCAAACTGCAACTGAAGACCAATATGGCTACTTCTATGAATCGAACCGCTATGAAAACCGGCTTCATTCCTTGCGCCGTTACTTTCCATCTATGTAAGAATTTTCTTGTGGCGCTGTTTTGCAACCTAAGCCGATTCGCAGGACTCAACAAGACATGGGAAGTTCTGTCTACGAAAGTAGATCGTGGCCCGCTCACAAGCAGGCGGCAGGGACCATCTGAAATCAGTAAGTTGTGGGGATCATTCAAAGCACGAACGGTTTTAATTCCTTTTTTGGATACCTTCGCCGGGCGTACCCACAAAAGTGGACTTGCATGTTCACCATGTCACATGCGTCAGCATCAAGTCGGTCCTAATTTCCCGTGCTGAAACAGCTATTGTGAGCGTAATCACCGAGAACAGACGCATCTACGGCGTTCGGTCGCTCTTCGGTTCCGATCTTCCACAATCGGGCGCTTGCTCGGCTCCCAACACTTCAGCTGTAGAAATCCAATTCCCGAATTGAAATCGCCGCTGACTTTTCTTGACGACTTTCCTTGTGGATTCTCTCCGATGATTCCTACAATCAACACATCGTGTTTTCCTTCGGAGACCGGTTTTCATATGACTTCGTCGTCAGCCGCCACTTCTCGTCCCATCGATGTTCTTGTTGCCGATTCCAATCGCATGCAGTCGCAACTGCTGATCAGCGCCTTGCGCCGCCGTCCTGAGTTCAACGTTGCCGCTTGCCAGATGGAAACCGTTTCCATACTGCGCGCAGTCGCGCAGAAGGCTCCGCGTATCGTTGTGCTGTCCATGACTGCCGCGCTGAGGGTGTCTGAAACGGTCATGACGCTGCGCCGACTTCATCTCTCGCATCCCCAGATTCCAAAAGTTCTTCTGGTCGAATCCTTCGACCGTGAACTTGTCGTAAACGCGTTTCGCTCCGGCGTCCGCGGCATATTCTGTATTGCCGACTCCAACCTGCGCTTGCTATGTAAATGCCTGCTGAGGGTTGCCGACGGCCAGATCTGGGCTAATACCGAACAGCTCAACTACATCGTAGAACTCATCTCGGAAGTGCCTTCCTTACGAGTGCTCAACTCGAATGGAAACAGTTTGCTCACTCCCCGCGAGGAACAGGTCGTCGCCCTCGTCGCCGAGGGCTTGGGCAACCGCAATATCGCGCGCGAACTCAATCTCAGCGAACACACCATCAAAAAATATCTTTTCCGGATATTCGAAAAACTCGGCATCTCCAGTCGCGTAGAGCTCGTTCTTTATGCAGTCAACAACGGAGATCCTCGCCAGGCAGAATGGTTGGCCGGTGCCAGTCGGGCGGTACCGAGCGCCTGATTTGACTTGACAACTAACTCGGACTCCGATATACCGGTAACCGAGTTATGGAAGACGATCTTCACTCCTTCCTTCCGCTGTCTCCCGCGACCTTGCACATCCTGCTCTCTCTAGCCGGAGAAGACCTTCACGGCTACGGCATCATGCAAGAGGTAGCCCGCCAGTCCGAAGGAAAGTACAAACTCGGCCCGGGCACGATGTACGACAATCTGCAGAAGCTGATTCAACGGGAGTGGGTGGAGGAACTTGGCCGCCGCGCTGGTGACGAAGATCCCCGCCGTCGCTACTACCGGCTCACGCTAGCCGGACAAGGCGTTCTCGAAGCCGAGATCGCCCGCCTGGCCGAAGTCGTGCGCGAAGGTCGCGCACGACTGCAAACCGCAAGGCCTTCGAACGCCAAGCCAAGGAGGGCATGATGCTTCGCCGCATCTATCGCTGCGTTCTTCGTCTACACCCGCCCGCATTCCGCAGCAGATTCGGCGACGAGATACTGTCAATCTTCGATCATGCGAACGGCAAGTTGTCCGGATTCCGGCTACTCATGGATAGCATGCTGTCGTTGGTCCGCCAATGGACGTTGCGTCCGGAATTCTGGCGCGAGAGCGTTTCCGCTCCCACGCCGCAAGCTGCACTCGACGGTATACCTTCATTCTGCATCCTCAGTCCCTTTCGCCCTCGGCCAGCTGCGGTCGTCCCCGGGCTAATCCTCTCCATTGCCATCTTCAGTTTGACCTGCGTCGCCATCAAGTACAGCTGGATTCACGTTCTCCACGTCCGTATTCCGGCAGTGCAGTTTGAAGCGCCGCAGTGGATTCCGCCGAATGCCAGCCGCGCTGTTCTCCCCGATAGGACAACTGAGTCCGTGCCACACGACCAAGCCGCCACGTCGAGCGTTCCGAATGCAGATGCTCAAACTCCTGAGGCTGCATCCCGCGCAGCGTCCAATACGTCAACACCCTCCGCGGTTGCAACCAAAGCTCACAAAAACGGCGCCGTTCAGCCATTACCGTTTCCTCAGCCCACGGCGCAGCAGTCCAAGGGCAATGAAATTGCACCCACTTTTCCCGAATCAGAGCAAACTACCGCCCAGCCCCTTACCACTACGGCGGCCTCCACATTCGCCGACGATACGACATTCGATGCCGCAGCACGCCACCGGATAATCGAGAGGGCAGGCGCAATCGTCACGAAGTATTATGTCGACGCAGAAGTTGCTCAGAAGATGGTGATCGCTCTCCGAGACCACGAAAAGAACGGCGACGACAATGAAGCGACAGATGGCCCAACCTTTGCCGATCTATTGGCCACCCAAATGAGAGAGGTGAGCCATGACAAGTACGTGGCGGTGATCTACAGCGTGGTCAAGACAAGCGAAAACTCTCCCGCACCAACAGCCGAGGAGGTAGCACGCTACACAAAGGAGATGAAGCAGAACAACTGCACCTTCGAAAAGGTCGCGATCCTGCCACACGATATCGGCTATCTGAAGTTCAATTCGTTTCCTGACGCCTCGATCTGTGGACCGACGGCAGCCGCTGCCATGGCGAAACTAAATCACGCCGATGCGATCATCTTTGATTTGCGCGACAATCCTGGCGGTTATGCAAACATGGTCGCGCTTATCGCGACGTACCTCGTCGATCGACCCACGCACCTGAACGACTTTTACGATCGCAGCAAAAACTCCACCGAAGAGAGCTGGACACTCCCGCCCGTTCCAGGAAACACCCTGGCCGATAAACCTGCTTTTGTGCTGACTTCACCCACGACCTTCTCCGCCGCGGAAGGCTTTAGCTATGACCTGAAGATGCTGAAGCGCGCGACGCTCGTCGGCGAAAGGACGTCCGGCCGTGGCCATATCGGTGCGCCGCATCGCATTGACGATCACTTCACAATCCGCGTCCCCAGCATGAAAGTCATCAATCCCATCTCAAAAACTAACTGGGAAGGGACGGGCGTTGAACCCGATGTGAAAGTGAAAGCTGCCGACGCACTGAGAACTGCAATAAATCTGGCGGAAGGCAACCTGCAGAAGAAATAAAAAACTGGGTCCAACCAACTCACGTCAGTATGTGGTGACGTGACCCACGTCATTTGAAAGGCCCCGCCCTGCACTGTATAACTTTGACCAGCGCCCGTGTCAGAGCCCGCTTCCAACCCAAATGTCCCGCCTAAGCCTCGCGGCTGGGCGTTGGTAGCCGCTGGGCTGCTTCTTCTTGCTCTCGCTCTCGTTGTTCTCTACACCGGTCAACGGGCATTCCTGAGTCCTCTAGCACTCCTCGTAGTTGCGGCCATCGGTCTGGCCGCGCTCCTTTTGCAACTACGCCTGCGCCAAGATCTCGACAGGAAAATTCACGCGCCCTTGTGGTTGAATGTATTGGGCCTCATATTCGCTGTCAGCGCGGTGGTGACTGACTTCCTTCATCTCAGTTCGAACATCATGCTGGTTGCCGCACTCGCTGCTGTCGTCTGTTTCGCGTTCAGCGGCATGAGTGTTCTCCGCTCCCTCCGCAAGCAAAAGAGCTAGACGCTGCGTCCAGGCAGGCGACCGCTGATCGATAAAATCCAATTCCGGAAGAATTGTGAGATGTGGCGTGATATTAAGCGGGCGAGCAAACGCCCGGAAGGCGAACGGCTGAAGCCTATCTCTTGAACTCCACTGCCACCGTAGTTTCTACAACGGCAGGTTCCCCGTTGATTCGGTAAGGTTCAAATTTCCACCAGCGCAGTGCGTCCATCGCGGCTCTTGCTAGAACGTCGGGCCCGTTGAGCGCATGCATGCGGAGCACGTCTCCATCCCGCCCCACAACGATGTCGAGAGCAATGGTTCCTTCCAGCCTCTCCTTCCGCGCCTCTGCGGGATAGACAGGCTCCACTCGATGCACCAGCAGTTTTTCCATGACTTCCGCAGCGACTTGGGCGCGCGGCTTTTCCACCGTGTCCGCCTGTGCACTTCTCAAGCCGAACTCCAGATCTTCCCACCCCCGATTCCAGCGCCACCAGCAAATCGCCGCACCCAATAGGGCCAACAGGCCGACCAGCCACCACCACTCGCGCCGCTTTCGCTTTGCCCTGCTAGGAGGCTTCGCACTGATCCTGGAGTCCGAGCTTTTCCTCGGCTCATTCTCTCTCTGCTCCGCCAAGTTCGGCGCGACAGACACCGAAGTGTCCTCCGCTATCGCCCTCGCCTCTTTTGCCCAGTCGCGGATGGATGCCCGCTGTTCCGCCGAAAGCGCAACGAACTCCAGCCCGCAGCGCAGCTTGTCCTGGTACCGTACCAATGCCCGCGTTCGCAGCGGCTCCCCCCGCGGGGGCAAGTGCAGTTCCACTCCCACGGATTCCCCGGTCACAAGTTCCCCTGCGATGATTGCAGCCACGCCACGTTCGCACACGTTCACCGATCTCCCAGGAACCGTGTCCGGGACTCCCGACCGAAGCACTGTCAGGTCCACCTGCGCCTGCACCAGAAAGCGCGGCACGCGGCGCCTCGACGGTCCGCTCCAGCCCTCGGTTTGTGCTCCCGCAGCCATTAAATGTATGTGGGGACAGCCGCCTTCGGCTGTCCGCCGAGCAAAGCTCGGCTCTCTCTCACTGTCTCTTCAACTCCACAATCTCGCTGCCGCGCGCCAACAATGCCACGCTTGCCATCCCGATGAACAATCCGTGTTCCACCACACCCGGCATCTCGCTCAATTCCCGCGCCAGCCTGTCAGGATCCCGCATCTCTCCAAAGCGGCAATCCAAAATATGATTGTTCTCGTCCGTCAGATAAGCGTTACCTGCAGCATCGCGCCGCAATTGCACGTCCGCTCCCATCGCGGCAATCCGCTTGGCGACCAGCGCCTGCGCAAACCGGATCACCTCTACCGGCAGCGGAAACTTGCCGAGCCTCTGCACCTGTTTGGATGCGTCCGCCACAACAATCATCTGCCGCGTAGCCGACGCCACAATCTTCTCTCGCAGTAGCGCCCCGCCACCGCCCTTAATCAATCGCAACTGCGGATCGACTTCATCCGCCCCATCGACGGTGACGTCGATTTCCTGGCAATCGTCCAGCGTAATCACCGGAATCCCCAAACTCAGTGCCAACTCCCGAGACCGGATCGAAGTGGGGATGCCGCGAACGCGCAGCCCATTCTTCACCTCTCCCCCAAGCAGCTTGATAAAATACGCCGCTGTCGATCCGGTACCCAGCCCCACAACCTGCCCATCCTTCACAAATCGCAAGCTCGCCCGTGCTGCCGCTTCCTTCTCCTGATCATTCGCCATAGTGTGATAAGTCACTGACCAACGCGTGAAAGAGCGGCGCTTTAGCGCCGCGTTAGACGCCTTTTGACTCAGGGGCTTTAACCCCAGTCATCCCACGCTTCTCTCGATGTAAATCAAATATCCTGCCAACGCCAGTCCAAACAGTACGGTCAGCGCCGTCACCAGGTCCAGCACGAATCCCGCCGGCTCAAACCTCCCTTGATCCAGGCGCTCACGTGTCTTGCGATATCTGAACAGCCCGCCGACCACCATCAACACACCCAGTACGATCGACGTCGCTCCCATCCATACCGAAAGCCCACTGCGGTGTACTGGATGTCCCTGCAACGCCGTTAACTGCCGCAGTGCGATCGAGAACCGCCCAATAGCAAATCCGAACACCACGATTGCCGCGCCGGTTCGTACCCACGCGAGAAACGTCCTCTCGTTCGCGAGATGATCCCTCGCCCGGTTGGAATTCGATTCAGAAGTGACGTTTGAATTGTCGATCACAGGGTCGGTCTAACGCCAGCATTATTCCACAGCCTTGGCAATCAACGCGCCCGCCCCGGCAAGATTCTTCGTCAGTTCTGCTGAAAACGCATGGCGCTCGCGAAGGTACTCAGGATCGTTGTAGGTGACTGTAACCTTATTCTCATCGTTCTGAGCCACGAGCGCCTTCAGAGGCAAATCAATCGCGAGGCTCGGAGCAGCCAGCATCAGTGGCGTTCCAGCTTTCGGGCCGCCAAAGATGAGAAGCTTTGTCGGCGGCATCTTCAACCCAATTTTCTCAGCCTCGCCGCTGTGATCGATCAGGGCAAATACTTGCAGACCTTTTTCCGCAAACGCAGCTTGCAGGCGGCGCACCGTTTCCTGGACCGAAAAACGACTGGAGACCTGGATAAGTCCATTTCTTGTCAGCAAATCGACCTCCCGAGGAACTGCGCATTGCAAGGATGAGCGAAGCCCGCTTCCGGCTGCAAGAAAATTCGTTCCGAGCTTAGCTCCGATCCCGAGGCACGGTCTTTGACCTGAAGATTCTGATACGATGAGCGGTTTCAAGAAGCTTGGAATTGCTCCACCACAATCCCGCCGGAGAAAAATCATGCATCAGGTCGCCCGATTCCCATTCATCCTGCGAACTCTAGCCCTCGCCTTACTGTTGCTGACATTCGGAACCGCTTTCTCTCAATCCAGTTATCAGCCCTCACCTGAGAACCTTCAGGCCCGCCACGATTATCAGGACATGAAATTCGGCATGTTCATTCACTGGGGCGTTTACAGCGTCCTCGGCGATGGCGAATGGGTCTTTCACGAGCGCCATCTCAAACTCGACGAATACAACCGTCTGCCTGCATTCTTCGATCCCGAA
>QIAL01000961.1:1366-3219 GCA_003225535.1 Acidobacteriota bacterium | reverse complement strand
TGAGCACGCGCTGGAGCTGCTTCTCATGCAGGATGAGCAGATGATCGAGGCATTCCTGACGAACACTTCGCAAGAAGCGTTCACAGATGGCATTGGCTCGGGGAGCGTGAATGGGCGTTTTGAGCAGCTTGATGCCACTGGTCCTCGCCACACGAGCGAAGCACGACCCAAATTTGGAATCGTTATCACGAATCAGGTACTTGGGTGCGTGCCCATAGGGGGTGGCTTCTCGCAGTTGTTGCGCCACCCAGGGATCGGTATGGGATCGAGTGACGCCAACGTGAATCACCTTGCGAGATTTCAATTCGATAATAAAGAAAGCGAAGAGCGGTCGAAAGAACAGGTCTGTCACCTGCAAGAAGTCGCATGCCCAGACTTGAGCGGCGTGGTTGCGCAGAAAGGTTGCCCACGTCTGGCCTCGTGGCTGGTGTGTGCGAACCGTCCTCATGTACTTCTGGATGGTGCGCTTGCACACACGCAGGCCCAGTTTCAATAGTTCTCCACGAATGCGCTCGGCTCCCCAGAGCCGATTGTTCGTCGCCATCTCTCTGATCAAGGCAATCGTTTCGGCTGCGACCTTTGGCTTGTGAGAAGAGGCCTTGGACTTGCGTTTCCAGAAGAGACGAAAGAGTTCCTGATGCCAGCGCAGCAGTGTCACTGGTTGGACGATAAGAAGAGCTTGGTTCCATGTCCGAACTAACCTTGCTAAAAACACGAGGAGCACCCGATCCATTTTCGTACATTCCGGTCGCTTCACCTGGCGCCTGAGGATGATAAGTTGTTGACGTAAGAGGGCATTTTCGGCGATGAGCTCGGGCTTGCTTCGGCCAAGATCCGTGAGGATTGCAAGCGGCAAGGAGGAAATGTGCGGTTTGGTCCAACGAGTAAAGCGAGCGGAGAGCGCATCCAAGCAGCCATCCTTCAGCCGCAAGAGAGAGGTCAAAACACGAGCCATAATAAAAGCTTCTCCATCATGTGAGAGTATCGTCATTAAAGCCTGAGGATGCTAGTGACGACTTCGGATTGTACACCCTCCCACCTGTGTTTGCAAGCAGGGGAAGAAGAACTTTGTCCGTATCCAAGTGCTTGTTTTTTGAACGGATGATCCAAGTAGCCATTACACGTGTTATACGGGCTGCAGAACTAGGCGAGCCAGTCGGCGACATCAGTACCCTTGAAACAGGATAATGCGAGACGAGGAAAGCACCCATTCATGCCTGAACAGCTTCTTAAGGTTTCTCTCCCCACGCAGTGAGCAGGTACATGATGCCGCGGAAATCGTCCTGCATCATCTCGACCAGCATTTGATCATAGGCCTGATCGACCTCTTCTTGGGTGGTGACTGCTGTGCCGATGAAGAAGGGTTGGGACAGTTTATAGACAACTTTCCAATCGTTATAGAAGCCTTCGTGGGCGTCTGTTCCGCTTGAGAAGTCAATCACGTGGGCCATCTGACCGATGTTGATGCAGCCTACATCACCCAAGAAGCCTGCTAGCATCATCGTAATGCCATGACGGCGTCCGTCTTGAGTAAAGCTGCGTCCAGTAGCTAACAATGCTTTATAGAACATGCCTTGCAGTTTTTCAGTTGCAGGGCCATTTGTAAAGCCCCATTCACTTTCGGTCAGGCGGATGGTGCCGCCATGATGTAAGACGCGCATACACTCTTGCATAAGCTTCGGCCAGACACCCTTTGGAAAGAACCCGATGGTGCGGGCATTCACCAGATCAAAGGATTCACTGGGGAAGTCGAGTGGCTGTGTGGCATCCATCACCCGGAAACTCGCATTATCCAATCCCTGCACTCGCGCCCGGGCACGCGCATAGTTGATCATGGTTTGACTAATATCGAT
>QIAL01000961.1:0-1185 GCA_003225535.1 Acidobacteriota bacterium | reverse complement strand
GTTGTCAAAGCAAGGCTCCTTACTTTTATGATCAGACTTCTTGATTATTTTCTACGGATTTGTCAGCTACACTGAGCGAGGATTGTAACAGTTCTTCCTCAATTTGCTGCCAGACCAGTTGCTCTGCCTCCATGACATGGATTGGTTGCGAGTTCCTTCTAGCTTGCATCATTATATCGATGAGGCGCTGGCGTAAGTGAGACATGGGAATCCGCAATAATTTTGCCCAGCAGTTCACGCCAACTTGCCAGTTCTTGCATGCCCTAACCATGCCGCTGAAATATATTGGTTATACTCTCAAGCACATGATAGCAGTAAATACTGTTAGCGTCAATCAATTTGTTTATAGGCGATGGAAGGATACCGCTACTAATGACATGCTAGAGGTCATACGCCTCGTATATGCAACTGGCTGGCTGGGACCTGGGCATAGGCTCACACATCGCTTCAATGTGGGAGTCGGAAAAGACCAAAGCGATCCTGTAGGTTCCGCAGTACCTTCACTTTGAAGTCGCGATCTCCTTTGGCTATCCTCTCCTCTTCGATGAGCAGCCTTCCGCTCCCAAATCGAATGGGCGCAGGCTTTTTGATGAGGTGGTGTTCTGGGAACGGTGGGGGAGAGGAGCGAGCGGTGCTGGCTAGCAGGTAGAGCCATGCTCGCACGAGGAGCAGTGAAGCTGCATTCTCCAGAACAGAAAAAGTGGTTGATCGTAGCTGCCTGTCACGCTGGTACGCTTGCGGATAATCGGACGCCCGTCGGTTCCGGTTCGGTTCCGCGAACATTCCCAAGACTTCTCTTGAGCCTTGGGAATGTCTTTTTCATATTCCTTTGCTCGCAGGGAAGCGGGCTGTGTCTCACACACGCACGGGGAACAAGATTGGTAGGAAGTCGCGCTTCTTGCTTAGCTGAGTCTGCCACGAAACAAGCGCGAAAAGCAGCCCTCCCGACAAGAGAATCCTCTTCCCTGCTCCTCATGCACTCCCCTGTGCTCCTGGCGGAGGAACGGATGTCCCAAGTAGCCAGTACAGCCCTTGAGCGTGAGATACATTTCTGTCCTGGTCTTGCAGTTGAGCCAGTTTCTCATAGACGTAAGGACCGGAACTCATGTGATTTTTCCTTCCGTTTTCATGAGTGTTGGAGCTCAGGGGCAGCGGCGAGCGATGGGAGTAACTCGGTTTCGATCT
>QIAL01000284.1 GCA_003225535.1 Acidobacteriota bacterium | reverse complement strand
TATTTGTTTGGGCGTGAGAGATTTTCGTTCTCGCTCCGCTGATGGGATCTCACCCAAGCAGACATAGCCATAAAAGTGGGTTCCGGGGCTACGGTCCCGGACGGCCGCGATTATCCTCAGGGCTTTCTGGTGCTCCTCGGGATCGCCGGGTGGGAAACGCCCGGGCTCTCGGTCTGGGAACTCAATGCCATCGCCCCATACCACCACGTCGTACGCGCTGAAGATACTGGCCGCCTTCTCCATGTCTCCATTGGATCCATTTACTAAGCTGGGATACCCGTAATAGATGGCCAAGCGCGCTGGAATTCGGGCAGGAGCAGCGGGAGCCGTGCTACGTGTGAAAAGGAAACTTGTGTCGGTGAGCGTCATGCCTACCGCCCCCAACCAGAACACCACCACACACACGCTCATCATGAGTAGGCTCCCAAGAGCTTCGGCGGCCGGAATGACAGCAATTTGCGGTAAACGTTCCCGTATGAACTCAGGAATTGCTCCTCCGTAAAATGTTTCAGGGCCCGCGCTCGGGCCATCTGGCCTAGTCGTAGTCGCTCAGGTTCATTCCTTAGCAGGAACGAAATCGCCTCCGCCATCGCATGCGGCTTTCTTGCAGGCACAAGCAGCCCACAATCCCCGAGAGCTTCCCTCACTCCCCCTACGTCCGTAGCAACAACAACAGCGCCGCATGACATTGCCTCCACCACCGCGTACGGAAAGGCCTCTGAAATACTGGAGAAAGCCATGACATCCGCATCGTTGTACACCTTCCAGGGTTCCTTTGTTGACCCCGCAAAGTTAACGCAGTTCTCCAGTTTCAACTCAGCAACCTTGCGAATACAGCCATCATAATATTTACGGTCGGTCGGCGCCCCGTAGAAGCGCACTTCTAGGTTGCCGAACTTGGGTTTGAGCGCGGCCGCCGCCTCAATCAGATCGAGCTGGCCTTTCAAGGGATAAATAACGCCGACAGTCGACACCCGCGCTCGGCCACCATGTTGCCGCTTGCTGGGGTAAAATTTTTCAGGATCAACTCCATTGAAAATGACTTTGATCCGGTTCGCCAACACGCCCAGATGTTTCTCCCATCGCGAATTGTAGGCACACACCGGGCAAACCAGGTCGGCAAAGTAATAATTCAACCCGACCACGTTTTCAACCAGCCGATAAAGGAACCAGCGAACAAAAAACGACTTCACCTGACCACGTAGGTTCAAATACTGCTCGCGAAGATAGATCCCATGCTCACTCAATAGATACGGTGTGCCCCTCGCAAGCTTAGCCAAGACGCAAGGCAACCCACAGAAAGATGCCGCCGACGAATGTGTAATGTCTGCGTAAGGAATGGGAAAGTGCAGGACCATTAGCAGGTGGTATAGCAGGCGGTACGCTTCTTTCACCTCTGCAAGACTTGGATTTCCTGTGGCCGCAGGACGACATTCCCATGTCGCGCGCACCACGTGTTGGAGGACGTCCCACGCCTCCACAGAATTCATGCTCTTCTGATAGTCGTAGTGCTGAAAGTAGCTTTGCAATTCAAGCAACACCTTGCCAAGTTCCTCCTTGTCGCAACAAGAGGAAAACACAAGAGCAAGAAATCGCTCGAAGAGCGGTTGGAAACGCGCAGCAATAACCTGTGGTGTTGTATTCCAGAAGCTGCGTAACACGACAGAAGTCGGCTGATGACTCGAATATTCTGCTGGCTGTAGTAGTCCCCATTGGGGCACCTTGATCACTGACTGCACATTGGGTGCGAGGTTGTATTTTGGCTGTGGATACGGGTTAGTAACCACCGCTAGTATGCTGAAGTCGATGTCCGGCAAGCCGTGTGTGAGCTGGTGGCACCACGTGCTCACACCTCCGCCGTAGAAAGGATATGTTCCTTCCGTTGTCAGGAGAACAGAAATTGGTTCTTGCTGGCTTATGGCGTCAGAAACCTGACCTCTGCCGGCTGTCCCGCTAACAGCAACAGGGTTGTATTATCGAATTCAACTTCGACCAAATGAGTCATGTTGGCGGAAGGAAGCGGATTGATGGCGCGAATCTGCCCATCCACCTCGCGCGGGGGCAAGGACGATAACCGTACGCGAGCCGGTTGGCCAGCCTTCATCTTTGAAATGATCTGCGCCGCTACAGGAACTTCCGCGATCATGCGATGCAGTTCCGCTAACCGCACCAGGGCCGTACCCCCTGGAACACGGTCCCCGAGGTGGACGGGGATTTCGGAAACCACACCGACTGCTGTAGCACGCACAACCGTTGCGTCGAGCTGGTGTATGGCGCGCTCATATCCTAATTCCGCTTCGTGTAATTGCTCTTGTAATTCTGCATGCGTGACTTTCGCCTGCCGGTTGACCTGGTCGGTCTGATCGTGCGCCAGCGTGGTAGATACGCGGGCTAGTTTTTTGGCGTTCTCCAGGTCATCCCGGGCCACCCGCAATTCAGTGCTTCGAGCGTCCAGTTCTTGTTGGGCAACGACACCGGCGTCGTACAGTTTCTTCGCACGGTTGTAGTTGGTCAGGGCTAGGTCGTAAGCGGCTGCAGCCCTTTCTGGAGAATCCCGCCATTGGCGGCTGGGCACCAACTGTTCTTGCCGTTGCGATATCGCCACACGGGCGTTCGCCTCAGCCAACTCTAGGCGAGATTTGTCAAGTTTCGCTTTAGCCGTCTCGAGCTCTACTGCTGCCTGTTTGGCGCCCAATTCCGCTTCGCGATCGTCCATACGAAGCAGTTCCTGCCCCTTTTGAACATTATCGCCGACTTTGACTAAGATGTTGGACACCGTACCGGGTAACTCGGCCGTGATCCGGATCTCATTGGCCGGGTGCACCGTTCCTTCAAACGCCACCCCGTAGATCGGCTGGCCTGTCGCAAATGCGTTTCCACGCGGGTGTAACGCATAGTTCGTTCCCCCCAGCACGAGCGCCACTGCAAAGAATGTGAGGATGAGGTAGTACCTGACCTTCTTATGTGATAGGGCGACCTTGCCTGGAAGTTGAGCAATACGGTTTTTCAACCGGCCAAAGCCATCAACATCGGTGGGAGCGACGGGCCTCTGCCAAACATCGTGGGCGCCATCTGGAGGCTCCACCTGTGTGGGTGGCAGAGTCCTTACTCTTTCTACGGCCTGATCTTCCCCAACGACTAACTTGTCAAATATCTCGCTCACACTAATCCCTTTCTATTTGCGAACAGCTCCGGCAGTAGTGCTTTTGGCCCATGCTTACCTGTACATGTGCGGATGTGTTGCTCCCAACAGGTCTCTGCTCCAAGGGCTTCAGCCGACAACTGTTAACGTTTCCGGGTTGCTATGGTTGCTATAGCAATACTGCAAGACTTGCTGTTTTAGTCGTGTTGTTATAAGAAGCCGAGATCGTGGCAGTGGTTGATACGACCACAATCGACGTGTTCACAGTGAAGCTTGCGCTGTTGCTTCCAGCCGGAACGGTTACGCTGGAAGGCACGCTGGCTGCCCCGTTACTTCTAGAAAGCGTAACTGACGCGCCGCCTGTGGGAGCCGGCCCACTCAGCGTCACCGTGCCCGTGGAGGTTTGCACGCCGCCCACGACACTGCCAGGGTTCAAGGTCAGCGAAGAGACGGTCGGAGGAGTCACGATCAGCGACGCCGATGTGCTCCCGCGACCATAGGACGCGGAGATAGTGACCACGGTCGATGTGGCCACCGGGCTGGTGCTGATCGTGAAGGTTGCGCCAGTGCTTCCTGCCGGAACCGTCCCGGTCGCCGGAACGCTAGCTGAAGCGCTGCTGCTGGAAAGCGTAACTTGCCCACCTCCCGCGGGAGCGGGTCCGCTCAGAGTCACCGTACCGGTAGAGGATTGCACGCCGCCAAGGACACTGGTGGGGTTCAATGCCAGCGAAGAAACTGTTGGAAGTAGTGGAGGTGTCACAGTGAGCGAAGCTGACGTGCTCAGGCCACCGTAGGACGCTGAGATAGTGACCACGGTCGACGTGGCCACCGCACTGGTGCTGATCGTGAAGGTTGCAGTGGTGCTTCCGGCCGGAACCGTCACGCTGGCAGGAACGCTTGCTGACGCGCTGCTGCTCGAAAGGGTAACTTGCGTACCGCCTGCCGGAGCTAACCCGCTCAGCATCACTGTGCCGATGGAGGGTTGCGGGCCGCCTCCTGTGACGCTGGTTGGGTTCAAGGTCAGCGAATAGACACTTATAGGAGGTGGAGGTGTCACAGGCAGTATGATCGTATGCCCCCGACTTACTTGCACGTGCGAGATTTGTTGTCCCCCATAGCTTTCCGCTCCAACTGTGTACAGGCCGGTGACCGGAATGATCGCGCTCGGAACGGTAGCTGTCGCGGGCACAGTGATACTGATGGTCAGATTCGATCCCTGTGCGCCCGTGAGACTTGCCGTGGCGGTCGACAGGTTGTAGGCGTTCCGGTTTTGCATGTTCTGCCCCAACTGGTCGAGCGTGGGGCTGACGACCGGCAGATTGTAGACGTGTTCGTATTTGCTGATAGTCTGGTCGTAGGCATCACTCAGCAACGAGTGACCCTGTCCGTCATAGTCGTGCAGGTTGTTCTGGTGGAACATCTCCGGGTCCATATCTCCCATCAACATGTTCGAGACGAAGCCTGAACTCACGTAATCGAGAATCTGTGGTGCGGTGAAGCTGTTGAAAGGCGGTTGTACGGGATTGTTGTAGATGCAGGAAAACTCCGCCTGATCGTCGGCCCAGTTCACTGCGTTGAAGAAGATGTCGTTGGGATGCCGTGGCACCTCGTAAAGACTGGGCGCATAGCTGTTAACAATGCCCACGTTCGGGGATGGATTGGGTCCGTTATTCGCCTGTCCGAGGACCGAGGTGTCGGTCACCACGTAGCTGATGCCATCCTGAACCAAATAAGACGGAACCAGAGTATCGTTCAGGCCTGTGACGCCCGGAGTTATGAGGTTCGCCGGATTGAAGTCTGTCAAATGAATCGGGTTGACGCTGTCGCTCGGATCCGGATCCAGGTTCTGGCCGGTGCCGTTTGCCACATACTTGTTTGTCAAGACCTCCAGATCGATGGAGTCCACTTGTGGAGTGTCAGGGTCACCTCCAGGGTCAGATTTATGCAAGCCGTTCAGGGTGTTTGGGTGATCGTAGGTGTGGCTAATCCAGTGGAAGTATTGTTGGTAGTTTTGAACGTTAGTGGTTAAGTCGTCATTAGCAACGCCCGGGGTAGGGAGGCCGGTCCAGTCAGTGTTGCCCGTCGTGCCGACGCCGTTGAAGGCCAGGGTCAGTTTGAAATTTGAGAGTAAGGGGTCGCTTCGAAACTTGTTCTGCCAAGCCACCAACGAAGTCATGTCCGCCGCATTGATCCTGAAGAACGGCAGCGTTGTGGAATCCGGCGGGGTGCGGTCGTGAGTTTTGGGATCGGTGCACGGCGTGCCGGGTATCCATTCCGAGCCATTGATGAAAAGGTCATCCACCTGCGCGGCGGCGTACACGTGGTATTCCCCAAGGTGGATGCCCCTGGTCAGCCAGTTGATCAGACCTTTCGCCAAGACTAGATCGTGCGTCAGATACGGACTGCTGTCGAACGTCTGGGTCAGATATTCCCGCCCATCCCCAATGGTGTAGATGAGGGAGAGGACATTGCCGGAGGTGTCCGTCAGCAATGTCGTTACAGAAGCTCCGGGTGGCAACGCTGAAGCGCTACGGGGTGTGCCCAGGGCAGAGGTAAAGCTAGCGCTGTCGGTACCGGTGGAGATAATGGTTCCGTTATACGGATAGTTGAACCCGAAGTCGTTGTTCGGATACATGTACCAGTTCAATTGGCGTATGCCAAATGCTTGTTCGTAGGCGGTCAAAGTCGACATCCCGGGCAGTGTGTAGATGTAGCCGCCAAACGCGAAGATCACGCCCTGGTAGTAGCCATGGCAACTGCCATCGGACAACATCGCGGAAGTGATCCCTGCCGTGTTGACCGTCATGTCCAGCACGTCGTATGGCGTGCCCAGATAGTCGAGGATCTGCTTGATGGCTGGGAAATCCGCCTCAGTCTTTCCATTGCTGACCACCAGCAGCTTCATGTCGATCGTCGGCGTCGAGCAGGTTTGGGCTTGCGCCGTTTGCATCGCGACCGACAAGACAAAGAAGGAGACGGCAAGAACTACAGTGGAAATAGCGGAATGGCGGAACGACCGCTTCATCATGGCAAGACCTCCTAACCTCAGGAGATGTCGAATCTCCAGCCTGGGAAAAGTTGTCATAGCTCCGGCTGCTGAGTCACATTCTGTGGGTGCGAGTTCAAGCACCCGGAACTTGGAGTTGCAAGCCTAGGCCGAATTGGCCGCCTGAGAGTGGCTCGCAACGCAACGCGAGCAGAGTTCGAAAGCTCTGTGCAGCCGAGTTCGGGAACAATCCGTTCTAGACTCCTTAGGGGTACAGGTCTGGGTTGCGTTGTATTAGCGATAGGTCCGAGGCGGCCGGTTGGGGATCGGGCCACTCATTTCCGGCAAACCCTGCAGGTGTTCCGGCCGTCGATTGACGCAGAGCGCTGAATGAAATCGATCGAAACGATGATTCGCGTCTGACTGTTTTGGCGAAGCACCACTCCTTCGAGACCCTGCAGTGGGCCGGAGTGTATGCCTACGCGCCTCCCGGCTGCAAGCTACGGGCATGGCTCGGACCGGCAAAGTTGAAGAGCGGTATGCAGACTTTCAATTTCCTCTTCCGGCATCGCCACCAGGACGCCGTGGGAGGTCACGATGTGGACGACACCGGGAACCTGCACGCCCAGGCGCTCAGCGGCAGGGATATGAACAAACAGATAGCTGGGGAAAACGGCCACCTCTACTTCTGCCTGGCGTTTCTTCCAGTAGTGAACCGTGTGATAGAGGGGCAGAAACGACTCCATCGACCTGCGGACCAGTTGCCCGGCGACAGCTTTCTCGTGCCTGACAACCACGTAGGCCGCGTACCAGTGGGCTTTGAACGGCTGCTCGAGCAGCGTGCCTTGGCCCCGAGAGAGGGGCGTAGGTACGTGCATAATCGTCTCTTCTATTTCAGGGGGAGTTTGTTCTACGAGGCTTGAACTCCGACAGCTTCGCCACCTTAACTGCAAAATCCCAGTCGAAGAGGGAGCGCTTCACTTGCTCTGTTCAGGGCAGCGGAGGCTGCTGGACTTGAGCGGGCAATGTAGCGTTTTCGGACCCGCAGCCTGGAACGCCTTGAGCCTACCAACCTACACGCCTCGCCGCCAATACCGTGATTTCCGCAATCTGAGTACAGGAAATTCCGCAAAAATAACCCAGGTTCACCCAGATTTTGTGGCGGGGCCGACTGGCAGGGTCGTGACTGTGGCTGGTGCGCGATAAATCGCTGCGACGCAACGCAAGTCGATTGGTGGGTGTGCGGCTACGATGCGGTCTAAGAACTTGCCAGTACTCTGGTGCACCAAGCTTGCAGGCCGAATTTAGAAACTTCAAGAAGATATTAGCTCCTAGACTAGCGAGTCGTAGAGAAACTCTCCCCAACTCAGGGTAGTTCACTTCTGCCTCTCCAACCCGAGGAATGTACTTGGCCCTGATCCCCAGTTGGGCTCGGTCTCCGGAATGCTAATGACTCGCCACTTGAGCAGTTGGTAGCCTTGAGAGTCAACAAATATTGAAGTCCAATTTGAGAGATTGAGCCATCGAGGAGAGCGGCACTACTTGTTCGCCGACAGACTTCTAGGGCAATCTCGGGTGTAAGGTTCGCATCTAGGGCTGATCCATCATGCGTCAGCGTGGGCAGAAAATAGGGAAAAAAGTGACGTTCAACGAACTCGCGAAACATCACATCGGAGAGCGGAGAAACATCCCACCGATTGAGCGGGAGCAAGTGGTCTCGAGCGAGCTTCCACGCCTGCTTGCGG
>QIAL01000283.1 GCA_003225535.1 Acidobacteriota bacterium | reverse complement strand
GGCGACGTGTGCCGGGTCGGAATCAACAGTGACCCTCTGGGCCGCCATGGAAATGGAAAGCGCCATCACAACAGTCGCTACAGCCAGAACTGGAAGAGAACGTTTTTCGAGACGCAAGCTACCCTCCGCACTCGCAAGCAGAACCATTCGCATAAACGCGATCCTTCTATTGAAACGATTCAACAGCCCGGAAAATCGCAAACAGAATACCACCGAAATCCTTACCAGCGCTCAAACGGTAGGCCGTCCGACGATTATTCCAGCCGCTTCGGATTCGGATCTTCCACAACGAATACAGTTCTTGACAAACGGAAATAACACAATCGGGTTACAATGCTGACCGCTCTTGACCGAGAGGAAGCGTTCTGCTTGGGGATCCAGCCGCAAAGGGTAATCTGATCGACCACCTCACGCCCGCAGAACAACCTTCTCGTCACCTGATGTCAAAAGATCGTCGGAGAATTCCTATGACAAACTTGCGCACTCTCCTCGCTTCAGTCGGCCTGGTGTTGGCGACAATTCAATTCTCAACCGCACAACATTGGGTTCCCCTCGCGAACCAACCCAACGCGAACCTGGGACTGGGCAACCCTCTGTTGCTCACAGATGGCACAGTCATCCTTCACCAAGCCTGCGGTCCACAATGGTGGCGTCTGATTCCGGATGCATTCGGAAGCTACGTCAATGGCACCTGGAAAAGGATCGCCTCACTGCCTCAAGGATACGCTCCTCTCTACTTCGGATCCGCGGTGTTGCCGGATGGCCGCGTCATGATGGCCGGCGGAGAATACAACGCGACCAAAGGAAACTGCCAACCGGTCTGGACCAACCAGGGCGCAATCTATGACCCGAAAATCAACAAGTGGACGATGGTAGCTCCACCATCGGGCTGGCAATCAATCGGCGACGCCCAGAGCGTGGTTTTGGCTAATGGCACTTACATGCAAGCGAACTGCTGCAGCAAGGAGAGCGCTCTGCTGGATCCGGCCACGTTGACCTGGACAATCACGGGCACAAATAAGAAGGACGTTTTTGACGAAGAGGGTTGGACTCTTCTGCCAGACGGCACTGTGCTGACCGTAGATGCCTACGTGTTCGCCTATGCCAAGAACGGCAAGCGGTATGAGATCTATCATCCATCAACCGGCAAGTGGACAAGCCCTGGAAACACGCCCGTGCAACTTTGGGATTCCTATCCCGACGCAAATCACGCGTCGTACGAACTTGGCCCGGGCGTTCTGAGACCGGACGGGACCGTCTTCTACGTGGGCGCAAATGGCGCTCCAGGACAAGCCGGACACACTGCCACCTACGACACCAACACGAAAACATGGACTGCCGGACCCGACATCCCGGATGGAATGGATGCTGCTGATGGCCCGGCCGCGTTGCTCCCGGGCGGAAGCGTGCTGTTCCAGGCCAGCCCCGGCATTTTCAACACTGGCTCTAAGTTTTTCACCTGGGATGGAACCCAATATAGAGACGTCACATCGAGCAACACGGATGCGCCAAACATTTCGTCGTACTACGGAAATATGCTGTTGCTACCCACCGGCGAGGTCTTATACACCGACTTCGCCAATGTATGGGTTTTCCAGCACGGCGGGAATCCCAAGAGCGCATGGCTCCCGCAGATTCTCTCGGCTCCCTCGACCGTGAAGCCCGGGCACACGTATGTTGTGGCGGGCCTGAACTTCAACGGATTCTCGCAAGGCGCCGCATACGGTGATGACATCCAGGGAGCCACGAACTATCCCCTGGTGCAAATCACCAACCGGGTGAGCGGCCAGGTGTCCTATGCTCGGACGCATGACCACAGCACGATGGGCATTGCCTACACTACGCCCGCCTCGACCAGTTTCGACGTGACCAGCAAAATCCCGACCGGCTTGAGCGACTTACGGGTGGTGTGCAATGGCATTGCGTCTCTTCCCGTAACCGTGAACATTGAATAGATCGAGAACCACGCGGCTCTGATAGCGCTACCGGAATGCTCGCTGATAGTGTCCTGAGTCTTGGTTTCGACTCAGGACACCGTCAGTCCCTTCGCCAATTGACCGGCATCCCCGCATCCTGCTACCGTCATTTGTTTCCCCTAGCGCGTGCGGACGACTCTAGCTGTGTGGCGCGGGCACTCTTGCCCGCGCATACTCGAAGGCGCATGGTCGCCGGATCGCGGCGGCAACTGTGATGTGGTCGCGCGCCGGAGTCCAAAGTTCATAACTACGGAGACTCTCCATGTCTGCCATCAAATTTCGTGGTGTCGATTTCATTCAATACGATTCGCTGCTCACCGATGACGAAAAGCTCGTCCGCAACACCACCCGCCAATTCATCGAAGACAATCTGATTCCCATCATCGAGGAATGCAACCGCGCGGGCCGTTTTCCACGCGAACTGGTAAAACCAATGGCCGAACTGGGCTTCTTCGGCGCATCGCTCAAGGGATACGGCTGCGCCGGCATGGGCAACGTGGAATACGGCCTGATGACGCAGGAACTCGAGCGCGGCGATTCCGGAGTACGGAGCTTCGTCAGCGTTCAGTCGGGCCTCTGCATGTATCCGATCTATGAATTCGGCAGCGACGAGCAGAAAAACACCTGGCTCCCCGCGATGCAGAAAGGCGAAAAGCTGGGATGCTTCGGGCTGACCGAGCCGGATTTCGGATCGAACCCGGGCGGTATGCGCACGCGCGCACGCAAGGTTGGGAACGAATATGTGATCAACGGCGAGAAGATGTGGATCACCTCTGGTACGATCGCCGATGTGGCCATCATCTGGGCCAAGGTGGAGAACGAGAATGACCGCATCCGCGGGTTTCTGGTGGAGACGAACCGTCCGGGATTCAAAGCTGACGACATTCACGGAAAGTGGTCGCTACGTGCATCGGTGACATCCGGGCTATCGCTGCAGGATGTGCACGTGCCCGAATCAAATCTGCTCCCCAAAACCGGCGGCCTGCGGTCTCCGCTGATGTGCCTCAACCAGGCGCGCTACGGCATTGCCTGGGGAGCGATTGGCGCAGCGATGTCGTGCTACGACTGCGCGCTGCAGTATTCCCTTCTCCGCAAACAATGGCGCGATCAGCCGATCGCCTCGCACCAGCTCGTACAGGACAAGCTGACCTGGATGATCAGCGAGATCACGAAGGCGCAATTGCTGGTGCTGCAAGTAGGACGTTTGAAAGACGCGGGAAAGGTCGAACCCCATCACGTCTCGATGGCCAAGCGCAACAACGTTTGGATGGCGCTCGAGTGTGCCCGCCTCTCGCGTGACATTCTCGGCGCGAACGGAGTGGCGGACGATTATCCGATCATGCGCCACTTGATGAACCTGGAATCGGTGAAGACCTACGAAGGCACGCACGACGTTCACTCGCTGATCATCGGGCAGAGCGTCACGGGGATCGACGCGTTCTAGGCAGCACTAACGTCAGCCTGATAGTTGGCTTGCCAGGCAGTCAGATACGAGTAGAGTTTTCATGCTCCCACAGGTTTGTTCGGTTTTCGTAACGTGCCGAGACCACTATCACTAAGCAGATCATGGCGCCTCCAGGCCTGCCGTGAAGCAGCTGCCTCACACCTTCCAGGGTCTTACCTCTTCGAAATGGCCGGAGAATTCAAGCGAATTTCCAAATCCGTAACAACTTCTGCTTCCACGAAGGGCACTGCCCGATAGTGGAGTAGCCTTCCCTCCGTCAAGGCGAGGGCCTTCCCCAGAAGGCTGTGATTCTTCTTCTCAATCTTCTCCATTGCCTTGATCACCCACGGGCGTGGGTACGTCCCAGTTATCTTTCCCAATACTGGGCTCGTTCAGACATGCAGCGCGCTGGCTGAGCCATCAATCGGTTCAACGATGTGCTGAATATGAGTGCCAGCAACCGCACTAGACATGCTTCACACGGTGAATCTTTTTGCACGATGGAGGTTTTATGGCAGTCACTCGGACCCCCACAGTCGAGAACCCGGGCGTCGTTAAAGTCGCGACGAGTAAGGGTCAATACTTGCATTTCATCGTTGATGCCGGCGGCCCCATTCCAATCTTCACGTTTGCAAGCAGCGCCAAGGGCGTATTGTACGAAGCCAGCGACTTTTCAGGGCATCCCAAAACCAAGTACGAGTGGGATCACTTAAAGAATCCCTCCGACATCCAGCAGTTGGACGAACTCGAGTTACGCATCGCCTTCTTAACGAATGCTAAATACACATGCACCGTCGACTTAAATGATGATGCTGGCAACACGACGGTTGTTCTGCAAATCGACTACGCCGGTACACCGATGGACAAAGCGCCGGAATCTTTCACGGTGGTGATTCAATGAGAAAGATGAATAGAGGGCTTGTATTGCTCGCGGTGATACTGCTCTATCCTGTATCCGCATGGACGCAGTCCGAGCCGGGGGTGAACGGTTGGATTGACAAACAGATTGATGGTCTTCTTGACAAACAACTTGTGGGACAGAATGGTCAAGGCTCCGATAAACAAAGAGAGTCGCCTGCAGCTGATTCGAGGTCAACGTCACTGGTGGACCAGAGTTCCGCGACCGACTTCTTCAGTGTGGCCGCGAATGTCATTCCCGTTACGCCGGGTCTATCGCAGTTCGTGTCCTCGACAGGATCAAGCGGAAACACCAGCGGCGCTGCCGGCTCGACGACGGCGACAGCGAGTCTCTACGCGCTGCTTGCCGGGCTGAACAAAGTGAATCCAACGGACCCAAAGTTTTATGCCGAGCATGTCTTCTCCCGTAGATTTTCCTTTACCATCGGAACCGCGGCGTCCACTCTGGCAACTGATAACAGTGACACGCCAGCAACGGTGTACGGCGCGAAGGTACTTCTGATCAATGCGCGCGAGTTGTACACCAAAGCTAATCTGGCCAGAATAAAGCAAGCTCAAGAAGCAAATGCCAACGCTGCTAAAGCCTCTGCTGCTCTGAAGCTTCAGGTCAAAAAACTGATTTTCGCCGCACTTAACCCTGCCTCCGTCGATGCCAACGGCGAACCTTCCGATCTCGACAGTTTCGCTGCATTCATCAAGGATCACCTGGCTAGCGACGCTAACTTCCAAGCCACTCTAAGCAGCCTGAGCACCGAGACGAATAAACGGATTCAGACTCTCATTGAAAATTCCTTAGCGGCGTTTTCGCAGGAGCGGGCAGTTTTTCGACAGAAATACGATGAAATCAGCAAGGCGCAGCAACTGTCGATCTCATACGCCGCGGACATCCGCGACGCCAAAGGCAATAACTATCATCGGGCGGAATTGATTTTCGACTACGGACTGAGCCCGCGAATCAACTGGACGGTAAATGCCAGTGCGGACTATACGGATCGCAAGACTTCATCAGATTCAAAAGGAGGAAGGTTCGCAACGAGCTTCCAGGGAAATCTCACACAGCCCGACTCGGCGTGGGGAAAAAACCCGATCACGCTCACCTTCAGCGGAGAAGGCAGGTGGCAGACCGGCCAGAAGCCGCAATACACTTTCGAATCCAAGCTGACGATCCCGCTGGTACCCGGCGTCGAACTACCACTGGCGTACAGATACGCGAACAGAATCGAACAGATCAATCAAACTGACTCGGAAGCGCGGATGGGCCTGTCAGTGGACATCTCGCGTCTGGCACACGCATTCAAGTGACGCGCTTCGTTTCGCGATTGAAAGGACTTTCTCTACCCGTACAGTTCCTCCAGCAACTCGTATGCCCGTCGCAAATGTGGGATCACGATGCTGCCGCCCACGACCATCGCCACATTCAGCGATTCTTCCTGCTCGACTCGGGGTACTCCCAGCCGATACGCCTGAATCGCATGATAGAAAATGCAGTCATCACAACGCAGGCAGGCTGAGGCAACCAGTCCCATCA
>QIAL01000960.1 GCA_003225535.1 Acidobacteriota bacterium | reverse complement strand
GTCCAGAAACTGACGGCGGAAGCGCAAGCCAAGCAGCCTGGAGCTAAGGCACAATAGTTTGCAGCACCCGCGATTCCAGGCAAAGTCTAAATGAAATTCAATAGAAGAGAATGGCTATGGCTGGCCTCATCGTTTGGCGCAGCCCTGTCGCTGGGAGGGCAAAGCGCGTCAGGCCAGCTACAGCCCTTGTTTGTTGAAGTCCCACCATCTGCGAGCGGCATTGCGTGGGTGCACGAAAACGCGATGTCCCCCAGTCGCTACCTGCCAGAGGCGCTAGGTCCTGGGTGCGCTTTTCTGGACTTCGACAATGACGGGTGGATGGATATTTTTCTGGTAAACAGCGGCCCTAGTGATTTTTGGAAACCCTCAAGCCCTGTCCGCAATGCGCTGTACAAGAACAATCGGGATGGAACATTTACCGAGGTCACCGAGAAAGCTGGCATAACCGGCGGCTCTTTCGGAATGGGAGTCGCCGTCGGCGATTATGACAACGACGGGTGGTCTGATATTTTCGTCACTGCCTACGGAAAATCCATCCTCTACAAGAACAACCATGATGGGACGTTCACGGACGTAACGGAAAAAGCCGCCCTGGCCGCTCCAGGCTGGACTACCAGCGCCGTTTGTGGATTACTCGGGCGTGCGCAAACTAGAATGCGGCAATAATCAAATAGGTAGAAACTATTATTGCGTGCCGCGTGTTTTCAAGCCCACCGCAAGTCTCCTCTATCACAACAATGGCGACGGTACTTTCACTGAAGTGAGCAAAGGGACTGCCATCGCCAAAGCTTTGGGAAAGGGCCTGGGTGTAGTCGCCACCGACATAAATAACGACGGTCGTATGGATCTCTTTGTCGCCAATGACACCGTGCAGAACTTTCTCTTTGTGAATCGTGGCCCAGGCTCCAACGGTCGCTGGAATTGGGAGGAAATCGCGTTGCAGGCGAATGTTGGATTCAGCGAGAGCGGGCGGCCTCGTTCAGGAATGGGAGTGGATGCTGCCGATCTCAACGGAAACGGATGGCAGGATCTGTTTGTCGCCAACGTTGACCACGAGATGTTTTCGGTTTACGAGAACAATAAAGATGAAACTTTTCGCGATGCTGCTCAAGGGCATGGTGTAGCCCGAGCTACAAGATTGCTGAGCGGCTGGGGATTGAAATATTTCGATTACGACAACGATGGCGCTGTCGACCTCTTCCTCGCCAATGGCCATCCAGACGACATGATCGATAACTATTCGATGCAAGTGAAATACAAAGAGCCATTGCTTTTGTTCCATCAGGGTGAGGACCGCAAGCTTCATGACGTAAGCGAAAGCGCGGGTCCGGCATTTGAGAGGTATTTTGCTGCGCGAGGCCTAGCCGTGGGTGATTTCGACAACGATGGCGCGCTAGATGTGCTCATTGCGGTCAACGGTGGCGCTCCCGTGCTGTTGAAAAACAACGCAGCTAAAGGTAACAATTGGCTGGGTCTCAGGCTAGAAGGCGCGACATGCAATCGCGATGCTATCGGCGCGCGCATTCTTTGGAAAGCGGGGGGCAAATTGCGCCAGCGCCTGAAGAACAGTGGTGGCAGTTATCTCTCTTCGCATGATCCCCGAGAGATTCTCGGTCTCGGTAGGGCGACGGTGGTGGATGAATTAGAAATTCATTGGCCCGCGCCGAGCAAGTCTGCTGACAAACTGACTAACTTGCCCGTCAATCGATATATCCGGGTAATT